>CAZFZX010000039.1:0-2381 GCA_964523765.1 uncultured Enterobacteriaceae bacterium
TTAAACAAGCTGTAGGCGCATTTGATTCCTTGCTTATGCCCGACTCCCGATCCTAGACTTCCAATCCGCGCGGCATAATTCAATCTATAAAGCCCGAGCCGCGCAGGAGGTCAAGCACTGTGTCCAAAGCTTCGGCAGCGGTATTAGCCGTCGATGATAATGCGACGATCCGCAAAGCGATATCGATGCGGCTCGGTTCGAAAGGCTACGACGTCGTTACTGCCCCCGACGGGAACGAAGCGCTGGCACTGGTCGAACAGCAGGCCTTCGACCTCGTCCTATTGGATTTGCAGATGCCTGGAATGCCCGGCGAGGAAGTCCTCAAACGACTCCGCCGACGCTATAGTGAAACTCAGCTTCCAGTGATCATGCTTGCGGCGAGCAACGACAAGAACGACATCAGCCGCACCCTCGAGCTCGGCGCGAACGACTATGTGACGAAACCAGGTGAACTGCCGATCCTGCTCGCACGGATCAAAACGCAGTTGTCCCTGAAACGCACCGCTGAAAAACTCCGCAAAGCGGAGTTCTCGGCCTCGAGCATCGACCGCAAGGCGAAAGATCTGGAAGCGACGCTCGATCATTTCGCGCGCGCGCGCATGCATGAAGAACTCCTCGGCGACCTCGACAGCACGGAAGAATTTCGCTATCACGTCATCTACGACAACACGCCGATGCCGTGTTACACCCTCAACTACGAGGGTCAAATTCTTTTCGCGAACCGCTTCGGTCTCCAATTCATGGGCTATAAGCGCGACGAGTTGACGCAAAGTTCCGTTTTCGACCTGTATGCACCCGACGACCGCGCCATCGCCGCGGAGCACATTCAGAGCGTCGTCGACTCGGCCGGGCGCCTGCACCGATGGGATATTCGGCGACAGAAGAAAGGTGGCAATATCGTGTGGGTGCGAGAAACCGCCAGGGCGGTCGGCGCCGGACGCGACGGCATGGTGTTGATGACGTGCGAAGACATCGACGACACGTATCGGTTGACCGAAAACCTTTCTTTTCAGGCGAATCACGATGAGCTGACGGGACTCGCCAACCGCAAAACGCTCGCAAAACGTTTGGTTCAGGTGCTCGAGAGTGCACATTCGGAAGATACCGAACATACGCTCGCAGTGATCGATCTGGACCAATTCAAAATTGTCAATGACACTTGCGGTCACACGGCCGGCGACGAGTTGCTGAGACAAGCCGCGCGGTTACTTAAGACGATCGTGCGCAAACGTGACACGCTGGCCCGCCTCGGCGGTGACGAATTCGCCCTGTTGATAGAAGATTGCACAATGGCGCAGGCGCACAGCGGTATCGAGGCCCTGCGCCAGGCGCTGGAGTCCTACCAATTCGTTTGGGACGGCCGCAGCCATAAGGTGGCCGCCAGCATCGGCCTCGTCGCGGTGAATAAGCAATGCGAAGATGCGAATGCGGCGCTCAGTATGGCGGACACGGCGTGCTTCGCGGCTAAGGATTCCGGTCGCAACCGGATCCATTCCTACCAGAAAGACAATCTTGCCGTGACCCGCACGCACGGCGAGATGCTATGGGCGACCCGCATCAACGAAGCCCTGACCGAAGACCGTTTTGAACTCGACTTCCAACGTATCACGCCGATCGGCGAGACCGTTGACAACAGCGATCATTACGAACTGCTCATCCGGATGCGCGACGAACTCGGCGACGTCGTGATGCCGTCGGAATTCTTGCCTGCCGCCGAACGTTACAACCTTTCTGACAAAGTCGATCGATGGGTCATCGCCAACGCGATGGGATGGTTGCGCAACCACCCGGGTCTGGTCGACCGGTTGCATCTGTGCGGCATTAATCTTTCCGGCCAGTCGATGGGCAACGAGGAGATCCTGCGCTTTATCCTCGAGCAAATCGATGAGGGAAGCATTCCGGCGGAGAAGCTCTGCTTCGAAGTCACCGAAACGGCAGCGATTGCCGATTTGGTGCAGGCGACACATTTCATTTCCCTACTGAAAGACCGCGGCTGTATGTTCGCGCTCGACGATTTCGGTAGTGGCTTTTCTTCGTTTTCTTATCTCAAGGAACTGCCCGTCGATTTCCTCAAAATCGACGGCAGCTTCGTCCGCGACATCTGCAACGATTCGGTCAATCTTGCGATGCTTCGATCGATCAATGAAATCGGGCACGTGATGGGCAAAAAAACGATCGCAGAATTCGTCGAAGACGGCGACGTGCTGAACGCCCTGCGCGCGGTCGGGGTCGATTACGCACAGGGCTTCGAAATCGGCCGCCCGATGCCCATCGGGAGTTTTTCACCGAACTGACGCGGGAACTAAATGACCCCGCCACTCAAAACGTAGACCGCCCCATCCAGTGAATGTAGACCGCCCCATCCAGTGAATGCGGCCGCC
>CAZFZX010000039.1:2481-11966 GCA_964523765.1 uncultured Enterobacteriaceae bacterium
GTAGACCGCCCCATCCAGTGAATGTAGACCGCCCCATCCAGTGAATGCGGCCGCCGCTTACAGCGGCGTTTGTTCGACTGGATTCCCGCCTTCGCGGGAACGACGCGGGGCTGTCATGCCGGCGCGAGCGGGTCTTCCAAATCCTCCGGCCGGTCGATATCGGTCACCACCCCGGCGTCTTCGGTATCGATGAAACGCAGCATGCCGCGATGCGCGTTTACTACCGACCGAGCGCCGACGTCGCCCTGCAAATCCATCAGCTCCTCGCCGTAGGTCGCGCCGAAGCCGACCGGGTGTCCGGCGCGACCCCTGTAACGCGGGCGGATGATTGCGGATCTCGACGTCAGCGCTGCCGCGACGGCCAGGATCGTGGCGGTGTCGATGAAAGGCATGTCGGCCAGAGCGATCAACCAGGCGTCCGCGTCACGGCAAATCGAGACGCCGTGTGCAATGGAGCGACCAACGCCGTCCCGCGCGTCCCGACATACGGTAGTAGCGTATCGGTCGGCGAATAACGCACGAGTCGCCGGGTTGCCCTCGGGGATCACCACCAGCAATTCATCGACGGCGGCGCGCAATCGTTCGGCCGAGCATACTCCCAACGGCGTGCCGCCAGACAGCGGCACGGCCAACTTGTTACCCCCGAATCGCCGTGCGTCCCCGCCCGCGAGAAGAATTCCGACGAGCTTGGACGACATTCGCTAGGCGGTAGCTCGGGCCTGAGAGTGATCGCGCACGCAGGTCACCGCGACGCCGTTGCGTCGGGCGGTGACCTCAGCGACGATCGCCAGCGCTATCTCCGAAGCCGTTCGCGTATTGAGATCGATACCGATCGGCCCACTGAGAAAGTTGAGCTGCGCCTCGGTCATGTCGAAGTGATCGCGCAGTCGTTCCCGACGGGCCGCGTTGGTGCGCGCGGATCCGAGCGCCCCGACGTAGAAAGCCGGCGAGTCGAGTGCCTCCATGATCGCCAGATCGTCCAGTTTAGGGTCGTGGGTAAGTGCTATCACGGCAGTCTGCGGGTCGCACCGTTGGGCCTCGACGAAATCGTCCGGCATCTCGGCAAACAACTCCATATGGCCGGCCGACCACGAGTGGCGATAATTGTCTCGCGGATCGCACACCAACACCTCGTAGCCGAGAACATCGGCAAAGCCCGCGACGAACCCACCGAGTTGCCCCGCGCCGATAATCAGGAGCCGCCACTTCGGCTCGAACACAGCACGAAACAGATCGCCGTCCAGATCCGTACGCGCCCCGGCCGCCGGCGATTCGAGACGCGATTCACCGGTGTCCATAGCCACTACCCGTTGCACGCGCTCACGGCGGCCGATCCGGGTCAGAATTTCGGTCAGCTCTGCCGCCGAGTTCAAGGTCTCTATAACCACGGTGACCTCACCGCCACAGGGCAGGCCGCGGGTGACCGCCTGTTCCTTGGTGATCCCGTAGGAAATGCTCGTAGCCTGCCGAGGCAGGCCGGCGGCAAATTTTTCGAGGATTTGCTCTTCGATACAACCGCCGGACAGTGACCCTTCGAACTGCCCGTCCGGACGCCAAATCATCATCGAACCAGCCGGACGCGGCGAGGATCCCCAGGTCTTAGCGACGGTGACCAGGGCAATCTCGCCATCCTCTCGGATCCACTCAACTGCGGTTTTCAACACCGCCAAATCTACATTTTCCATGACTTCCGCGCCTCCTCAACTGACCAGCGCCCAGCTGCTCCGTAACGGGTTGAATGGGACGGTGGTCACATTTGGCCGGCCCCCGAGGTGATCAAGTTCACACGATTTCACATTGTACATTGCCACCGAACCCCACCTCTTCTAATTCATTATGAAGCATAAAGTTGTCGTACAAAACGGACGATAAACTCAATAATTGATAGGCAGTTACGAGCGCAGTAGATGGAACTAAAGATGGCTAACGTCACCCGGTTGGTGCCGGCCCGATCCGCGGAGGTCTTAACCGAATGTCAGAAACTGGCCTCGAGACAGCTTCCTGGGTCTCTCAAGACAGTTTTGGACAAAGTTGACGACGCTTTGTTCGAACTCGCTAATAAAGCCGATAACTCACAGCGGCAAAACCTCTATTTCGACGCCATGCGCGAACTGCGCCTGAAACGCGACTCGTTCGAAGCGAAATTCATTAACAGCTTTAATACGGAGTTCGAAAGCAGTATCGACCTCGAAAAAGCGACCGCGAAAACCGCCGCGTTCGCGCCGGAAATGGAGCTAGCGCTCGTCGAGTGTGACGAAGTCGAGGAGTCGCTGGCCCTGACGAATTTCGTCGAAAGCATGAGGGCGAAGTGCAAAGAACAATTGTTCGGATTGGACCGCCGCATTGGCTACCTGCTTAGCCGGCCGGACTTGCTGGACGAAGATAACCCGATCGGCCCGCGCGTGATCGGAGACGCGTTCCGAGCGGCGTGCGAGCAATTGGAATCGGGCATCGAAGTCAAACTCACCTTGTTCAAGATGTTCGACAAGTTCGCCGGGCACGGCATCCACCAATTGTACTCCGACCTCAATGACTTCCTGGTACAGCGTGACATTCTCCCTAAAGTAACTGCGTCGATACAGCCCGGCGGCGGCGGCCGCCGTACGCGCGTGATCATAGAAAGTGAGGAAGACCGGATCGAGGCCACGGGGCCGGATGTGTTTTCGACCCTGCAGAGTTTGATGACGGCTCCGGCCCCTGGATTTACGACCGGCGGCGGTAGCGGTTATGCGCCCGTCGGAGCACCGATGGGCCCGGGCGCCCACGTCCCCGGTGGCGAACCAGGAACAACCGTACCCGGCGCCGGAGCGCCGCCAACAGGCCGGGCCAACGGCACCGGTATCGCGCCGGCGGGCACAACGGGAGGTACCGTCGCGTTAGGCACGACGCACGTAGTCGATACCTTGACCCTACTGCAACAGGGTAATCTGAGTGGCCTGCAGGACACCGGTGGCGAAGTCCTCGATCGGGCGCAAATCGAGGCCGGCGATTTCAATGTGCTACGGACCTTGAGAGAAACCGGCGCCATTGGCGAATTGAATCAGACCGACGGCTTGACGCTCGATATCGTGTCCATTCTGTTCGACTACATCCTCGACGACCCGGCCATCCCCGACGCCATGAAAGCGTTGATCGGGCGGCTGCAGATACCGATGCTCAAAGTTGCGTTACTCGACAAAGCGTTGTTCTCGAAGAAAACCCACCCGGCCCGTAAGCTACTCGACGGACTCGCCGCGGCTGCAGTGGGATGGAGCGAGACCCAACGCACTCACGACGGCCTCTACGACCTGGTCGACAAAATCGTCCGGTCCATTGTCGACGAATTCGAAGACGACTTATCGCTGTTTGAAAATGCCCTCGCCCAACTCGATGCCTATCTTGCTGAGGAAAACGACGAGGTAGAGAAACGCACCGCCGAATCGACGCGTTCGTTGCGCACGCGCGAACAGATCGTGCTCGCGAAGATGACGGTCGACGATGCCATCAACGAACGGATCGCTGGATTGGAGATCCGCGAATTCATCCGTCAGTTTCTGGTCGACTATTGGCGGCAGCTGTTGATCATCACGCACGTTGAACATGGTATCGACAACGAAATCTGGCAGGAACAGCTGCAAACCATCGACGACCTGGTATGGTCGGTCCAGAACAAGACCACGCCGCAAGACCGTAAAGCGCTTACGGAAAAGTTGCCGCGGCTACTGAAGAACATCAAACGCGGAATGACCACGCTCGAGATGGATCCGCCGACCTGCTCGAAGTTTCTGAGCATGCTCGCCAGCGTGCACGTCGTATCGGTCAAGCACACCGAGGAAACGAGCCTGGCGGAGCGTCATCTTCTACAGGGATCGCAAGACGACGAACCACTGACCACAGGTGATGACGACAACGAGGCTTTTGTCCGGCAGGGACTGGCGCGCCTATTCGAACGCAAAGGCGTCGATGCGGAGGAACTGGATATCGATTTGTCGGTGTTCGATGACGGCACTGAACCCGAAAGCGAACCGACGAACCTCCCCCCGGACATCATGGAATTCGTGGAACAGGTAACCGATCTCGATCTCGGCGACTGGGTTCAATTCGAGAACGACGACGGGTCGACCACGCGCGCGCGCTTCACCTGGATCAGCCCGGCTACCGGACGCTACCTGTTTACGACTCGCCAGGGGCAAAAGGCGCTCGACACTACGTTAACAGGACTCGCCGACCAATTCGCCAGAGGCGTCGCGCAGCGGGTCGACACACAGCCTGATCCGATCTTTGACCGCGCGATCGGCGACTTGATGGATAAGCTGGAGGACCAGCAGTCGACAGGTTGATCCGGCGCTAATTGAGGGTACGGGGAACGTCCGGGTCGGTGATCCGATCGCCCTCGTGTACTTCCACTAAGGCAAGCGTCTCGAGCAATTCCCTCAGCCCCCGGCTGTAGACCGATTCACCGAACTCCAGGTTTTCCGCTAGTCGCTCACTGAGGTGAGAATACTGTTCGTCGGTCAATTCCCCGAACTGGTGCTTATACAGTGCCACATAAGTCGCCAAAAGCCTCGCGCATTGGGCGATCTGGGCCTTGCTGCTATCGGACACCGCGTCGTCCACCTCGGCCTGCAGGTCTTGAATTCGTGACATCAACGCGCCGTCCATACTATTTTCCTATTTTTCACACAGTACTCAGCGATTACTGAAGCAAAAACCGCGCCGATTCGCGTTAGCCATTGATATTCTGGACTATTCCGATTCAAACAACAGCTCGATGCAGCCCCGCCGTCGGGTAGCGGCGACAGATTCGAGTGCACAAAGTGACGTCGCGCAGGATTTCCGGTAATTCCCCACGAATTCCGGACACGATACTTCACAATAGAGAAGCGGATCGGGCATACTGCGGGTGAAATATGCGAAACAGACGTCGATCTGTGCGTACTTTGTGAGAGAGCAGAAACTTCGAGGCTTCACCGGCGGGAGTGCATGGAGATGAGAGGAAAAGGAAGCGCAAGATTAGGCCTAGGCTTGCTCGCCTTGGCGATCGTATTTTCGACGACCGTAGCGCACGCGGCGACGGTTACCTTCTCGGGCATCTCGGCGACAGACGGCAACGACGCAGCAGGTTTCGACGTGTCCGCTACGGCCGCTGTCGGCAATACTTTGAATCTAGGGGTGCTACCGTTCAGCATTACTTCGGCCGGCGGCCTACCGGTAACCATGTCCGACGCCCTTCTGTTAACGGTGACGGCCCCGGCGGGCTGGAAGATCGCGTCGCTGACTTACGCGGAAAGCGGGACCTATGACGCGTCGGGCGGTTTTGTTGCGGCGACCACCCAGATGCTGGTGAACGGTGCGGGCCCGGCGCCGGGCGGTACGACGCACTTTGGCTCGTTCGGCGGGTGGGGACCTCTTGGGCAGATGGTGGACCTGTCCGCCGGAACGGTGACCAACGCGACGGTCTCTATTAGCAACCAACTCTTTGCCGCTAACGTTGCCACGGTCAGTAAGAGCAGCGCGACGTTAGTCGCCGCACTCGTGGCGGTTCCCGTACCGCCCGCCTTCTGGATGATGGGCGGAGCACTGGTAGCACTCGCCGCCGTGCGGCGGCGCGTAGCGCAATAGCAGCCTAAAGTTCACTCTCGGGCCCGGCCAACGCTGCGATAAGCGGCGGCTGAGCGCTCGGCACTTCCCCGACCATCCCAGCGCGCACCTCCTTCCGTTCGCGGATTACTCTTGTCCAAAAACAGACGTCCCTAGCCTGCAGTTTGCACCAGCCGAACAACGCGCCTGGTAATGCGTTGATAGTCGGTCCGATTCCCGGAATCACCGCGAGGTTCGAACCGTGGCAAACTGCCTCCGGCGTCGTTCTATCGCGATTCCGGCGGTTTCTCGCTCACTGTGGTTTGGTTTTCGCTCAAGCGATAGCTACGGCTATCACTCTCCCTCCAAACCGGCTCCCGAGTGGCCGCGAATTCCGCCGGCTCTCGCGATGCTGGTGCAAACTGCAGGCTAGCCCGCTCGTTGCCGGCTATACTGTGCGCCAACCGCCATCGCCTTAGTCTAACGAGCAGCTAGATCACTGTTCCGAAATATCGATCAGTATCTGATCCGGGATTGACTGATGAACTTGATTACCGTCATGCCGGATTCAATCCGGCATCCAGTCAATAAAGCTGCCGCTTCCAGCGGCACATTACATTTCCAACTGGATTCCTGGCATGGGCTGCTCCTGCAGCCCTACTGCACTTCCGCCATCTGATGTGCATGGATGCACAAATGCCGCGATGGCAGGATACCAAGGAGCGGCCATGGCGGTCGCTTTCGCAGGAATGACGCCGAAATGGAAGCGCACTTCGGATCAATTACCTAACCGACTGGATCCGACCGTGCCGAACACACCCCCAGAAGACCAACGTTCCTCAGTTCTGAGCGTCGATAATCTCGCAAGCGCCTACGGCGACCGACGCATCCTTCACGATATTTCCCTCTCCGTTTCCAAAGGTGAGATCTTCGTGATCATGGGCGCCAGCGGATCCGGTAAGACGACCCTGTTAAGACACTTGATCGGCTTGAGCAAACCGCAGCAGGGCGACGTAACCTTACTCGGCAGCCGTCTTGGCGCAATTACTAAGGCGGAGCTCTACGAATTGCGAAAACGCATCGGCGTCGCGTTCCAAGGCGGCGCGCTGATCAACTCCATGAACGTAATTGAAAACGTCGAACTGCCGTTGCATCAACACACCCGTCTCGATCCCAGCACCATCCGGATCATGAGTCGGATGAAGCTCGATATGATGTCACTCGACAACGCAGAGCGCTTGATGCCGGCTCAACTCTCCGGCGGCATGTTGAAACGCGCGGGCCTGGCCCGTGCCGTGGTGATGGACCCGCATGTATTGTTTTTCGACGAGCCTTCCGCCGGCCTGGACCCTGTGACGTCTGCCGAGCTTGACGAGTTAATCGTCGGTCTGCGCAATGCGCTCAGAATGACGGTCGTCGTCGTTACCCACGAACTCGAGAGCGCTCTCAAAATTGCCGATCGTATTATGGTCCTGGCCGAAGGCCGAATAGCCGCGCTGGGTACGGTCGACGAAATCCGGCGGTCTTCCGATTCCCGCGTGCAATCCATGCTCCACCGCCGCGTCCGCGACCGACGCCCGAGTGGAGAGGAATACCTCGACCGCCTCACCGACAATGACACATGAATTGGCGAGCACCTTTGGCGCAGGGACCGCGGTCGCCGCACGCGGCTCCGCGTCGCCGGTTCCGTCGCGCCGGTCTGTATAAAGCCCGCCCGATACCCATACGATGATTTCAGCGATCCGCACCCCGATCGTATCCCTCGGCGGAAACATCATCGCCGCCGTCGAGGAACTCGGACGAATGGGGATCTTTTTTGCTACGGTGCTGAGACACGCGGTATGGCCGCCGTGGGAGTTTCGGCTGATCCTACGGCAACTCCGCTTCGTGGGCGCCCGTTCGACGCTGGTCATCGCCGTCGCCGGCGCGTTTGTCGGAATGGTTGTCGCTTTGCAGTTCTACGATACCCTCGTGCGATTCGGCTCCGTGAGCTTACTCGGCTCCGCGGTCGGCTTGAGTCTAGTCAGAGAACTCGGACCGGTACTAACCGCCCTTATCATAATCGGGCGTGCCGGGTCGGCGACTTGCGCGGAGATCGGCATCATGCGCAGCGACAACCAGATCGACGCACTGGAGTGCATGGCGATCGATCCCTACCGTTATCTCATCGTCCCACGGTTCCTGGCTTTCCTCATCGCAATCCCGCTACTGACCGGGATCTTCGACGTTATCGGAATCCTCGGCGGGTGGTTCGTCGGCGTCGTGGTTTTTGAGGTCAACCAAGGCGCTTACTTCCAAAGCATGGCCGACAGCGTCTTGCTGCACGACCTGAATATGGGCATTACGAAATCTGTCGCATTCTCCATGGTGATTGTGTGGGTCAGCACCGGCAAAGGCTTTCTCATGCACCTGAATCGGAGTATGGTATTTGGTGCCGAAGGGGTAAGCCGCGTCACCACGGATGCCGTCGTTGTTGCGTCCATATCCGTCTTGTTCGCGGACTACATTATCAGTGCGTTAATGCTTTAGTTCGCCATGACAGAAAGAGCTTCTCTCGAATTCACCGTCGGCCTGTTCATGGCTGCCGGCCTGCTGTCGCTGGTTTACCTTGCGGTAAAACTTGGCGATATCGGCGTCTTTGACAACGATACTTATTCGCTGACGGCTCGCTTTGTCTCCTCCTCCGGTCTGACGGAAGGCGCTTTTGTCGAGGTAGGAGGCGTTCGCATAGGAACAGTAGAGGAGATACGCCCCGATTTCGACACCTATGAATCCATCGTCGCAATGGCGCTCGACCCGGAACTCAAATTGCAGGACGACGCGATCGCGTCAATTCGGACGTCGGGGATCATCGGGGACAAATTCGTCAAGATCACACCCGGTGGATCCGACATTTACCTGGAGCCGGGAGACGAAATCCTCGAAACGGAAGCTTCGATCAGCCTCGAGGAACTAATCAGCAAATACATCTTTGAAAGCGGAGATAAGGACTAATTGCCATGACCGTAGCATCAGGGACGCGTGAGCCGCCACGTACCGGCTGCTTACAACGGCTGGTACTGCTGGCGGCGCTGGCGGCGTCGGCGGGAGCGCTGGCTCAGACCCCGACGGAAACGGTATCGGAAACCGTCAACTCCGTGATCGTGGTGCTCCGGAACACCGACCTTCAAGAGGAAAGCAAGAGACGCCAGGTCAAAGGGATAGTTTCTCGGCATTTCGATTTCAGAGCAATGTCGAGCCGCGTCCTGGCGACGAATTGGAAAAAGGCGACCAAAAAGCAACGGGGGAAATTCACTAGCCTATTCAAGGAACTGTTGTCGAATACGTACTGGCGTAAGGTTTCGGGATATCGGGACGAGACGGTCGAGTATGTAGGCGAACGCCTGCGCAAGAACAAACTGGCGACCGTCAATACGGTAATTAAGACCGAGACGGTAGATATTCCCGTCGATTACAAGTTGTATCGCAAAGACGATGGCGGCTGGTATGCCTACGACGTCGTCATCGAGCAAGTAAGCCTGGTACGCAACTACCGCGCGAGTTTCCAGCAGATCGTACACGACGTCGGCATCGACGGGTTGATTCAAAAGCTCGAAACCAAGGTCGCACGCTCGTCATTGCCCGAGGACGAGCAGTAACCGCCCCCCATAGATAAGGCCCGCCTTCGGCGACAACTATTCGACTGGATACCGGCTTGCGCCGGTATGACGGGTTCTCTACCGCCACCTAAACGTCCACGTCATTCCCGCACCCCGTCATTCCCACGGCTCGTCATTCCCTCGAAAGCGGGAATCCAGTTAGAGATCGCCGCTTTTAGCGGCATGTTTTTTCACTGGATACCGGATTAAATCCGGCATGACGGTAATCTGAGCTTGTGTCATTCCCGCGCCCTCTCGTCATTCCCGCGAAAGCGGGAATCCAGTTAG
>CAZFZX010000039.1:12066-24595 GCA_964523765.1 uncultured Enterobacteriaceae bacterium
CTTGTGTCATTCCCGCGCCCTCTCGTCATTCCCGCGAAAGCGGGAATCCAGTTAGAGATCGCCCGCCTTCGGCGGGACAACTGCTCGACTGGACACCGGCGTGCACCGGTATGACGGGTTCTCGCCCGCCACTTAAACGTCCACGTCATTCCCGCACCTCATCATTCCGGCACCCCGTCATTCCCGCGAAAGTGACCGCCAGGGACGGAGGAAATGCGAAAGGGTTGCAGGAGCAATCCTCGCCCGAGAATCCGGCTAAAACAAGCCGCCGCCTTCGGCGGGACACTATTTGACTGAGCGCCGGCTTGATCTGGGCGCCGCTATGCGCCGCGACACGCAGCCGTTATTGTACGCACGTGGCCGAGCGTCTCCACAGGGTCGCAATCGCGACTCAGACTGTTGCCAAGCGCCTTCCCCATGTGCTCGGGGCTGTTTTACAAACGCTAATGTATCGGCCTCGCGCACTACGGTTGCTGCTCCAGCGTGCGTCACCTTGCCGATAACGCCACTCGGGCTAAACCTGAACGTGATAAAACTTCCGGGCGCCGCAAAATCGGTTGAGACTTGCATAAAGACTGAACACACGTGCGCCGTAGGTTGGGTTAAGCGCGAAAGGGCCGTAACCCAACGATTCAACCATCATGTTGGGTTACGCCCTTCGGGCTAACCCAACCTACAATGTTCACGAATAATGAAAACCTCAGTAAATGGTCTCCGGAAAAGCCGGCACGGTTTATATCCTCGTCGCCGGCAAGGATCCGGCGGCGAAATGAGCCCGAATTCAGATGGAGATCGCTAACCGATGAGCACGAACATGAGCGACCGGACCCTCGATACCGAAATCAGTCTGAGCGGCGCCTCCCCGTTTCGGGACCGTCATGCAGTCGTCACTGGCGCGACCCGCGGAATTGGCGCCGAAATCGCTACGACCCTGGCGCGGCTCGGCGCCGATCTAACGCTGATGGGTCGCAACGAAGAGCTTTTGGCCGAACGCGAAAAGGAGATCAACACCGTTTCCGGTGGCGCTGCCTTCGCGGTCCGCGCAGAGGTAACAGACGAAAATTCGGTGAAGGCCGCTTTCGCCGCGGCCGCCGAAAAGTTCGGTCCGGTTTCCATTCTCGTCAACAATTCGGGCATCGCCGGCAGTGCACCGTTCCATCGCATGGAGACCGACCACTGGCAGGCCATGCTGGACACCAACCTGACCGGAACATTCCTATGTACCCGGTGTGCCTATCCCGGAATGCGCGAGAACGGCTGGGGCCGGATCGTCAACGTCGCGTCGACCGCCGGCCTCTGGGGATACGCGTATATCGCGGCCTATACAGCATCCAAGCACGGCGTTATCGGGCTCACCCGCGCGTTGGCGATCGAGGCGGCCAAGGTGGGCGTCACGGTGAATGCCGTTTGCCCTGGCTATACCGATACGGACATGCTGCGCGCTACAGTGGAAAGCGTCGTTTCCGAAACCGGGCGCAGCGAGGAAGAGGCGATTGGCGAGCTGACCCGCATGAACCCGCAAGGCCGGCTAATTCAGCCGGCCGAGGTGGCCGAAACGGTCGCCTGGCTTTGCCTGCCCTCGTCACGCTCGATCAACGGTCAGTCGATCATCATCGCCGGCGGCGAGTTGATGTAGGGACAGTCGGTCTAGCCTGCATATCGCCCGGTGCGAACTCCCTGTTGGGCTGTGATTCCAGCTTGCGGGACCATGACGATCTACGAACTGTATTCGTGTTAGTTAGGGCCTGTTTACCTTTTGTATGTCATTTGTTATTCAGCGATGGCGCGCGCTATGAGTAAACGCTGGATATCGTTGGTCCCTTCGTAGATCTTGCATACCCTCGCGTCTCTGTACAGGCGCTCCAAGGAAAAATCCGTGAGATACCCGTAACCGCCCAAGGTCTGAATCGCATCCGAGCAAACCTTTTCCACCATTTCCGATGCATAGAGCTTCGCCATACAGGCTTCTTTCAGGCACGGATGTCCCAGATCGCGTAACGAAGCGGCATGTAATACCAGTTGCCGTGCCGACTCGATTGCGGTAGCCATATCGGCCAATCGAAATGCAACGGATTGATGTTCGATGATCGGCTTGCGGAACGTCACTCGTTCTTTGGCGTAGGCGAGAGCTAACTCAAATGCAGCCCGGGCAATGCCTACCGCCTGCGCCGCGATACCTATACGTCCTCCCTCCAGATTACTAAGGGCAATCTGGTAACCTTCCCCCTCGGCACCCAACCGTTGATCAACAGTGATTTCAAGGTCCTCAAAAACCAACTGGCAGGTGTCCGATGCTTTCTGCCCCATTTTGTCCTCCACCCGGGCTACCCGATAACCCGGTGTATCTGTCGGGACAATGAACGCGGTGATCCCTCGCTTTCCTGCGGTTGGGTCTGTTACCGCAAACACCAGGGCCACATCGGCAGTCGAACCACTCGTGATGAGCTGTTTGGTACCGTTAATAATGTATCGCTCAGCCACACTCTCGGCCGTAGTCCGTAAGTCTGCTGCATCCGAACCACAATGTGGTTCGGTCAGGCAGAATGCACTCAGCATCTTACCCTGTGCCATGGGTATCAGAAATTGTTGATGTTGTGCTTCGGTCCCGTACTTATAGACAGGCATACACCCCACGCTATTATGACCACTGACAACGGTGGCACACGCCGCATCCCCGGCGGCGATCTCTTCCAGGACCAATGCCAGGCTTACATGATCTGCTCCCGCCCCGCCGCTGGTTTCGGGGATGGTGATCCCCAGAAACCCCAGTGCTCCCAAAGCATCGATGGCTTCCCTGGGAAACCTCGGATCCTTGTCCCATCCGGCAGAATTGGGTACCAGTTGTTCTTGCGCGAATCGACGTGCCGTTTCGCGGATCAGGTTTTGGTCTTCACTGAGGATCAAGACTGTCTCCTATGATCCTTGATTTGTCGTTAGTCTGCCATCGTCAAGCCACCGCTGACGCTCAACACCTGTCCGGTGACATATTCCGAGCGCGGGCAGGCAAAAAACAGGATGGCGTCGGCGATTTCCGATGGCTGACCTAGGCGTCGTTTTGGTATCGCTCGTATCAGCGCCTCATGAACCTTCTCCGGAACATCCGCCATCAACTGGGTATCGGTCGGACCAGGACAAACGCAGTTCACATTGATGGAATAGCGCACCGTTTCCCTGGCCAATGACTTTGAAAACGCGATCACCCCTCCTTTGGCGGCGGAGTAAATGGTCTCCCCAAGACTGCCGACCCGACCAGCGTCACTAGCCACCGTAATGATCCGGCCGGACCTGCGCTCCATCATGCCGGGTAGAAAGGTATGAATCACCTTGACATGACCCATGAGATTGAGGGCAATCTGCTTGTCCCAGAATTCCGGTGTGTTCTCCACGAACGGTTCCGTCCTGGACCAACCGGCGACGCTGGCGATAATGTCTACCCGGCCCTTGCTCTCCTGGACGGCCTTGGCAAATGCGGCAATGGAGGTATCATCGGTGACGTCCAGCCGGACAAACTCCGCCCCCTGTCCTTTTCCCCGGATGTCCACCGCTGCCTGTTGGCCCTGTTCTTCGGCAATATCCCCAACAAAGACGTAAGCACCAGCGTCCGCAAACGCTTTCGCGGTCGCAAGGCCGATCCCGGATGCCGCTCCGGTGATAATGGCAATTCTATCGTTGAGTTTCATGAAACGACTCCCGCCATCTCGATAGTAAGTGATTGGTGATCAATTCTCGTTCTTTGCGGGGAAACCGGCAACTCGCTCCCGGGTCTCCTGATCTTCATATAGGCGTCTTGTACTTGTCGACTCACCTCCAAAACCGTCACGTCCGGGCGACTCGTAGTCGATGAGGCAACGTTTGCATTCGGCCAGTGCACGCACTGGTGTACCGGCAAACTAGCAGCGGTCAGGGGGCCGGCAACCCCCCGTGCTTCGCTTTGTAGCGATCGATCCGCGCCTGCATATCGGCCAGCAAACCGTCCATGCCTTCGGACTTGATGATCGCGGTGAACGTACTGCGGTAATTGTTGACGAGGCTGACTCCCTCGATGACGACGTCGTAGGAATGCCACCCCTCGTCACTCAACCTCAGCTTGTAACTGACCGGTATCTCCGTCGAATCCGTGAGGATGAGCGTATCGACAACGGCCCTATCGCCCCGCACCGACTCGTTTACGTATTCGACTCGCTGGTTCGTGTAGGCTTCTATCTTGTCGCGATAGGTCGCTTCCAGGTACTGGGTAAAGTATTCGACAAACTGGCGTTTTTCCTCGGCCGTCGCGGTGCGCCAGTTGGTCGCCAGAACACTTTGCGACATGCTTCGAAAATCGAAACCATCGTCGATGATCCGCCCGACCTCGCTCCATTTCGCCTCGCGGTCCAGGTTCTTGTTCTTAAGCACCGACAATATCCCTGTGATCGCTTCACGTACGCGCTCCGTTGGCGTCATCGCCGCCTGCGAAACGCCGACGATCAAAAATCCAGCGATCACGATGAAGGCGATCGACCGATATCGAGAAAAATATCCGCGTGATTGTTGGTTCATAGTCATCTTATCCGTTCAACTCACGAAAAACGCACGCCTGCGAACGATCAAGCCTACGACACGACCGTGATCGCAAGCACCAGCTCCTGATCGCCGATTTCGAAAGATTCGACAAACGTCCCGCTCGGCCGTTCAGAATAGTTCAATTCGGTCGCCAGCGTCTCCTGGCGAACAAACGCCGTATGCGCCCGAATGGCCTCATCAAGGTCCCCTTCGGCACAGTATTCGATGCGGATGCGCGCGATCAGGTCGAGATCGGCCGATTTCCGCATGTTCTGGATACGATTGACGACCTCCCTGGCGAGACCCTGGAACCGCAACTCCTCCGTCACCAACGTATCGAGCGCAACGGTAATGTGACCTTCTTGCGCGACGCTCCATTCGCCCAGTTCTTCGCTGAGTATATCGACGTCTTCCGCATCCAACCGTACGGATTCACCGTCGATATCGATTTCCAGGTAGCCGTTGGCAAGCAACTCGGTGATTTCGAGGTCACCGAATTGTACGATCCGGGCCGCCACAGCTTTCATTTTCTTCCCGAGTCGCGCTCCCAGGCGTTTGAAATTGGCCTTCGCAGAGCGCTTTACAACCTCATTCGAATCTTCGATAGTTTCGATCGCCTTGACGTTTATCTCATCGAGAATAATGTCCTCGACGCTTTCGACAACGTCACGCTCGACGCCGCTTCCGACCACCAACAATATCCGCGACAAGGGCTGCCGCACATTGAGATGGCTTTTGTTCCGCAGCAACAACACCAAAGTCACGATCGTTCGGGCAAGTCCCATCCTGTGTTCGAGCGACTCCTGGATCGACTCCGTCGAGGCAATCGGAAAGTCGGACAAGTGCACCGATGCGGCGGCCTCCAAGTCGGTCGCGCCGGTCAAGTTACGGTAGAGCCACTCGGAAAAGAACGGTGCGATCGGACTCATCAGCTTGGCGACGGTAACGAGACATTCATAGGTCGTTTGATAGGCGCATAACTTATCGTCTTCGCTGACGTCGTGTGCGCCTTCGGCACCCTTTTTTGCCGCCCAGAATCGCGGTCGCGAGCGGCGGATGTACCAGTTCGACAGTTCATCGACGAACTTTTCGACGGCGCGCGCGGCACGCGTCGCGTCGTAACCGTCGAATGACTCATCAACCGTCTTGATCGTCGAATGGAGGCGACTCAGGATCCATCTATCGAGTTCGGTGCGCCGGTCGATGGGTATGGGTGCCTCCGCATAACAAAACCCATCGATGTTGGCGTAGCTCGCCATGAAACGATAGACATTTTCCAGCGTTCCGAAGAACCGGTTCCGTGTTTCGGTCAACCCGCGCGTCGAGAATTTCATGTTGTCCCAGGGCGGCGAATTGCTCATCAGATACCAGCGCACTACGTCGGCGCCGTACGTCGCAACGGTTTCGAATGGATCGACGGTGTTGCCTTTGGATTTGGACATCTTCTCGCCGTTTTCATCCAACAACAGACCGTTAACCACACAGTTCTTGAACGAAACGTCGTCGCGCACGAGGGTCGCGATCGCGTGGAGCGTATAAAACCATCCCCGGGTCTGATCGAGACCTTCGCAGATGAAATCGGCGGGGAAGCTCTGCTCGAACTGCTCGCGGTTTTCGAACGGATAGTGCCATTGGGCGAAAGGCATCGCGCCAGAATCAAACCAGACATCCAGAACGTCCGGCACGCGCCGCATGGTGCCCCCGTCGGGGGCCGGCCAAGTCAACTCGTCGACATACGGCCGGTGCAGATCGATAGTGTCGTCGGACGGTAGTTTCTGGCTACACTTTTCCCTCAATTCACTAATCGACCCGATGACTTCGAAATGATCGGAGCCCTCGGCGTCCGACATCCAGATCGGGAGCGGTGTCCCCCAATAGCGCTTGCGGCTCAGCGCCCAATCGATATTGTTATCGAGCCAATTGCCGAAGCGTCCGTCGCGGATCGCCCCCGGATGCCAGTTAATCGTTCGATTGAGATCGACCAAACGGTCCTTGACAGCGGTCGTGCGGATGAACCAGCTCTCGACCGGATAGCTCATCAGCGGCGTACCTTTGCGCCAGTCGTGCGGGTAATTGTGGAGATAGGAGTCCTGGCGAAACAATAACCCCCGCTCCCGCAGATCCCGATTGATGATCTTATTGGCGTCTTTGAACCATTCGCCCGCTACCAGCGGCGCCTGATCGGTAAAGCGTCCGTCCGGGCCCATCGGATTGAACATCGGCAAACCTTCGCGTTGTGCCACTTCGTAGTCTTCGGCGCCGAATGCCGGAGCCTGATGTACGATCCCGGTCCCTTCTTCGGTCGATACGTAGTCGGCGGCGACGACCCGCCACGCCCCGGTCACGTCGCCGGAATCCGGCAGCCGGAACAGCGGCTCGTAGCGGAGCCCGATCAAATCGGCACCCTTCAATCTTTCCAGTACCGCATATTCGTCTTTGACGACATCGAGGCGAGCCTCCGCAAGGATCAACACTTCGCCGGCATTCTCACCCCCGGCGATCTCTACCTTGACGTAATCGATGTCGCTCCCGACCGCTAATGCCACGTTGGAGATCAGGGTCCACGGGGTCGTGGTCCAGGCGAGAAAGCTCAAGCCCGGCTGGTCGATCGAGCGGAAACGCACATAGACGCTCGGGTCGGTGATTTCCTCGTAGCCGAGACTCACTTCGTGCGAAGAAAGGACGGTCCCGCTGCCGGGGCTGTACCACTGGATCTTGTGGCCCCGATACAGGAGGCCGCGCTCATAGATCTCCTTGATCAACCACCATACGGATTCGATGTAACTGGTCTCGTAGGTGATATACGGATGGTCCAGGTCTACCCAATAGCCGATCCGCCGCGTTAGGTCGTCCCAGTCTTTCTTATATCGAGCGACGCTGTCCTTACACGCAGTATTGAAGGCGGCGATACCGAAATCCTCGACCTCGGCCCTGCCGTCCAGCCCTAATTCCTTTTCGACCTCGATTTCAACGGGCAGCCCGTGGGTATCCCAGCCAGCCTTACGGTTGACCCGATAGCCCTTCAGGGTCTTGTAGCGACAAAACGTGTCCTTGATCGTCCGGCCGAGGACATGGTGTATCCCTGGCCGCCCGTTGGCGGTCGGCGGCCCTTCGTAGAACGTAAACGTTTCACCGCCGCGACGATTCTCGATACAACTTTGAAATATCTCGTGCTCGTCCCACCACTCGAGTAGTTCGTCTTCCAACCGTGAAAATTCGACCCCTTTGGTCTCGGGAAACTGTCTAGTCATGTCGATGGTTAGCGGCGTGCCGGGAGCCTTTCGGATCGGTGCGACCGTGGTGCGGCCGGTCCAGCCTGCGAAGATTTTTCAATTGTTCAAAGAAGTCGACCGCTTAAGGGGCATGGCTCAGGAATTTTCCGTCGCGGCCGATTATAACCTAAGGACCCGGGTAATGCGGGCCGTCGGGCTGTGAAAGCCGTCACTAATGTCGCCGGGTTCCGGCGAGTAGATGTGCTATCGTTATATGGGTCTTAGCGAGACCTCGATTATGGCTGGAGACGCCTCGTGAGTTCAGATCCGGTACTTGATTTCCTACAGTTCGTCGAAGGACAGAAAAACCAGTCCGTCCGCGAACTGCTCGACCGCATTCTGCACAAGAGCCGCCTCCTCACGAAAGCCGAAGCCGGCACAATATTCATCGCGCGTAAGAGCGGCAAGCGACGCTGGCTCGAGCCGGCGAGCGTGCAGAACGAAGCCATTTCAGTGCGCAAGGGCGATTTCGTCGTCCCGATTGGCCCCGGAACCATCGCCGGTCACGTCGCCAACAAGGGCAAAACCGTCATCATCGATGATGTGTACCAGATCCCGAAAAGAGCACCCTATTCGTTCGACCCGGGCCGGGAACACCGACGCTACAAGACGCACTCGATGTTTTGCTTCGCGCTGAAGAACTACCAGGATGAGGTTATTGGGGTCGTCCAGCTGATTAACTGCCGTCCCCGGCGAAATCGTAAACCGATCCCGTTCGATCCGGCTGTCGCCCAATTGGTTGCGCCGATCGCCCGCGTCGTTGGCCACTCTATCGAACGCGCGGAAATGCTGGAACAAATCAAAGCGAAAAATCGAAAACTGCATGAGCGCAATCGCCTGCTCGCCGAACAGCGTGCCCATATCGAGGCGCTTCAGGAAGAAACCGAAGACGCGTTCCAGCTGTCGACTCAATTGCTAGCGCGCGCCGCCGAAATTCATGACGAAGAAACCGGCAACCACATCGTCAGAGTAAACGAATACAGTTATTACATCGCGCAGTTGCTCGACATGGACGATGAGTGGTGTGACGAAGTCCGCTATAGCGCACAACTTCACGACGTGGGGAAGATGAGTGTTGACGCGGCGGTTCTGAAAAAGAAGGGCAAGCTGAACGACGACGAGCGTGAAGAGATAAACCGTCACACCGTATACGGGCACCAGATCTTGGCCTCTTCGCCGAGACTGAAAATGGGTGCGGACATTGCTTTATATCACCACGAAAAATGGGACGGCACGGGATACCCCAACGGTATCGGCGGCAACGACATTCCCGTGGCTGCGCGCATAGTTCAGCTTGCCGATATCTACGACGCCCTCCGCTCCGAACGCCCGTACAAACCGGCTTTCAGCCATCGAAAAACGGTGGGAATTCTAACCGAGGGTGACGATCGAATTGATCCCGAAGGCCACTTCGACCCCAGCATCGTTGCCCTGTTCAAAAAAAGCCACAAAGAATTCGATCGTATCTGGGCGCGATTGAAAGACTAAATAAGCGTTCCGAAACTGATCGATATTTTGGAACAGCTATTTGGAAATGGTCTCAAAATTATCTGCGGCCGTGGTGAGCACTGAAACGGAGAAAACCATCACGTTGGGTTACGCCCTTCGGGCTAACCCAACCTACAATGTTCACGAACCATGAAAGCTGCAGTAGTTCGGTATAGTTACCGGGCGTGCTCGGCAGCCAACGCTTCGACCGCAAATTGACGGATCTGCCGCACCATCGCGGCAAGCCCGTTACTTCTGGTCGGCGACAGATGTTCTTCGAGTTCGATTTGCTTAACGAAATCGGGCGGCGTCGCAATGATTTCCGCGGGACGGCGATCGGAATACACCTTGAGCATAAGCGCGATCAATCCCGACACGATTGCGGAGTCACTGATAGCATCGTAGTGCAGCCGACCATCCCTGTTTTCGGTGACCATCCAGACCTGTGACTGACAGCCCTTCAGACGGTTGCTCTCGACCTTGTCCGCAGGCCCCAAATCCGGAAGTTTGCGACCCAGATCGATAATGTATTGGTAGCGGTCGGTCCAATCATCGAACATTGAGAATACGTCGACGATCTCGGCCTGCGCATCGATGATCTCTTGTGACGGGGGCAATTGCGGTGAAGATGAAGACATTATTTGGGAGGTAGCTCTTCGGTAGATTTCGTAATTAGAAGCGGTCTCGAGACCATTCACCTGGGCGCCGGCCGGACGAATAAACCGTAGGCGGGCGAGAATTTATATTCGCCACTCGGTGCCGTTCGGACCATCTTGTATGTGGACCCCGATCGCAATCAATTCATCGCGAATTTCATCCGCTCTCTGCCAATCCTTGGCTTGCCGAGCCGTGTTTCTCTCGACGATCAATGCGTTGACGCGTTCGACGTCGATGTCGCCGCCGGGATCGATCGCAAACCAATCCGTCGGCGACTGCTGCAGAATGCCGAGTTCGGCGCCACCGCCAAGCAATTCGGACTTCGCCGCGAGTTTCTCCGGGGTGGTAACGGCCGTATTTGCCCGGGTTACCGACTCCATCAAACTTGAGATCGCGAGCGCCGTATTGAGATCGTCGTCCATCGCCTCACAAAATACGTCTGACGCTTCGGGCATACCATCGAGGTCGACGTCCGCGAGACGCTGCAAGGCGCCGTAGAGCCGGTCCAACTGCGCTTTCGCCTGCTCCACAAGAGTGTCGTCCCAGTTGAGCGGTTCGCGGTAACGGGTTTTGATCAGCGCCATCCGGATAGCTTCACCGGGGAAGCGCTGCAGCAGGTTCTCGACCGACAGTACGTTACCGAGCGATTTCGACATCTTTTCGCTGTCTATCTCAACAAAACCGTTGTGTACCCAATATCTAGCGAATGCGATACCGCCGTGGGAGCAAACGCTCTGTGCGATCTCGTTCTCATGGTGTGGGAATTTTAAGTCATTGCCACCGCCGTGGATATCGATCGTGTCGCCGAGGTGTTGCTCCGCCATCGCCGAACACTCTATGTGCCAACCCGGGCGCCCCCTGCCCCACGGGCTGTCCCAGCCGGGGGCGTTCTCATCAGACGGTTTCCACAGCACGAAATCTGCCGGATCACGTTTAAACGGTGCGACTTCCACGCGAGCACCGGCGATCATATCTTCGCGCGCTCTACCGGAGAGTTCGCCGTATCGTTCGTAGGCCGGAACGTGAAACAGCGCGTGACCTTCCGCGACATAGGCGAAACCCGCTTCGATCAACCGTTCGATCATCGAGATGATCGCGTCGATGTGGTGTGTCGCGCGAGGTTCGATGACCGGCGGCAGCACGCCGAGGGCACGCATGTCGCGATGATAGACCTCCGTATATCGTGCCGTGACCGTCTCGATCGGCACGCCCTCTTCGCGCGCCGCCGCATTGATCTTGTCGTCGACATCGGTGATGTTGCGCGCATAGACGACATTCTCATAGTGCCTGGTGAGAACACGAAAAAGCACATCGTAGACGACGGCGGCACGCGCATTGCCGATATGCGGCGGGTTGTATACCGTCGGACCGCACGCGTACATTGTCACGCGGTCTGCATCGAGCGGTTCGAAGCGCTCTTTGTTTCTGCTGAGCGAGTTGTAAAGAATCAATGGCATTGACGGGTACGCCGGGGCTAAACTGCGGGTGGACATCTAATTATATGCGTTAATAGCCCGCATTTCTCACCGGCGAGGCGCTAACGGCGTATTGAAACTTTTGGCGCGCAACCACGGTCTATTTTTGTCTGGAACATTACAATGCGTAGGACGCCAGCGCGATCAGGCGCCGAACCGTCAAAGGAGTACGTTATGCATCCGTCATTTTTTCGCGGGATGAGATTGTTGGGGGGTACCCTCGCCGTATCGATCTTCAGCGTCGCCGCTTGGGCAGCTGAGTACACCGTCGACCAGAGCCACGCATTCATTCAATTCCGTATTTCCCACCTCGGCTACAGCGTGCTCGTCGGCCGTTTTAACGATTTCTCCGGCGAATTCTCGTGGGATAAAGACCACCCCGAGCGTTCGGCCATCAGCATCAAAGTGGAAACGGACAGCTTCGATACCAATTGGGCGGAGCGCGACAAGCACATTCGCGGAGAAAAGTTCCTCGACGTCGAGAAATTTCCCGAGGCGACGTTCAAGAGTACGAAATATACCGGGGATGCCGCCGGCGGCGCGCTCGAGGGAACCTTAACGCTGCACGGGATCACGAAGCCGGTGACGCTCGTTGCCAACGCCGTCGGCGAAGGCGACGACCCCTGGGGAGGCTATCGCGCGGGTTTCAAGGCCACGACCACGATCGATCGGACGGATTTCGGGATCAGTCACAACCTCGGCCCGACGGCCAACACGATGGAGTTCGAACTGTTCATCGAGGGCATTCGTAAGTAAGAGCGGATCCAAAGCGCGAGTTGAGACTTCCTCCTTTCAGTGAACCGGGACATTGATGCCCGCACGCTCGAAGATTTCTTGAACCGCCAGCAGTTCTTCCGCCGCATACTTTTTCAACCTCAACTTTGGATGATCTCCCCGAATGATATCGATCTTGATCTCACCCATATTGTGATATTCCAACAACCGGATCTCATCGATCGCGACGGATCGTAAGAACCGCGAGGTGGCCTCAAGATTTTCCTGTGTGTCGGTATAACCAGGAATAAGCGCCAACCGGAATTCAACAGGGAACCCGTGCGTCGCAAGATACGAAGCATTTTCCATAATCTGCACTAA
>CAZFZX010000040.1:0-24269 GCA_964523765.1 uncultured Enterobacteriaceae bacterium
TAGCGGGTGTCGCCCGGCGTGTAAGCCACCTCCTGGCTCATCAACCGCCCGTGACAACGCATATCGGGAGAAAACGGAAATTCCATCTTTTCGCTACTGATACCGACCCGAATGAAGATCGATTTCATGAGTTCGGTGCCGAGCGCGGCAATATCCGGTTGCCGTTTCATCGCCTCCGGATCCTGGTGCGAAAACTTGATCGCGTGATAGCGTGCATAGCATGCCTTCTCCGCCGATATCGCTTTTATCTCCTCCGGCAGAACGACGAAGGACGCATCGATCATGATACGCTCGTTGCCCGGTTGATAGTCGACGCGGAGAAAATCCCGATCGTCGCGTCGAGCCTGTTGCAAATCACGTTCCAATTGAACCATGCCCCAGTCGAATAACGACATCGGCTCCTGTCGCAGCCGGGCAACCAACTCTGTCAAATCCGCCACACACGGCGGCGTGCTCAATAGAGCTAAGACCAGTGTTACCCCTAAGCGTTTCGACATTTGAGCAATTCCGACGACTATCATGGCGCTGCAGTGATTCCGTTGGTGCCGTACATACAGACCCTACGCGGTAGAAGATGCTTACAGATAGACGGCCGGGCGGCCGGGATTTCTTTGACAATTGGCACGGAAAATCACCGTTTTTTCGGCCCGGCTTAGATTATTCCTTGCATCTAATGGGGTCGGTCCCCTAGTCTTTCGGGATCGCACCGTCGGACATCAGATGCAAAACGGCGACAACATCACGCTAGCGGACAGAGCCTACCTCGAACGGGTTCGACTTTTCTTTGGCCACGGGGTAGAAAACGTGATTTCCGCGCTGCTTGGCGGGCTACTCATTGCTCTGGTCATGCGGAGCGCTGGCGTGCCATTAGCGGTGACGGCTTCCTGGCTCGGCGTCATCGCGGGGTTCTCCTGTCTCGTCGTGATTATCGAAAGGCGTTTCGCGAACGACGTACTTACCATCGGGAACGCGAACCGCTGGGTCGCGACGCGTACGGCTTCGGGCGGCTTCATCGGCATAACCTACGGGGCCGCGCCGTTTCTTTTCCCCGATTCGGTGGCAATTTACCATGAGATGTTCACCTTCATCATCCTCTCGGCAATGGTATCGATCTCCAGCACGTCCTATACCTTGATGCCTTACTATTACTTAACGCTTAACTGCGTAACGATGGTTCCGCTGTCAATCTATCTATTGAGAAGGCCGGAGGCCATTCACACCTTGTTGCTGACGACGGCGATCCTATGGCAGGTATTAGTGCTGACCAAGGCGTGGCGGGTATCAAAAACCTCCATCGCGGCCCTTTCTCTGAACGAGCAATTGCGCGAAGAGATCGACGAACATATGCGTACAAAAGAAAAGCTGCAACGCATGGCCACCCACGATGGATTGACCGGTCTTCCTAACCGGCGGTTGCTCATGGAACGCCTCGACGTCGTGGTGAAACAGGCGCGCCGGTATAAGCGCACCGTCGCCGTGATGTTCTTGGATCTCGACGGTTTCAAGACGATCAATGACAGCTACGGGCACGACGCCGGCGATGTGGTATTGCGGGAGGTCGCCGACCGTTTAAAACGCCATGCGCGGGACACCGATACCGTAGCCCGTCTCGGCGGCGATGAGTTCGTCCTGGTCTATTCGGAATTGGAGGACAGCGACCGCGAAACCTCGCTTTTGGCGCAGCGCGTCCTCGATAGCCTTGAGGAGCCGATCTCGCTATCGGCGAGCGACGCCGAACGGATCACGGCTTCCATCGGTATCGCGATCTACCCGGATGATTCCGCCGATACCAATGGTCTGGTCAAGGCGGCCGACGGGGCCATGTACCACGTCAAAGCGAAGGGGAAGAATCACTTCGCGTATGCTGGCCGGAACGGGAGCCAAAAGCCGGGCTCGTAAGCCACCTAGTACCTGTTGGAGGAAACAGTTAAGCCGCGATCCCCGACCAGTGATCGCGCAGATAGTGCGCCGCCATGAGCGAGGTCGCGTGGATCGTAAAAGTGGAATTGACACAAGAACTGGTCGGAAACACGCCGCCGCCACCGATGAACAGGTTAGGGACGTCGTGCGCTTGCGAGTAGCGATTGACGACAGAACGCACCGGGTCCAACCCCATGATCGTCCCACCCATGATGTGCTGGCCGCCGAGCGGCCCGTGCCACGCCTCTTTGGCGCCCGCCGCCTGGGTGATCGCGACGCCCTCCTTGCCCGCTATCTCCCACAATTTCAGCGCATCGTCGGAATACCGATAGACCGTGCGCGCGATCGGCAGACCGAAGCGGTCTTTTTTCGACGATAATTCCACCCGGTTCTCGACGTTCGGTTGATCCTCGCAAACGGCGACCATGGCGCCGAGATGACGCACCCCGTCGCGCATGAACTGGTGCAAAGCCTCGCCGTAGATGTCTGGCCGGCTCATCGCGATGCCGAGTAGATCGTTCGGCTTCAGGGCGAGCCCGATCTCCCATTGGCGCGAGCCGTAGGCGCCCGCGTCCGAATGTTTGTCGAAGGCGTCCTGATTGAAGAGTTGCCCTCCGGTCGTACCGAAGAAGCTGTTGGTTTGCTGCGGGAACATGCCGTAGACCATCACCGCGGCATGGCTCAGCAAATATTTCCCGACCAATCCGCTCGAATTGGCGACGCCCCCGGGTATTCCATCGGTAGCCGAGTTCAAAAGGATCCTGGGATTTTCGACCGTGAATGCTGCCAGCACCACGGCCTCCGCCAGTTGGACGTGAGCCACACCGTCGGCATCGTAATACTCAACGCCGACTGCCCGGTCGCCTTTCGGGCTCATCAAAACGCGGCTTACGCGGCTGTCGGCTTGCAACCGGGCACCCGCGGCGCGGGCCCGCGGCAGATACACCGCGAGTGGATTCGCCAGCGCTCCGGTCGGACAGCCGGCATCGCACCAGCCGTCCCAGATGCATGCCGGACGACCTTTATAGGGGCGCGACAATACCGCCATCGGGATCGGACTCGTGTGCAGTCCCAACGCATCAAAGCCCTTGGCGAAAGCCCGTCCGTGCTCATTCACCAGGATCGGCGGCAACGGGTAGGGCGCGCCCGGCGGGCGCCAGCGCTCGGCCTCGGCGTCGCCCGAGATCCCGACGTCTTCCTGCACCTCATCGTAGTACGGCCGCAACACGTCGTAGTCGAACGGCCAGTCGAGCGCGCGGCCGTAGAGGGATCGCGACCGCATGTCTTCGGGATGATAACGCGGCCACACGGCATAATGATGGATGCCGGCACCACCCGTTCCGTGACCGGCATTAAAGTTATACCAAACCGGGTGCGGGCCGGTTTCCTCGACCGTCGGCGCGCCCCATTTCAGGCGCCGCGCCCAGATCTGAGAGCTGTAGAGATCATCGAGCGTACGCGCTTTGCCGCCTTCGAGTACCAACACACTGCGCCCGGCCTCGGCCAGGGTCGCGGCGAACACACTACCGGCTGCGCCGGCGCCGACGATGACGATATCGACTTTGTCGGCGGCTACCATTTTTCCTTGGGGTCTATGTGCGCCATATACGGCACGTTGAGTTCGTCGAAGCCCTCCTTTGTGCCATAGACCACATCGACCGCGTCGCTGCGCACCATCATGTAGAACAGCGGTGCCGGCGGTCCCGACCAGCCGGTCGCCGTAGCCCGCCAAATGCCGTCGGTTAGCGCATTCTTCTCGTCGGTCGCCAAGCCATCGAAAGATTTCGCGTACTTCTCGTGCACCGTACGGCGCAGCGCCGCGATCCCCCCGACGTAGAAATCGTCGAAAGGCGCCTTGATCTCCGGAAAATACTTGCACATCAGAAGACATTCCTGCGGGTCGACGCCGAGCTGCTGATCGACGAAGTGAGCGACCCCGGCCGCAGCGGCACCCGGCAACAGATGGTCAGCGAACGCCGACAGCAGGAGGGCGTCCTCGCGTTCCAAGCGACCGAACGCAACGTGCCCCGCAGCCGCGGCGCGCGGCGTCAACAACGTCGGTACACCGGCCACGGCGAACGTCAGCACGCCGATCCCGGTGTTGCGGGCGAATTGGCGTCGGTCGATATCGGTGGATTTCATAATCTTCGGGTACTCTCGGGTCGTCCAGGATAGCGCGCAGGACTAGCGGGGGAAACCAGACGCGCCGACTGGTGAGAAATGCGGGTTAAGGTAAGGGCCGCTTCCAGATCCAGCGGCGAGTTGCTACTCTGTGCGCCGCCTGCAACAACGACAACATTCTTCGAGGGAATCCACGCATGTTTGGATATGATCCCCTGATTTTCTGGGGCTGGACGTTCCTTACAGTCTACATAAGCCTCATGGTGACCTTCGGTTTGGTCGGCATGCGCCGAGTCAAGAGCGGCGATGACTTCGCGACGGCCCGCGGGAGCTACGGACCGTGGTTCCTGGCGTTCGCGATGACCGCAACCACCGCGAGCGGCGCAACCTTCCTCGGTCTGCCGGGCCTCGCCTACAAGGCGGGCCTCCCGGTTCTGTGGTATGCCTTTGTCTATCCGCTCGGCGTCTATACCGGCGTGCTGATCTGCCTGCATGCGATCCGCCGTGCCGGCGCAAGCTTCGGCAGCCGCTCGATGCCGGAGTATCTCGGCGACCGCTTCGACTCGGATGCGCTACGCATCCTCGCCGCGCTGTTCTCGATGTTGCTCCTGATCTATCTGGCCGGCCAGCTCCTGGCCGGCGCGGTCATGTTCACCAGCATGTTGGGGCTCGAGACCTTCCCCGCACTTTGCGTCACCGCGGTGGTGTTGATGTTCTATATCGTGCTCGGCGGCGCGCACGCGGACATCTTGACTGACGGCGTCCAGGGCGCATTAATGCTGGCGCTGGCCACTCTGGTGTTGTGGATGTTCCTCACCGGATTCGGGGTCGAGGGCGGCTTTGGCGGCATGCTCACGGAACTCGAGGCGATCGATCCCGCGCTCGCTACGTCGATACATCCGACGCATCCCCTGTTCAATTCCAAGTGGGACCTGTTCGCGATCTTCGCCGCGCACCTGCCGCTCGGGCTGCTGCCGCACATCGGCAACAAACTGTGGGCACTCAAAAACAACCGCGACCAGGTGAAGTTCATCAGCCTTTCCTTCGCCTTCGGGGTCCTGCTGCCCGCAATCACCTGCGGCGGGGTCCTCGCCCGGGTCCTGCTCGGCGACGCGTTGTTCGCCGACGGCAGCAATCCCAACCAAGCGATCCCTGAACTCTTCATCGCCACCCTGCCGGCCTGGGCTGCTGCATTTATCGGCGCCGGTGTCCTCGCCGCAGTGATGTCGACCGCCGACGGGCTGGTCGTCTCGACCGCACAGATCTTCGCCAACGATATCTTCCGGCGAACCCTCGCGCCGCGCTGGATGTCCGATCGCGACGATCAGGAGGTCGATCACATCGCGTTGGTGATCAGCCGCGTGGCGACCGTTGCCGTTTTGATCGGCGCAGTCGCGTTTGCCTGGAGCACACGCGAAAAGAACATTGCGCTGCTGATCTGGATCGGGGTCGGCGGCATGATGGCGGCTTCGGCCGCGCCTATGTTCCTCGGCGTACTATGGCGGCGAGCAACGCGAGCGGGATCGATCACCGGTTTCATCGTCGGTGGTGTCGCCTTCAGTCTGCTGCATTCGGGCTCGATCGACGCGGCGTGGTTTAGCGGCGGCGCGCTGGAGACGGCTGGAGCCTGGGTGGCGAATCAGGCGGTCAATCCGTTTGCTTGTGCGACCTTAGGCGCGTTCGTCTCGATCACCGCTATGGTGGCCGTATCGTTAATGACAAAACCGCCATCGGATGAGCATCTGCGGCGCGTTTTTGGCGACGGCGACTAAAGGAACCTCTGACCGATTCATGGACGCCTTGCGCGCAGCATTAGTCAGCGGTTCCTAAATTAGGTATTCCGATGGCGAAGCATACGCAGCAAGCGATTTACATTGTCGGAACCGGAGACACAAAACGGCAGGAGCTCGAATTCCTGCGCGAACGAGTCGTCGACAGCGACGCTCTCGCTGTAGTCGTCGACGTCGGCATTCACAGCGACGGATCGGGCGCGGACTTTAGCCCCGGTGAGGTCGCATCGCACCACCCGCGCCAGCAAATTATTCTTGGAACGGACGACCGGGGCGAGGCAGTCTCGGCGATGGGTGAGGCGTTAGTCGAGTTTTTTAATGCCCGCGACGATATCGGTGGCGTTCTTGGCATCGGTGGCTCGGGCGGCACCGCGATCATCGCACCGGCGATGCAGCAGTTGGGGATCGGGGTTCCGAAGCTCATCGTCTCGACCGTCGCCTCGGGCGATGTCGGTCCCTACGTTGGCCCCTCCGATATCTGCATGATGAACTCAGTGACCGACCTTGCCGGTTTGAACCGGATCTCTAGAGAGATCCTTGCCAACGCGGCAGGCGCGATCTGCGGCATGGTGAGTCGCGCGACCATTGCGAAAGGCGTCGACAAACCGGCGCTCGGACTCACCATGTTCGGGGTCACGACGCCGCTCGTATCGAACCTGGTCGAGGCACTCGAGAATGAATTCGATGCACTCGTGTTCCACGCCACCGGCACCGGCGGACAATCGATGGAGAAACTGGCCGGATCCGAAAGCCTCTATGCCGTGCTCGACATGACGACGACTGAAGTATCGGATCATTTGTTCGGCGGCGTGCTCAGCGCCGGTCCCGGCCGCCTGGACGCGATCGCCGCATCGAGGATCCCCTACGTCGGCTCGTGCGGAGCGCTCGACATGGTGAATTTTGGCCCGAAAGATACCGTGCCCGAGGCGTATAAGAACCGTAAGTTATACGTACATAACCCATTCATCACGTTGATGCGCACAACCGCAGAAGAAAACGAAGCGCAGGGCGTCTGGATCGCGGAAAAACTCAATCGCTGTGAGGGTCCGGTCCGTTTTCTTCTACCAACGGGCGGGGTTTCGATGATCGACGCGCCGGGACAAGCTTTTCATGACCCGGAAGCAGACGAGGCGCTGTTTTCTGCCTTGGAGCGAACTTTCCAAGCCAGCGAAAATCGACAACTCCGACGGATCCCGCATCACATTAACGACGACAATTTCGCGCAAGCCGTACTCGAAGCGTTTCGAGAAGTAACCGCATAGGGAACCGTAACCATGTCTGTCCGCCGCGATCTCAACGAGAAATTCCACGCAATGGCGAAAGCCGGAATTCCGATCATCGGCGGTGGCGCCGGGACCGGTCTTTCCGCCAAATGCGAAGAGGCCGGCGGCATCGACCTGATCGTGATCTATAACTCCGGGCGCTACCGCATGGCAGGACGAGGCTCACTCGCGGGATTACTCGCCTATGGAAACGCCAACGAAATCGTGGTCGAGATGGCCGCCGAAGTGCTGCCCGTCGTCGGACACACGCCGGTTCTCGCCGGCGTTAACGGCACCGATCCCTTTCTGCAAACCGAGCCGTTCTTGCACGACCTCGGAAGACTAGGCTTTTCCGGCATTCAAAATTTCCCCACCGTTGGACTGTTCGACGGAACGTTCCGGCAAAACCTGGAAGAAACCGGAATGGGCTACGATTTAGAAGTGGCGCTGATCGAGTCCGCGAATCGACTGGATATCTTTACTACCCCTTATGTGTTCTCGATCGATGACACCGTGCAAATGACCGGTGCCGGTGCAGACATACTCGTTGCCCATATGGGACTGACGACGGGCGGCTCGATCGGCGCGGAGACAGCCGTCACACTTGATCAGTGTGTTGAGAAGATTGATGCCATGGCGCAGGCGGCACGCGCGGTAAGGAACGATGTGCTCATGTTATGTCACGGTGGCCCGATATCGAGCCCTGATGATGCGGCCTACATGCTTGAACACTGCGAGCACCTAAACGGTTTTTACGGCGCTAGCAGTATGGAGCGACTACCGACCGAGATGGCGATAACGGATACGACGCGCCGTTTCAAGGCGATCGGCGCGCCTTCAACACCGGATCACTAACGCGCAAGTCCCGTTGACCGCCAGCACAACGGCGTACCCTATCGCGTTGCCGAATATGCGAATAAAAGTTCTCTTATTCCGCCAAGCTTTCACCGCCGTTTGATTCTATGCTGAATGTGAAATCGTAATTTGCTGCCTGCGCGCTTGGCCATTGCAGAGACCAAGCTCCGTCAAGTGCGATGTCGGCGCTCGATTGTTGGCGCTTTCCGCGCCGAACAAAGTGGGCAATTGAAGGTTAACTAAATATGCGTTCCAAAAGATGCTCCACTTTCGTGCTCATACCCGCGCCCGTCACCCCGGGCTTGCGACCGCCATGGATGGCGGCAGTGCGCCGGGACCGCAGGAGCGGTCCTAGTAGGGGTCCAGTCAAATAATGTCCGCCTGCGGCGGGCTGTATCTACTGGATACCGGGTCAAGCCCGGTATGACGGTGACGATGCACGGCCGTCGGCCCTTATTCCCAAACTGATCGATAATTTGGAACAGCTATTTAGAGAATGGGCATGCGCGATCTCACCATTATCGGCGAACGAATCAATCCGGGATTCAAGAGTTCGAAGGCGCTTTTCGACGATTCCGATATTGCCGGTATTCAGGCGCTCGCGATCAAGCAGGTTGACGCCGGCGCCAGCTACTTAAATGTCAACGTCGGCGCACGAGCACTCAACGACGATGCCTTTATGCGAGAGGTGATCGTCGCCATTCAGGAAGCGGTAGCTGTTCCGCTGTCGTTCGATTTTCCGAGTTTCGAAGTTCAGGAAATCTGTCTGAATGCCTATGACGAAGACAAGGCGGGCCGTAAGAAACCGATTATTAATTCGATAGCGGAGTCGCGCTGGAACATGGCCGAAGCGCTCAGGATAAGACCGTGCCGCGTCGTGGTGATGGCCTCGGAGCGCGTGGAAAATGGTAAAGCCGCGGCCAATAAGGAGCCGGGTCAAGTACTCGAGGTGAGCAAACGCTTAGCCGATCGGTTGACGGAGGAATACGGACTAAGCCTTGACGATGTCATCCTCGACGTGTCGATCGCGACACTGGCGACGGACCGGGAAGGTTTGATCGAAATGGCGCTGGATGGGATCAAGTTGATCGGACAGGACCCCGACCTGCGAGGTATCCACATGATGGGCGGCATCAGTAATATCGGAATGATGTTGCCGTCGCTGGCAACGGACGGTCAACCGCTCAAAACCCGCCTGGAAAGAGCCTTTATGACGCTCGCGCGCCCCTACGGCTTCGATATGATACTGGCCACGCCGTGGCACTGTTATGAACCCTTACCCGGGGATGATTTCGTATTGAACCTCTTCAAAGAGGTCATTCAGATGAAAGAGTTGGACGCCGTTCGCCATACACGGAAGCTTTATTCCTGACCGGTCGCTACGAGATGAATGAGCAGATAATCAATACGCCTTGCTACTTCGACGGGCAGACGTATCACCATAACGGGCCTTACCGACTGTTGATCCAGGACGCATCACTGCAGTCGATTCAGCAACAGGTCCCGGGGTCCGCGGCGTTGCCCGACGCATTCAGCCAAGCCGAAACGCTGGACGTCGAATTCCTGATGCCTGGTTTGGTAGAGGCTCACTGCCATCTTTTTCTAGATGGGGGGGAGCTCGATCCGCGGACCCGTAATACTTATCTCGAGACGCCCCGGGAGAACATGTTGCAGACGGCGCGAGGTAACGTCGAGGCGAGCCAGGCAGCGGGTATTACGTTGATACGCGATGCCGGCGATCGATACGGGATCAACCACGCCGTCAGGTCGGACGCTTCGGCCAATAACGGTGTGACGGTGATCCGTTCGCCCGGATTTGCCTTGCGGCGATCCAATCGATACGGTGGCTTTCTAGCCAGGGAAGTGACGGAATCAAAGGAAATTCGTTCGGCGATCGCCGAAGCGGCCAAAAGCGCTGACGACCTGAAAATTATCCTGACGGATATCGTCGATTTCGAAGTGGGTGCGGTAACCAAACCGCCGCAGTTTGCGCTCGGCGACCTCGAGCTAATGGCAAGTCTGGCGGCAGAAAGCGAATTGAAGACCTTTGTCCATTGCAGCGGCGTCGATGGTCTGGAAATTGCCGTCGAAGCGGGTGTCGACTCCATCGAACACGGGTACTTCATGAACGAGGCGATCCTGGATGTGATGGCAGCAAAGGACATCTCCTGGGTTCCGACCATCTCGCCGGTACATTTTCAGTGGGCGCGCCCTGACGTGGCGGGCTGGAGCGAGCGCGCGGTAGGCAATTTGCGTCGAATATTGGACGACCATTTACGTCACATCGAGATCGCCTATCGCAAGGGTGTCCGGTTGCTGGCCGGTAGTGATGCCGGCAGTCACGGGGTTCGTCACGGCACCGGACTGATCGACGAACTCAATTTCTTCCTCGAAGCCGGTCTGCCGATGGGCGAAGTGCTGGAATCCGCCACCACCAGGCCGCGGCGCGCGTGGGGCTGCAGACCGGCGAACATAGCACCGCACAACGAGCTTGATGTCGTGATATTGGGCTCGTCTCCGTTTGCGAACAGCGAAGCCCTGCGGGACGTGCGGATGGTGCTCAATCGGGGTTCGTCGGCGAGCGTGAAACCATCGACGCCTCCTTCGGTACCTGAACAGGTTGGTGAAACGGGGCAAAACCGCGCCGTTCGCGATAGTGCAGACACAAATACTCGAACATAGCCACGTGTCCAGATTCTAGAAGAGGTAAACCCATGCATCAGGAACTCATTGACGCGATTACCGACATGCGCGAGGACGACGCCTTGAGACTGGCCGGAGAAATCATCGAAGCCGGTAAAGATCCCCTCGAAATATTAGACGCTTGTCGGCAGGCGATGGCGATCGTCGGTCAGCGTTTCGAGGACGGCGAGAGCTTTGTCCCGGAACTAATTTTGGCCGGCGAGACGCTCAAGGGCATCTCGGAGAAGGTTAAACCGCTACTCCAGAGGAACGCGGAGACGGAGGCCGCGGGCAGCAAGATCATCCTCGGGACCGTCGCGGGCGACATTCACGACATCGCCAAAGATATCGTCGGGTTTATGCTCGACATCAACGGTTTCCAGGTATCGGACCTCGGCGTAGACGTACCGCCGACTAAATTCGTCGAGGCCGCGGAGGAGACAGGTGCCAAGATTATCGGATTGAGCGGTTTTCTGACACTCGCCTACGATCCGATGAAGGACACGGTTGCCGCGCTCAGGGAAGCCCAGCTCGACGACGTGCGCATCATGATCGGTGGCGGCCAAGTCGATGAACAGATCCGACTCTACACAGGCGCCGATGCGTTCGGAAAGGATGCAATGAGCGCCGTTTCATTGGCCCGGCAGTGGTCTGAGGAGGCGCAGTCATGAACGACGTGCAGAGGAAGCAAACGGGCGATCAAAAATACGAAGAAAATTTCCAGCGCTGGTATGCGGCCGAGGAGATAGATTTCGTCGACGCTGCGGCCGAGACCCGTTACAAAGCGTCTCTGAGGAGACTAAAAGACGCGATCCAATTACGCGTACCCGATCGGGTACCGTACATGCCGATTTTCCAGATGTATCCGCTCTACGAGCACGGCTTGAATCCGCGGGACGCCATGTACGATTATCCGAAAGTACGCGATGCCTGGAAAAAGGTGCTCATTGAGACCGATCCCGATCTGTACGTCGGCCCGTTGCTGGCCTATCCGGGCCGCGCGTTCGAGGCAGTCGATTACCGTCTCATGAAATGGCCCGGCAACGGCGTCGGACCCGACCAGACCTATCAGTTCGTCGAAGGCGAATACATGATGGCGGACGAATACGATGATTTCCTGTTCGACCCTACCGACTTCATGCTCAGAAAATACTATCCACGCGTGTTCGGCGTGCTGGAGCCGTTGACCCGGCTCGGTCCCTTCCATAACGGCGTGTGGCTCGGAATGCTGGGTTGGATGGCGGGTTTTGCCACCCCCGGCGTCGGCGAAGCATTCGAAAAACTCGTCGAATCGGCCCATGAGATGCAGGAGTGGTTCACCCATCTTGCTTCGCTGGACGCTGAAATCAAGGCGCTCGGCTATCCGAACATGGTCGGCGGCATGACGTTTGCGCCGTTCGATTTCATCGGTGACACCATGCGCGGCACCAAAGGGGTCATGCTCGACATGTTCCGCTGTCCCGATAAGCTCCTTGCGGCGACCGAGAAAATGACCCGGATCGCGATCCGCATGGGTGTCGACAGCGCCCAGGAGAGCGGAAACCCGATGGTCTGGATGTTCCTGCACAAGGGTGCCGGTGGGTTTATGTCGGACGAACAATACGAAACGTTCTACTGGCCGAGCCTGCGCGAACTACTGATCGGGCTGATAGACGCTGGGCTGACGCCCTGCGTCTACTCCGAAGGCAATTACACGCCGCGGCTCAAGAACATCGTCGATGTGCCGAAAGGCAAGGTCTTGTATCACTTTGAGTCGGTCGATTTCAAACAGGCGAAGGAGGTCCTCGGCGACGTCGCCTGCATCCTCGGCGGCCCGCCGTTGTCAATGCTGGCAACGGGTTCGACGACTGAAGTAAGCGACTACTGCCGCATGCTCATCGACGTTGTCGGCAAGGATGGCGGTCTCATCATCGACACCGATAGTATCGATGAAGGTAAGCCGGAGAACATCCGCGCGATGGGTCCGGTTATCAGAGAATACGGTGTCTATTCGTAACGCAGAATACGGGTGTTGCCGGTAGCCACATCCTGACCTACAAGCAGCAGGAGTTGGTATCGGATATCGTTGCGGAGGCCGGCTTGTACCCCCTGCCCGTGAGAAACCCGGGCTGAAGCGCCCAATACGCGATCAGCTGGCTTCTGACGCAGGCGAATTGCACATACCCTTAGCGCTTGTCTTGAAATCGGCATAGTCGATCGCTTGACCCGGCGGTGCAACCACGAAATCCTCGTCCCACGGCCCGAACAACATCCTCTTGATCAAATCGTTGGATCCCGGCACCTCTTCGTAGCGCAGGCGGAACTGCTCGGCTGTACGGCGACTGTAGTCACGGAAACGATCCTGTTCGTAACGACCCGTATCGATAAACGCCAGCCGCGTATAGTTCTTGAGCATGAGTCCCATCATGCGTGCGGCGCGTTTTTCATCGTATCGCTCGACCATGCGCTCGTATTCGGAAAACGGCGTATCGCCGACTTCGATCCAACCCTTGGTCAGGTAGTAGGTACCAGGCGCCTGGCGGGATTGTTCCTTGTAGGCCTGTCCTGACCCCAGGAACACGGCAATGCAATCGTCTACGCGCGGAACGACGAGCGTACTGTTGGCCGCTTTAAGTCCGACGACGGCCATCGAGCACAGCCCGTAACCGAGTATGATCGTGTCGGCCAGGTCGCTGACTTTGTCGACGGTGTCCTGCAAGGCGCGATGAAGTTTTTCGGGGTGCAGATGCAAGCCGAACTCGAGCCGCTCGCAGCCCATGTTGTCCGTCATCAACGGTCGCATCTCTTCGAGCACCGTGTCGCACGCGATAACCGTGGTGCGGGATGCGTTCGCTGCATTTTCCATTTCAGGCAACCTCAACTCGGGTTAAGAACCGCGAAAATCACCGGTGAGATTTTGTCCGGTGAACAACAACATATTGTCTGGGTGTCACCCCGGTGATTTGTTTGAATACGCGATAAAAGTGGGCCAGGTCGCCAAAGCCGGCATCGATGGCGGCGTGCTGGATGTTCCCGGTTTCCGTCAGCAGCTGTTTTGCGAGTTCGATGCGCTTTTTTCGGATGTATTCGTTGGCGGTCATGCCCGTCCTGTCCCTAAATATTCCTGTATATCTTCGATAGGATACACCGGTAAATTCTGCTAGTTTCGCGACCCCGATTTTTTCCTGAATGTTTTCCTCCAGATATTTGAGGCTGTTGCCGAAAGATCGCTCCAAAGGCGACAAATTTCGCTGTTCCAGTATCTCCCGCTGAGATCGAATCAACTGTGTGGCGAGCGTCATAAAAAGCGTCAGGGTAACTATTGTCTGGTCCGGCGCTTTCGATCGTTTTTCCTTGAGTAACTCGTTGAACAAATATCTGATGTTGGGGGCACGGATCGTAGTCTCCGGCGAGAATTTTCTCATCGCGGGAAACGTATCACCAAAGCCATCGAGCAATTCCAACAGCGCCGGCGGTTCGGCAAAAAAATGCTTGTCGTAGCAGATCATAAAGAGCGCCGCAGAGTCGTCATTCGAAGTAACCCACCGATGTTTGGTGCCGCTGGGCAAGTACAGGATTTCCCGATCTGACAATTTTGTCTCCAGGTCGGGAGCGTCCAGAGCGAATTGGCCGCGCTTGACCAGGCAAATTCTATCGTGATTCCAGGTAGCAAATTCCGTCGCCACACTGGCGGATAATGACGCCTCCACGAGCGCGAGGCCGTTTTTCTTGATCAAGGTATCGAAAGGGGAGAAATCGAGGGTTGCCACTAAACGCTGCCCAGAATAGCCGAATATGCAAATAAATATTCTCTCATTTCGCCAAGATTTCAAGGCCCTTTACATCTATGCTCGCCGAGTGGCCATGGTTCGAAACATGCCTTCGCGTTGACGGAAGAGAATTGCAGGGGAGTTGACTATGTTTAAACCACTATATTACGTACTCACGGCGGCGTTCGCGGCACATACGCTGGTTGCGCAAGCGCTCGAGCCGGAAGACCACGCGGCATGGATCAAGTCCAACCAGACGGCAACTCCGCAGTTCGTTGACGGCGATACTATCACCTTTGAGAATGCCGACCTGATCCGGCCTTTCATACCGGTGGAACAGCAGGAATCACTGATCTTCGAAGGCATGGAAATGAAGATCAAAGATGCCGGCGACTTGACGCCGTCGGATATCTACAAGCAGGCCACCGAGCAATTCGCCGGGCAGGCGAGCATCGCCGCCGACGGCGCGCTCGAGAACTACACCGCCGGCCGTCCGTTCGATCCGGCGGCGTTTACCCAGGGCAGCAAGGAAGATGGCTGGAAGATGGTCTGGAACTGGACCTGGCGCTGGGAGAACGAAGGGCTCAGGATCGAGGAGGTGCATTGGGTCTGGGTACGCGAAGGCGGCGAGCACAGCGGGCATGAGGTCATGACGGAAAGCGGCGGCAAGTACTCCGAGTATTACCACGGCGGCGGTAGCTTCGAACGCGTACTGGCCGGACCCTACCAGCGGGTGATGATGTCACATCGCGCCGATCTGGCGGCCTCCGACTATAAACTCAACGGCGGCAAGGGTTTCGCGAAAAACACCGCATTCCGTGAGTACACCGGTTTCACCGCGCCGTTCGACATCGCCGGTACGGCGTTCCTCATCCTGCGTTACGACGACCCACGCAAGACCGACGACGCCTGGGCCTACATCCCAAGCCTGCGGCGCGTGCGCCGTATCTCGGTCGAGGTGCGATCGGACTCGCTGCTTGGCACCGACCATACGCTCGAAGACTTTTACGGTTTCAACGGCCGGCCGATGGAGCACACCTGGGAATACGCCGGCTCTGCCAAGATGCTGGCAGTGATTCGTTCGCGTACGACCGACTCGGTCTACTACGGACCGAACGGTTGGGCGCCGCTCGACGACTGGGCGCTGCGCACGGTCGACATCCTGCGAATGTATCCGGGCCGCAGCGGACACCCGTACTCGACGAAGTTTATCTACGTCGATCGTGATTCGGGCGAGGCCCTCTACGCCAACGCTTTCGACCGCGCCGGCCAGATCTGGAAGCTTTGGCAAATCCAGAAGGTGTGGACCGAAGATCCGCAATACCAGGATCAGTCTAAATTCAAGGGCGTCGCGACTCCGCCCGGAACCCGTAAATTGGCCTTCCAGAGCATCAACGTCCTCGACCTGCAAAACAATCGGGGAACGCTTTGCCCGTGTCGGGGCAATAGCTTTCCGACGACACCGTTCAAGCGGATCAAACGTACCCACGACGTCAACTACCTCACCGAGGGACGTTGACCGCCCGACGTTTCCGGCAATATCGTTCAAAGGGCCGCCTCGCGCGGCCCTTTTTTCGTTATACACTCGCAGACCGGTATGCGAAAAATTGTCCACATCGACATGGATGCCTTCTACGCGTCGGTCGAACAGCGCGACCAACCGGAACTCAAAGGCAAACCCGTGGTGGTGGCATGGCGCGGCCAACGGTCAGTGGTCTGCGCCGCCTCCTACGAAGCGCGTCGCTGGGGCATCCGCTCGGCGATGCCCGCGCTGCGAGCGGAAAAGATGTGCCCGGATGCGATCTTTCTGCCGCCGGACTTTGCCCGCTACCGGGCTGTGTCCAAACAAATACGCGAGATCTTTCTCACCCATACCGACCTCGTCGAACCGCTCTCGCTCGACGAGGCTTACCTCGACGTCACTGCGAACAAAACCGGTCTGGAAACCGCGACGGAAGTCGCGCAAACCGTAAGGCGGGAGATCCGGGAGCGCACCTCGCTGACGGCATCGGCCGGGGTCGCGCCGAACAAATTCCTGGCCAAGATCGCCTCGGACTGGCGCAAGCCCGACGGTATCTTCGTGATTCGCCCACACCAAATCGCGGCATTTCTCGAAGCGCTCCCGGTCACCAAACTGCCGGGCGTTGGTAAGGCGACGCAGGGGACGCTGCGCACCATGGATGTCGCCACCGTCGATGATTTGCTGCGCTTCGAATTGCGCGAATTGGAAACGCAGTTCGGCCGTTTCGGTTTGCGCCTGTATAACCTCGCCCGCGGCATCGACAATGGCGCGGTACGCCCCGATCGGCCGGTAAAATCCATTTCTTCCGAACAAACCTTCGAAACCGATCTGGCCCTCCGGGAACTCATACTACCCGCACGGTCATCGGCCGAACGCACCTGGGCGGCAGCGGCTAAAGCGGATCGGATCGGACGCACGGTGGTACTGAAACTGAAGACCAGCGACTTCCGCAACGTCACGCGCAGTCTTACGCCGCCGACGCCGCCAACCTCGGGAGACGAACTGGACCGGCTGGTCGCACAACTGCTCGAGCGTGTGGACTTGCCGGCGACGACCCGTTATCGCCTGGTCGGGGTCGGGCTATCGAATTTCATCGATCGCGACGAAACCGCAATGCAGCCGGAATTGTTCGACGACTATTGCGGCTTACGCAAAGACTGAACACCTGTGCACGGTAGGTTGGGTTAGGCGCTACAGCGCCGTAACCCAACGATTTGGCTTCGGTGAACGATGTCCGCTATCGTTCCCGGCTTTGCGTAGAACTCCGGCCGCAGACAGCGCGCGACGCCGGTGATCGCGCCAATGACCCTTCTTTTAAACGTCCCGCCTCGATCCCGCTCAAAGCGCCGGCGGGATGTTGTAGGGAAACCCGCCGTCGTCGTCCGGATCGACTTGAAACCAACGGTCGCGCATTTTTGCATCGATCGATGCCGCCGGCTCGGTGTCGCGCCAAGTGAACGCACAGGCGAGACAGTGATAAACGCGCCACAGCGTACGGCCCGTTTCCGAGCCTTCGTGTTCGAGGCGGGTTTTATCCCGCTCGCAGCGCGGACAAGTCGTCACGATCGCTCCCCCGATCGCAATTCCTGGAGACGTTTGGCGAGCGCGTCGATTTGCTCGCCGCCCGGCGGTGTCACGATGCGCGCATCGGCGCCGACATGGTCCGGCGGCATGAAGCTCGTCGCATCGATGATGAGATGGTGCCCCTTACCCGGGACCTCGGCGGCCGGATCGATGATGACCATCGGCATGTTCGGCAGGACGATAATGTCGCTCGCGCGAGTTCGCGTCGACAGCGCCCACATCACCTGATTGAGATCGAAAGGGTCAACGTCGTCGTCCACCATGATGAGGTTCTTCAGATACATCAAACCGTGCGGCGTACCGAGCGCGCTCATCGCGACCGACTTGGCGAACCCCGCGAATCGATTCTTCACGGAGATGATCGCGGTCAACCCGTGTTGGTATAAAGCGTTGACCGCCTGCACCTCGGGGAAACTCTGCTTGAGCTGCGCGTAAACGGGCGCGGAGGTGTTCAGGCCGATCAGGGTATCGTGCTCGGTCCAACCTTTGCCGATGTAGATGTTCTCGAAGATCGGGTCGTCGCGATGCGAAACCGCGGTTACGCGAAACGATGGTACTTTGCGCACGCCCGAGTAGCTGCCCGGGAACTCACCGAACGGGCCTTCGAGGACCCGCTCGTTGTTGAGCAATTCGGCTTCGATGACCATCTCCGAATGGGCAAGTATGTCCATGCCGTTCCCGGACTCGGTCAGTTCGAGCGAACTACCCATCATCTGCGAGGCGTAGGCGAATTCAGACTCGTCATAATGGATAGGCGTCGCGGCGAACATACACATCGCCGGGTGATTGCCGATCATGATGGCGACTTTCAGCGGCAGCCCTGCCGCCTCCGCCGCCATGATCTGTCGGCCCAGATCGTGCGACGGCACCGACAGGATGCTGATGAGATCGGGACCGTGAACCTGGATGCGATAGATGCCGACGTTCTGGCGGTCGAAGTCGTCGGGCGCCTCGGGGTCGCGGCTGACGACATTCGCTTTCGCGATGTAGAAACCCCCGTCATATTCATTGACACGGTACAGCGGCAGCAGGTCGTACAGATTGATATCCGATTCCACGCGGTTCTCGTGGATCGGGGCGTCGCTCGAGCTGACGCGCGAAATGAGAGGTGTGTCAGAGCCCCAGCGACCGACAATCTCATGAAACAAAGCCTTGATCGTCGTGCCTTTGGGGTGGCCGAGCAGCAGCGCCAGGTTGGAGAAACTGCCGTGGGCGCCGATGAGCAGGCGCTTTTCGGGATAGCCGCGGATCTGATCGAACATCACCGCGGGACCATGCATCGAGTCCCGACCGGCCGCCACCGCGACCTCGCGTACATCGGGTTCCAGCATCACCGGCTCCGGCCACGCCACGTACTGCCCGTTCTCGTCAAGCAATTCCAGATAGTCGCGCAGAGAACGGACGCGCTCGGCGACGACACGAGCGGTGTCGGATAGTGTCGGTTGCTGGGTTTTGTCGTCCATAGCGGTTCGGTGTGCTGGGGCGCATGCCTACGGTTGCGCGCTCACCCCGAGGTCGATCTGCTCAAACGACGCGACATCTTGCGCAAGCGTTTCCATCCGGGCCTCTCTTTCATGTTTCGAAAGCTCAACCAATCCTCGCCAGGCACATCGTCGCACAAGATGCCGGTCCGGCACACCGGTTTTGTCGGAAAAGCTCATATCACTCGAAGCCGTGTCGTACAATTTCGGTTGTTGAAAGCTCAAGCGTGGAAACCACCGATCGGCATCCGTAAATAACTGCTCCCGCGAGACCTCGAATAATGACACCCAAACTACATCGACAATTCCTCGACATCGCGGGCGAATTCTCGCCGGAATTGAAACAGCACATGCGCCGGCTGGGCCCCGTCCAGATCCCGAACCGCAAGTATTTGGGGCTGCCCCAGTTTCTCGCGCGGATCATTATCGGACAACAACTGTCGACGAAAGCGGCACACACAATCTGGTCGCGTATCAAGGCGGCCGCGCGGGACGCCGAGGAGCGGATCCCGCAATTCTTTCGCGAGGACAACTTCGAGGAATTGCGTGCCTGCGGCGCCTCGGCAAACAAGGCTCGCGCGCTGCTCGCGATCAATGAAGCCTTCGCCGACGGACGCCTAACGGCTTCCAAGTTACGGCGCATGGATTTCGACGAACGCTCCGCGTTACTGCTCGACCTGCGCGGCGTCGGGCAGTGGACGGTCGACATGGCGTCGATGTTCTACTTCGGCGATACCGACATCTGGCCGCAGGGCGACCTGGCCGTTGGGCGTACGTTCCGCGGCTATCTCGACGCGAGGCGGGCGCGGGATATGGACCGACTCGTCGCGCGCTTCGCTCCCAATCGATCCTATTTGGCCTTCTACATGTGGCAAATCGTCGATGGCGTACCGTGAAGCCGGAGAGCCGCGAGCGAGCCTGCGGGCCGGGAACCTTCTCTGGCAGATCTACGCGACGCGGCCGACGTATTGGTACTCGCGAGAGAATTCGTGAAGGTAGTCGTTTAAGTAACGCCGTTGCTCATCGCTCAAGCGGCCGATGGCGATGTCTTCGGCGGTCTCGGTTCCGGCGCTGGAATCCATCCGCTGCAGCAGGAACAGCGTGACGTCGCGACCTTCGAAAAACGGCCTCAGGATGTGATGATCGGACCGGGCGCCGGACATGTCGAACACGTGTCCCGCGAGCGCCGTATGCAGCGGTCGAGTCGCTACCTGGTCCAGCGTAAATACTTCCTCCGGGTCCGTCGGTGAAACAAAAGGAGGGTATTGGGGCTCCGGGTGCACAGGATGGTTCATCAACCAATCCAGGTATTCGTCGGCGAGGCCAACGTCGCGACCACCGTCGAGGAGGATATTTCGATAACGGACCGATGGCCTGCCTTCCCGTCCCGAATCCGTCGGCGGTCCGGCATAGACGTGGGCTGTTATGGGTTTGCCCTGGTAGGTTCGGACTTCCAACTCCAGGCGCTCATAGACGACACCGCAGGCCTCGAACCAATCGAGGCGCTCCAGATATTGATCCTCGAAAGCGCAAAGCGCGCCGTGCACGACGGCGCCGGAGCCACGCACGACGTTGGCAAAGCAGCCTCCGTTCGGGAACGGGCTCGCGATGTTGAAGGCGAGGCGCCAATCTTCGAGAAGCGCGGGCTCGGCGCTGCTCGACTCGACGCCCTTGGCGCGGCGGCTCGCCCTGCTCAGATTGGAACCATAGCCGAAATAATAGAACATATTGCACCGAGTGCTAGGAGCCTGTTGGACTCGGGCCGATTCTACTGCGGCGCTGGTAGGAAATCGAAAATCGTTTAACGCTGCATCGCAATCCTGCGCACTTCGCCCGGCGTCTCGCCGAGATTCTTCTTAAAAGCCTTGGAAAAAGCGAATTCCGATCGATACCCGACCCGCTCGGAAATCTCAGCGACCGGCAGCCCGGTATCGACAAGTAGTTCCCGCGCTTTCAACATACGCCAACGGGCAAGATAGACCATTGGCGGCGTTCCGACCAAGCGACGAAAGCGCTCTGAAAAGACCGAGCGCGACATCGAGGCGGCTTCGGAAAGCTCATTCAGGCTCCAATCGTGTGCGATATCTTCATGCATCAATGCGATCGCATGACCGATTTGCCGATCCTGTATCGCGCCCAGGAAACTCGCCTGATCCTCTCGTGAGCGGATATAGGTCGAAAGTATTTGGATCAGCAGCGCCTCGCCGAGACGATCGACGGCCGTATTGATAGCGGTTTCGCCGCCGGCGGACACTTCGGCCGCAAGAGCCGAAGCAGCGATGATCCAACCGCCGTCACCCTCGCTCCCTTTGAGATGAACGAGCTGCGGCAGGGTCTCAAACAAGGGGTGGGGCAGATCCCTCAAGTATTCAAAATGTCCGCAGATGAGCGAGGTTGTTGCCGTGCCGCTGCCGCCGAAAGCGACGCAATCAGCCGGTGCGTCATCCTTTGGTTGACTAATAAGCTGCTGCGCAAGTACCGGCTCGGCATCGGGTTCAAAGAGCAGGGAGTGTCCTTGTCCTCGCGGGAACACCACGACGTCCCCTTTGCCGAGTTCGACGAGACGGTCGTCTTCACTTGCCCGCAGCCAGCAAGAACCATCGCAGACGACGTGAAAACTGGCAAAGCGGCCGTCGGGGATCTTCATACCCCAGGGGGCGTGGAACGCGGCTCGAAAATATACCGCGCCGCGCAATCTGAGCGCCCGGAATATGTCTGCGAGGACGTCCATGACTCATTCAGGGATCCGGCACTATCGATTGCCGAACCCGATCATTTTGCTTCCAAGGTTTTCCAATTCTCCTCGGCAGTCGCATGCAGTGCTTTCTCGTTCGCGTTCCACGGGACCTTGGTATTGAATTTCTTCCCTTCGTTCAGGTCATTGAAGAACATCAGCAATTCACCATTGTACAGTTTGAAGGTATCGGCGTTGGCAGGCACCTTGGCATTGTGATGCGCTGCGGCGAAGGCGCAATAGCCGTTGAACTTCGGCGCATAACGTGCCGGATCCTGCTTGAATAGCGCGAGGTTTTCGGCGCTGGTGAAATAAAACTCGGCGCCGTCGTAGGTAACGGAATTGCTCGCGCTCCCTGGAACCGCCTTGGCCATGGTGTGATAGGCGACCACGTCGTGGCCATCCAATACGACGTTTTTGCCGTTCGTGTTCCAGGAACCGGCGGCGGCTTCACCGATCGTTAATACGATCACGAACAACATCGAAATCAGCGCTTTGTGCATTTTCTTCTCCTCATGTCGATTGCGAAACATAGAGGAGCATTGTCGTTTTCAAAAGCAGCCGCGGTAAATGTCCGCCCTACCGGAATTACTGTCCGGGCGTCCGTAATCCTCGGATTCGTCGAACGTGACTGTTGGTGGTCCCGCCGTGTCGGACTTGCGCCGCAATGGCATGACGACGAACCCGCTTAGATCGAACTCAAACCCTTGTCGCCGGCCCAACCCTCCTCGAGCGTCGTCATGGCGAGAATATGTACGACTTCTTTGGTGATCTGCCAGCGCTCGTCGACACATTTCAGACCCCACTCGTAGGCGCCCCACCCGAGTACGGATTGGCCTTCGCGTTCCTGGGTCACCTGCCAATACATGGAGGCCTCCGCGTGGACCCCGCGCACCTCGATTTCCTCGTTGGCGGTGTAACGCCGCGGGTTCTCGAAGCGGCCCCAGTAGTCCTCCAGAAACTTCATGATCGCGTCACGGCCGCGGGCTTCGATATTCCAGTTGGGGATGGACAGGATCGCCTCTTCGTCGAAGTGTTCGCGCAGGATGCCAGGTTGCTTGCTGTCGACGCCGACCGCATAGCGGGTTAGTACGCGGCGCACTGCTTCCCTCCCTCGCAACTCCCGAACACCGTCTTCAAGGGCTGCGAGGCGTTCTTCTACCGACGTCATACAGTATCCCCTTTACGCCCGCGCGCCCCCAGCATAGCCGCTGATCCGGCGATTTCAAGGGTGCTCGTGGGTCGAGGCTGAACTGGGCAGGTGTCGGGGAATCGGAAATAGCTGGATTTATACTGTTAAATATTATATAGTTATCATATATATTTAAAGTATTTTACTATGTATATCCGCAAACTTCGTCTGCTCGGGTTCGTCTTACTCGTGATTTCCGCGACACTCTGCGGATGCGCCGGTGCGATTATCGAAACCACCACCGACGCGGCACTGGCGGTTGCCAAAGTACCGTTTAAGGCGGGCGGCGCGGTGATCGACGTTATCGCCGACGACGACGACTGACTAGCCGGAGCGACGGCGCTACCTGTCGGTCACCGTCAACACCGACGCTATAATACCGAGGAAGCAATGTTGCAGGCCGGGCTATCGGCCTGCCGAAAGAGTTTCCCCTATGATGTCCGCGAGCGTCTGCCTCCTTCAAAGAAACGGCGAGCTGTCGCCGAGTGAACTTGCGACAGCGGTAGAAGAACGCGGTTTCGATACATTGTTTGTACCCGAAAATACCCACATGCCGATCAATCGGCGGCGCGCCGCGCCGTATCCCGAATCGCGTATGAAATCTCTGGCGAGCCTCTCCGATCCTTTCGTCACACTTGGTGCCTGCGCGGCGGTTACCAAGCACATCAAACTCGGCATGAGCGTGTGCTTGCTCACCCATCGCGATCCGATAGCGACAGCCAAGAGCGCGAGTTCGCTCGACTTACTCTCCGGCGGTCGCCTGATTCTCGGGGTGGCGGGCGGATTCGTTGCCGAGGCGATGGAGAACCACGGCTCGCCGTTCAAACACCGGTGGCGCATCGTACGCGAAAAAACGCTGGCGATGCGTTCGATTTGGAACGACGACGAGCCGGAATTCCACGGTGAGTTCGTCGACTTCGCGCCGATTGTGGCGAAGACGAAACCGTTTCAGAAAGGCGGCCCCCCGATTTGGATCGGTTCGAATTCCGCCGCCGTACCGGACCGCGTCGCCGACTACGGCGACGGCTGGATTGTCTTTCATGGACGCTACAAGGGCGACGCGATCGCGGATCTGAAAGCCGCGTGCGATCGGCGCTGCCGCGACTTCAGTGAACTCTCGATATCGCTTATGGATGCACCGCAGGAAGGACCCGGATTGCGCGAACAGTTCGACGCCGGCTATCGCCGGTTCATCTTCATGGTGCCCCTGGCGACGACCGACGAGACGCTGGGTTCGCTCGACCAATTGGCATTACTGATGGCAGATTTGCGCGCGGAGGTCGGGGAGACGCACGAACGCGATGGGGAGGCTAAAACTCGGTCTAACCCGCATATTGCATGAGTGTCGGTGATGCAGCTGCATATGGGTTTGATTTC
>CAZFZX010000041.1:0-24257 GCA_964523765.1 uncultured Enterobacteriaceae bacterium
CAGATCGATGACTTATTCAGAAGTTCCCTAAGGTAACCCGTTCTACATCGAAGAGGTGGCGAAGTCCCTGACGGAGTCGGGTGTGCTGATCCGGCGCGACGACGAACTCGTTCTGGACCGGGCACTGGATAGTATCTACATCCCAGATACGGTCCAGGAAGTGATTCTGTCGCGCATCGATCGCCTGGACCCCGATTCCAAGAGCACGATGCAATTCGCTTCCGTGATTGGCCGCGAATTTGCCGTCCGGCTGTTGAACCGGATCGCCGATATCGAGACACAGCTCGACGAGTTGCTGGCGGAACTGCGCAACCTCGAATTGATTTACGAAACAGGATACTCACCCGAATTGAGTTACATGTTCAAGCATGCGCTGACGCACGATGTCGCCTATTCGACGTTACTGCTCGATCGGCGCAGGGTACTCCACCACGGCGTCGCGATGGCAATCGAGGAACTGTACGCCGATCGCTTAGCCGATCACTACGAAGCACTGGCGCATCACTACGAGGCCGGAGAGACTTGGGACAAGGCGTTGAGCTATCTGGAAAGGGCGGGCGACAAGGCAGTCGAGGCCTACTCGAACCAGGCGGCGATCGGTTTTTTCGGGAGGGCGATGGACGTGTGCGGGCGCCTGGACGACGAACCCGCTGATCGCCTCTGTATCATCGCGGAAAAGCTTGCGTGGGTGCACTTCGGTATCGCGGATTACGCGGCGGCCGAATTAAATGCGGACCGCATACTCGATGTAGCGACGGCATCTAATGACAGGGCGCTGGAATCCCGCGCGCTCACCATGCGGGGTTTCTTTGAGTATTACCATCACGATTTCGAAAATGCCGTGGCATCGCTCCAAAAGGCCCTCGACCTCGGTCTCGCGCTCGGCCTGGAAGAAGCGCAGTTCACGGCTCGGACGACGCTCTTTGCAGTTCACACAATCTCAGGTAATCATGAGAAAGCCGGCCAACAACAAAATTTGGTGGCAAAGCTTCCGAAGACGAGTGCCGACCCGATGTCGGTTGGTCACTGGATGTTCTTCGCGTCCATGCTCGAGAACTGGAAAGGGCGGTATGAAGCTGCCGCGAAGCGTGCGAAAGAATGGCGGGATCTTTCCCCCGAAACCCCGCAGATCATGGTGCTCCACGTTCGCTGGACAGAAGCCCTGACAAACGCCGGCGCAGGAAACTATCGCGAAGCGATCGAACTTCTTCACGGTATCGTCGCCGATTGCGAGCGTATTGGGGAGATCGCAGTGCGGGCCCGCGCGTTAAACACGCTCGGCTGGATCTACTGCGAACTCCAGGACCACTCGCGGTCCATCGAATACAATCATCGCGGCGTCGAGACCGCGTTGGAAGAAGGCGAAGAACCGGAAAAGATCAGCAATGCGCGGCTCAACTGGGCGGACGCCCTGATGGCGCTCGGCCGATTCGACGAGGCCGAGACGATTTTTACCGGGATGGAGGCGCTCATCCGAAATCCCAAGCCCCGGGATCGCTGGATGCATTGGCGATTTTCGCAGCACTTCTTTCATAGCTCAGGTGAGTTGTGTTTGGTGCGGGGGGGCTACGACGCGGCGTTTTCCCTCGCCAATGAATGTTTACAACTCGCCGAGCAGAGTTCCAGTCAGAAATATGTTGTCAAAGCGCGGCGGCTGCGGGCGCAAGTACAACTTGCGCAGCGAGAGTTCGGCGCCGCGACGCTGGATCTCGAAACCGCGATACAGCTTGCGGTCGACTTGGGAAATCCGCCTCAGCTATGGAAATCCTACGCGGCCATGGGTGAACTGCTGAACGCGCAAAACAAACGGACCGAAGCCATGCAGGTCTTTCGCCACGGTGAGACGGTCCTCGATAAGGTCGCCCGTGGTCTCACGGACGAATCGCTGCGCAAAACCTTCCTGGATTCGCCTGAAGTTCAGTCCATTCGGGTGAAGACCTAGCGGCGACCGCACCGATTGCCTCTGAAAGTGCTCTGATTGCTTCTTAGTTCATCAATTAGTCGTGGTCACGTTCCTATTCCGCATCGTTGGGGTTCGATACTCGGCCGGCGCACCGTCTCTCCGCGGTTGGGTGCCGTCGCAGCCGTTGCCGGAACGGCCGATCAATGGCCCTTATTTGATCCGCGTCAATCGCTTCATCGATCCGTTCCCGTAGAAGTGGGACAACGGTTTTGCTAAGTCGCCGCCGGTTGCGCGACGCGCGGTACCGATTGTTACAGGAGGCTTCGAAAATGGGAACGACTACACCTGAGGGACCAATCTCGTTTGAGCCCGCTACCTCATTCGACCGCGCGGAATTTCTCGCCAGGGCCGAGGCCATTGGGCGGGTCGGCGAAGCCGATTCCCTGGAGGCCGATCGCAATAGTCGTGCCACCGACCGGCTGATCCAGACCATCAAGAACGCCCAGATTGCCGATCTGTGGAAACCCCGGCGCTATGGCGGTCTGGGTGCGGACTTGAAAAGCTACGGCGATATGATCCGCACCATCTCGCGTTACGACATGGCCGCCGGTTGGTTGGCCTATTTCTACTCCATCCACGAAGTTTGGGTCGGCTACATGCAGCCCGAAGGCAGGGAAGAGGTTTTCGGCGACGGCGGTCTGGTCGCGGATGTGCTTGCCCCGGTGGGACGCGTCGAGCCGGATGGCGACGACTACCGCTTGTCCGGGCAGTGGAACTTTGCCAGCGGTGTGCCGCATAGCGACTGGATTGGACTGGGCGCGGTTACCCAGTTGCCGGACGGCGAGGAACCCGAATACTGCTTGTTCGTGGTACCGGTGTCCGAATGCGAAATCGTCGAGAACTGGGATACGCTCGGCATGCGCGGTACCGGCAGCCATGGCGTCTCGCTGGAACGGGCGCTGGTGCCGGCGCACCGCGTGTTGGCGGCCGGACGGGTACTCACCAAGGGTGCGCCCATGGGCGGCGACTACGATCCCGACGAGCCGATCTACCGGATGCCTTTCCTGCCGTTCTTTACCGGTTTTTTTCCGGCTGTCGCCTTGGGCGGCGCCGAGCGGATCGTCAACGAGTTTCAGCAGCGCACCGAAAGTCGTACGCGGGTGTTTCTGGGCGGCGTCAGCGCCAAGAGCACCGACAGCAGCCCACGCGTACTGGCCGAGTTACGCATGCGCCTTTATGAGATGGAAGGCCTGGTCGATCGATACCGCCAACAGCTCCAAAGCTGGCTGGAGCAAGGCACGGTAGTCAACACCGCGGAAGAAAAGGCGCAGATGTTTGCCCTGCGCGGTGAGATCGCACACGGCGGCGTGGACGTCGCGGTAAAGGCCACGCAGATGTTGGGCGGCACTGCCTTGTTCAAGGGCGACCCGGTGGAGATGTTCACTCGGGATCTGCTTAACCTGGGGTCGCACGGAAGTCACCTGTATGAGGATGCCATGACGACCTATGGCGGGGCGATCTTCGGCGGGCCCGCGCATCCCGTGTGGTAAGAGCCGGCGTCAAGCGGGTCGCGATGGAGAGCGCCGTCCGCTAGCACGAAGTAGCCCCGCGCGATACCATTTCGGCCGCATCGGCCGGTCAAATCCTGTGTGCTTGCCGCCGATATCTGTTAACCCTTCCCAAACAAGGTTGCAACGACATGACTGACCTCTTGACGCTGGAGAACCTCGCCAATTTCGGTGTGCTCATCTTCCTTCAGGCCGTCCTCGGATTCGATAATCTGCTCTACATATCGATCGAATCAAAGCGCGCGCCACAAGCGAGCCAGGCCGCGGTGCGCCGTTGGGGGATCCTGATCGCGGTCGCCCTGCGTATCGTCCTGTTGTTCCTCGTGATCCATTTGATCGCGAGCATGACCGAGCCGTTCTTTCATATCGAGCTCCGGGGGTTCATCGAAGGATCGTTCAACTTTGCGACCATCGTGTTCCTGGTCGGCGGCGGTTTTATCATGTACACGGCGGTGCGCGAGATATTGCATATGTTGTCGGTCGACGACCTGGCGCACGAAGGAGAATCGGCATCGAAGCAATCGGCCGTGATGGTCGTCGCGACCATCGTATTCATGAATCTGGTCTTCAGTTTCGACTCGATCTTATCGGCCCTTGCGATCACCGAAGTGTTCCTGGTTCTGGCCGCAGCGATCGTCGTCTCCGGCGTCGCCATGCTATTGCTCGCCGATCACGTGTCCGAGTTTTTGTTGCGCAACCGGAAATACGAGGTGCTCGGGTTGTTCATATTGTTGATCGTGGGTGTCGTGCTGCTCGGCGAAGGCGGACATGAAGCGCACCTGAAACTGTTCGGCTTCCCGGTCGAACCGATGTCGAAAGCGACGTTTTACTTTTCGATTGCGGTCCTGGTCGCGGTGGATGTCGTACAGTCGGGCTACCAGAAAAAACTCGAATTGCAGCGCGGGACTTGACCGGCGGCGGTACCGCTGCCGATCTCACTCTGCCGATACTTCGACGTAGGCATCGTAAGAGGATTGTCCCGCACTGAACGGAAACAGTCGCGTCGCGGCGTCCGGAAGGCACGGTGCGCCGTTGGTGAGGTCATTCAGTCCGGGCCAGCCGTCGTGGATCCAGACCGTGCCCTGCGGCACTCGATCGGTAACGCTGGCGTTCGCCTCGAAGCGCGCGCGGTCGTTGTGGAGACTGATCGCGTCGCCGTCGGCGATATTGCGGGTCGCCGCGTCCTCCTGCGAGATCCACAAGGTCGGGCGGCGATCCCTGCGTGTCAGCGAGGGCAGGGCGCGGCCGCCGTCGTAGAAGGCGTGAAAGTGGTTGATCGTGCGCCCCATGCGCAATTCGAGTGGAAAAGCAGCTGTCGCGCGGGGGACGTAGGTAGGCAGTGCCGGTAAACCCGCCTCGGCTGCACGTTCGGAATAGAATTCGATTTTCCCCGATGGCGTCGCGTAGCGATGGTCCGGATGCGCGACCGGCGACACCGGTAACGCGGCAATCCCGCCGCTTTCGCGCAACGACGCCAAGCTGGCGTGGCCGGTCGCGGGATGATCGAGTATCGCGTCGATATGTCCGCCGTCGCCGTCCCAGGGGTAGAAATCAGCAACGCCGAGGCGTACGGCGAGTTCCTTGATCACCGCCGTGATCGAGCGTGCGCCGCCGGCCGGTTCGAGGATCCGGTCCATCAGATAGAGGTGGGTGGCGGTGCCCTTTACGCCGAGGTCCTCCAGCCACGTCGTGCCGGGCAGCACGATGTCGGCATAACGTCGAGTGGTCTCATTCATGAAAAGATCATGGCCGACGACGAGGTCCATGTTCGCCATACCGGACCGGATCCGGGAGGCGTCGGCGAACGACGACACCATGTTGGATCCGAATACCAGCATGGTGCGTACCCTCCCGGTTTCGATGGCTTCCAGGATCGCGGACATTTGGGTCGTGACGTAGTCCCCGGGCGGGCGCGCGGCGAAATTCAGAATATTGGCGAAACCCTGGCCGTGCGGTTGGCCGGCGTGGCGCGCACCGAAGCCGGTCCCGGGTTTGCCGAGCTTGCCGGTCAGCGGCGGCAAGCAGGAAATCGCCCGCGCCGCTTGCCAACCGTTTCGGTCCTTATGCATAGAAGCGCCGCCGATCAGGATCATCGCCCGCTCGGTCGCGGCATAGCTGCGCGCGAACGCGGCAATGCGTTCGGCGTCGACACCGCAGATCGGCGCGGCCCATTCCGGGGTGAACGCCCGCACATGGTTGCGCAGCGCCTCGAAGCCGACCGTATGGTTCGCAACGAATTCTTCATCGTGCAATTCCTCACCGATGATCACCTGGATCATGGCGAGCGCCATGGCGGCATCGGTTCCCGGCCTGACCACGAAATGCTCATGGGCCGAGCGGCAAGCGTCGCTGACGCGGACGTCGATGGCGACGACCTTGGCGCCGCGTTTCTTTGCCGCCGCGATATGGCGCGCGGTGTTCGGCTGGCTCGCGTGATTCGAGCCCCATTGCACGATCAGATCGGCATGCGCGCTCATATCTTCCTTGGTGTTGATCTCCATGGCGCCGGTCAGTCCGATACCGAAGCCGCCGAGTCCCCAGCAGATCATGGACGGGTCCCACCACTGGCAGCCGTACATGTTGGCGAAGCGGAGCGCCAGGTACATGTTCGCGAAGACGCCGAAATCGTTGGCCAGCGCGCCATGGCCTAGCCACAGGGCGACCTGTTCGCGCCCGACCTCGTTCATGCCCTCGACGATCCGTGTCAGCGCCTGGTCCCAGCTTACTTCGTACCAATCGTCACTGCCCCGCTTGTCGCGCATCCGCGGCTGGAGCAAGCGTGCGGGGTTGTCCATGATTTCGCGCGAGGCGAGCCCGCGGACGCACAGGAAGCCCGCGCTGTCGGGATTTTTCTTGTCGCCTTCCACGCGAAGCAGCCGGTTTTCTTCCACCGTCGCTCGCATTCCGCAGAGCGTAGGGTGACAGTTCATCGGACACATCGTGCGTTCGGTGCGTTCAGTGGAGTTGCTCATCGGTAACGGCCTCAGATGAATTTGTGTAGTCCGTCGAGCAGCGCGCCATAGATTTCTTTGAGCATTTCTACGATCTCGGGCTCGGTCGCGCCGTCGGCCTCCCAGTTGCTGCCCCAGCGCGCGATGGTCTTGTCGCCGGCTTCTTCGAGGGTCACGATCGCAGTGTAATTCTTGAACGGCAGGGCGTCGTTGAACAGGATCGTGTAGCCGAAAATACTGCCGTCATGTGCAACATCGAGACGTTCGACGATGGTGCCGCCGTCCGCCATTTTTATGTTGCGAACGGCGCCGATCCCTTCCCCGGTGACGTCCACCGATGCGATCAGGTCGGGTATAGCGTTTTGGAGCCCACCAAAATGGACCAGCGTGTCAAAGGCCTTCTTGCGTGGCATGTCGAGGGTCTTCTCGACCAGTACTTTATACATTTAAAAACCTCTACTGCTTCTGGGGAGGCGCAAGCGGTGCCCCCGGGATCTATCTCTCTTTCCCAACGGGCTAATCGGTCATGACAATCGTAAGCTTACCGTCCGTCCCGCATTGGTGTCGAGCAGATTCCGTCGCTCCGGATCACCGGGAATGTGCAGCATGTTTCCGACCCGCTATGCAACCGCGGCGGCGGGCCCGATGAACCCGCGCCGTCCGGTTTCATTGACCGACCGTCTTTTTCTCACCGACGTAGGCTACCATCTGGACCTCCATCACGAGTCCCGGCGAAGCAAGGTTTACCACTTCCTGACCTACCGCCGAGGGGTAAGCGGCACCGGCTTCGTCGAAAAACTGTTTACGGATGTCCGCGCCCGCGCCAAAGCGCTGCCAGTCGGTGAGGTAGATCGTTTCGCTGACGACGTTCTTGTAGCTCGCGCCGTGCGCTTCCAGGATCGTTTTGATTCGGCCATAGACGACTTCCGCCTGCGCGGCGCCGTCGTTCGGCGCAATGACGTTACCGTCTTTGTCGGTCGCTATGATCCCGCCGATGAAGATGAAATCGCCGGCCCGTACGGATTCTGAGACGCCGTAAGCCGGATAAGATTCAGCGTACTCGGCGATGACCGCCGTCGTCGTACCCTGTTCGGCCGCCGCTACCGATAGCGCGGCGAGTGCCAGCGTCAGGGCGACCAGAAAGCTAAAGGAATAGATCGTTATACGGTTCATGTTGACTCTCCTGCTTGGATTACGTGTTTGCGGTATTACCAGTCCTCGGACGTAAGTCGGTCGTCACTGACGAGTGCCAGCATCGCAGCGTCCAGGTGCGTATTGAGGGTTGCTGCATTTTCATACAGCGACGGTTTGATAACGGTTTCTTTCGCCTGCGCGTCGCGATAGGTTCCCTTTACCGTCTTGGTCTTCAGGACACTCGTCGCCTTGAGCGTAGCGGCGGTACGCAGATTCCGGATCACGCCGTCGCGTTCGAGGTGATAGTCCAGTTCGACGAGCTTGACCTCGAGGACGACGTCTGCCGCCGCGCCCGGCGCTACCAATTCGAAACCGAGTTCGGCATAGGCCGTTTCGATCGTCCGTTGAATGTTCTCCAGCGCTTCGGGCGCGGCTGTTATGGCCGTGCTTTTGTCTCGCGGTTCGCGGTACCCGATGAACTGTCCGGGTCGGGCGTCGATCACCGCAACCGAGAGCGTCTTACCTGCGCCTCGTCCCGGCATTGCGCTCACATCGAGTTTTGGTTGAATCGGGAGGATTTGAGAGGTGGTAGCGCAGGCGGCCAGTACAATGAGGCACAAACCCGACATGGCGGTTCTCGACAAATAGGGTGATCGCAACGTCGTGCCTCTGCGTGTTCGGTTGGCGGATCTGTATTATAGGGGACATCGCGGTGCGGCCGGCAGTCGGAACAAATATTGTCCGCCTGGGACGGAAGAAGAGGACGATCTCCCGTTTTTGCCGCCCCGTTGTTTCGTACCGGATCTGCGGTAATCTTATGCGACAAGGCTTTTTTGAGAGACGCTAATGCCCGACAACGTCCTTGGACCGACATCACACGCATTTTTCTCGCAGCGCCTGCGCCTGCATTTCGTCGATTGGGGCAACCCAACGGCGCCGCCCTTGCTGCTGGTCCACGGCGGCTGCGATCACTGTCGCAATTGGGACCGGGTAGCGCTCGCGTTACGCGATCGGTGGCACGTGATCGCGCCGGATCTGCGCGGTCACGGTGACAGCCAATGGTCGGCGGAAGGCAATTACCCGATGAACGGGTATATCTACGACCTGGCGCAATTGATTCATCAACAAGCGCTCGCGCCGGTGACGATCATCGCGCACTCGCTCGGCGGCAACATAGCACTGCGCTATACGGGCATTTATCCGAAGTCGGTGCGGCGGCTGGTCGCGATCGAGGGACTCGGATTGTCGCCGAAGCTGCAAGCCGAACGCCGGAGTCGGCCGCTGGACGAGCGGATGCGAACCTGGGTCGACGAGCAGCGCCACTTGGCCGGACGCTTACCGCGGCGGTACGCGTCTATCGACGATGCCTTGGCGCGCATGCGGGAGGAAAACAAGCATCTGTCGCTGGAGCAGGCGCGTCACTTAACGATCCACGGGGTCAATCAGAACGAAGACGGCACCTACTCCTGGAAATTCGATAACTACGTCCGCTCTTGGCCGCCTTACGATCTTCCCACGGCACAAATCGAGAAACTGTGGAGTCGGATCAGTTGCCCGAGTTTGCTGGTGTACGGCGCCGAAAGCTGGGCCTCGAACCCGGCCGAGGACGGACGCGCGGCGCACTTTGTGAATGCCGAAGTCGTCATGGTTGAGGGCGCGGGTCACTGGGTACACCATGATCAGTTGCAGACGTTCATCGAGCTGACCACGGCGTTCGTCGAATAGTCAGACCGCTGCCATTGGTTCGGTGCCCGATTTGGCGCATACAATGAGAAGCATTCGCTTGGGTTTCTTCTGGACGTATCGCTATGCATGAAGTTGCTTTCGATCTCTTGATCCTGCTCGCCGGTATCTGGCTGGTCGCCGTCACCCTGCGACCGCTCGGTTTGCCGACGGTGATGGGAGAGTTGATCGTAGGCGTCGTCCTGGGCCCGGCCGCGCTCGGGTTGATCGAGCCGAGCGCCGCGATCCAGCTGCTGGCGGAGATCGGTATTTTCTTCTTGATGTTTCATGCCGGCGTCGAGACGCAACCGCTCGAATTCTACGATGCCCTGAAACGTTCGCTCGGGGTCGCTGTAGTCGGTGCGATCGTGCCTTTTACGGTTAGTTTCTGCGTCGCGTTGGCTTTCGGTCTCGGCGTTATCGGCGCCACCTTCGTCGGCCTGACGATGACGGCTACCGCTGTGGTGATCACGCTCAAGAGCCTCAAGGATCTCGATTTGGCAAATACGCGGGTAGCGCGAGTGATTGTCGCGAGTTGCGTGATCGACGATCTGCTGACTTTGGTGTTCTTCGGACTCGTGATCGGGATGCTGTCGGGGGGGGCGTTCGAGCCCGTCAATATCGTCGTCACACTCGGTAAGGTCGTCAGTTTCTTCGCCTTCGCTTTGCTGTTAGGACGCTTCGTCTACCCTCGGTTAACGCTGCCGTTTCGTTCGGAGGGCGGGAAGGGTTTTACCTTCGTATTGCTGGTCGCGATCGCCTCGGGTCTCGTCGCCGAAGCTATCGGATTGCACATGATCATCGGTGCGTATCTGGCAGGCCTCTTCTTCGAAGAGAAAGTCGCTCATCCGAACCTGGTGCGGATCGTCAAAGATCGAGCCTACGGAATCGCTTATTCGTTTCTCGGTCCGATTTTCTTCATTTCCCTGGGCTTTTCGATCAGCTTTGATATCAGCGCCGCGGGGGTCGCGTTCATCGCGCTGCTGACGACCGTGGTGATCGTGGGGCAGATTGTCAGCGCTGGCGGGATGGCGTTGCGCATGGGATTACCGCCGCGCGAGGCCCTCACCGTCGGTGTCGGGATGTGTGGGCGGGCCGAGATTGCGTTCATCCTCGCGTCCCTGGCGCTGGCCCAGGGCGCCATCGACCAGGGTATTTTCACGGCGCTGATTTTCACCGCTTTTCTTCTCAACTTGTTCACCCCGCTCGCCTTGAAAGGCTGTGCCGGACTGTTGCAGGGGCGGGCGGCTCGGCAGGTCGACGCGACGAGCGGAATTGTTCAGCTCGAAACGTTCGGTGCGCCGCTGGTGGAGGAACGCTACGAGGGGCATCTCTTACACGCGCTGCCCGACGTGGAATCGGCGGTAGTGATCTACGGCTACGGCCCGGAAGTCGATTCCTTGATGGGTGAACTCGCCAGCCGCGGCCTACCGATGGTGGTGGTCGAAGCAGACGAAACGGTCGCGAGACGGCTGCACGCGCGCGGCGTATCGGTTGTGCATGCTTCGCTTGCGGACGAGACGCTCGACCTGCGGCCACTGGCTAAAGTACGTGCGGTGGTGGCCAACGCCAAGGACGACCACAACGCACTGCTCGCGGTGAGGGCCCGCGAGCTCGGATTCGGCGGCCCCATCGTTGCGTTGATCGACAATCCCAATCGCCGTGGGCCGATGCAACTCGCGGGTGCGACGGCCGCATTCACGCCGAATCATGTGCTCGCTGCCGCGATTGCGGTACGCGCCAGCGCCACGATCGGACCCCGGATAACAGGTGTGGAACCGCTCGGAAATCTGCTCGAGATAGCAGAGATCCGTGTCCATGACGAGAGCCCGTTCGTGAACAAGACGCTCGCGGATTCCGGGATCTATGCTGCGCCGGGGGTCCACATCGTCGGTCAATGGGTCGAAGACGGGCTCCAATCGCCGCCGGCGATCGATCAACGCCTGCAGCCCGGGATGATTCTCGTCGCCGCCGGTACTCCCGACAGCATTCAACGTCTGCGCGAGATAGCCCGGCCGATCACGCAGGAAGGCACGATCGTGGTCGCGGGCTTCGGCGATGTCGGCAGCAAGCTGGTCGAGATGCTGCGGGATGCAAGTGAAGAGGTGTGTGTCATCAGTGATTCGGAACAGCCGGGCGTCGAGATTGTCGGAGACGTTCTCGACACCGTCACCCTGGAGCGTGCCGGCGTAGCCACGGCTCGCGTGGTTATTCTCGCTTGCGAGAGTGATAGTGCCACGCTGCTAGCCGCTACCGTGGTGCGCAATTACGCCCCGGACGTACCCATTGTCGCCTGTGCCGCGCTGCTCGAGAATGTGGGACGCATTCAACAAGCCGGCGCCGACTACGCTTTGTCCGTGAGTCAGGTAGCGGGACAGTTGCTCGCCTATCATGTCCTCGGCGAAATGGTGTCGCAGCAGGCCCGCATCAAGCTGGTCAAGATCGGACCCGGCCTACTGATCGGTCACCATCCACAGGAAGCCTCGGTGCGCGAGCGCACCGGATGCAGTGTCATCGCGGTGGAACGGCGCGCCGAGGTCATAGTCGACATCCCGGACTCGTTCGTTCTTGCCGATGGTGACGCGCTCTACGTCTGCGGTACCGTCGAGGCCGTCGATCGTTTCTACGAGGAGTTTGCCGAGTCATCCAGATGATCCGATCGCTCGGACGGGTTTGAGGTCGCAGTAGCGGTTGAGTTACCGCGGAGAGTGAAGGGGGCGCGCGATGGACGATCGCAATTTTGAAATGATAGAGACCGACGGTGCGGTGCTGCGTACGGTTGTCGAAGGCGAAGGCCCACTTGTGATCCTGCTGCACGGATGGCCGCAGTGCTGGTACCTGTGGCGGCATCAGATCGACCCGCTGGTCGCGGCCGGTTTTCGCGTGGCCGTTCCGGATCAGCGTGGTTACGGCGGCAGCAGCTGTCCGCCGGCTGTGGCTGACTACAATATCCGCAAACTCGCCGCCGACGTGGACGCCATTCGCGCCGCTCTCGGCTACGACACGTTCAACCTGGTTGGGCACGATTGGGGTTGCGTTGTCGCCTGGAACACCGCGTTGCTTTATGAAGACAACTGCGCGTCCGTAATGGGCTTGTCGGTTCCATTCTGGCGGATGGCGGAGGAAGCCTTACACCCGCCCGGCATGGACGACCGTTTCTGGTATATCCGCTATTTTCAGGAAGAGGAAATCGTCGAGGCGGAGTTGGACGCGGATCTGGAACGGAGTCTCAGGACAGTGTTCTCCAGCCTCGGCGGCGAATCGCCGATGGGCGCCTGGATGACACAGCTCGAACACCCGATCGGATGTGGCTTGCTCGACGCGTTACCGGAACCGACCCCGTTACCCCCGTGGATCGCGGAGGCGGATCTTGCATACTACGTCGAACAGTATCGCAACCACGGATTTCGCGGTCCGACGAACTGGTACCGGAACATTCCCACCAACAACGCACTTACGCCCGAACTCGAGAACAAGAAGATAGCGCAACCCGCGGCTTTTGCCGCCGGTACCGAGGACGACGTCTTGCTCTACGATAGCGATTGGCACGACAAATTCGTGGGCGGTTTTGAGGCGCTCCGGTTTCTGGAGATGGTCGAGGGCGCCGGTCATTGGCTGCAAGTAGAAAAGCCGGCCGAGACGACCGCGCTGATATTGCGGTTTCTACGCGAAGTCAACTGATTTTGGCGATGTTGGTTAGCGGAAGGTCTGCAATGCATCCTCCAGTGTTTTTACGCTCCGTTCGACGTTGTGCAGCTTATCGAGGCCGAACAGACCGATCCGAAAACTCATGAAGTCATCCGGTTCGTCGCATTGCAGCGGCACGCCGGCCGCTATCTGCAGCCCCTCGGCGAGAAACTTTTTACCGTTCTGGATTTCCGGGTCGTCGGTGTAACTGACTACGACACCGGGAGCCTGGAACCCCTCTGCCGCCACGCTTTTGAATCCGTGTCGTTCCAGCAGCGCGCGAACGGCTGTCCCGAGCGCCTCCTGCTCCGCGCGGACTTTGTCGAAACCGTACTCTTCGGTCTCCAGCATCGTGTCGCGGAGTTTACGCAAGCCATCGGTCGGCATCGTCGCATGATACGCGTGCGCTCCGTTTTCGTAGGCCTGCATGATCTGGTGCCACTTGCCGAGGTCGCAGGCGAAGCTGGTGCTGGTGGTCGAGTCTATTCCCCTAAGCGCGCGCTCGTTCATCATCACCAGGCCGGCGCAGGGTGAAGCGCTCCAGCCTTTTTGCGGGGCGCTGATCAGGACATCGACGAAGTTGGCGGCCATATCGACCCAAATGGTCCCGGAGGCAACGCAGTCGAGGACGAACAGCCCGCCGTATTCCCGCACGGCTTCGCCCACGGCCCGGAGGTATTCTTCGGGGAGTATCATCCCGGAAGCGGTTTCCACGTGGGGCGCGAACACGAGCTCCGGTCGCTCCGATCGTATTGTCGCCAGAACCTCCTCCAGCGGCGCGGGCGCGAAGGGGGCCTGTGCTTCGTCGCTCCGTCGCCGCGCCACCAGCACTAACGATTCGGAGGGGATGGCGCCGATGTCGAAAATCTGTGTCCAGCGGTAACTGAACCAGCCGTTGCGGATCACCAGACACTTTCGTGCCGTCGCGAACTGGCGCGCGACCGCCTCCATAGCGTAGGTGCCGCCGCCGGGGATCACGACGGCCGCCTCGGCGTTGTAGACTTGTTTTAGGATCCGGGCGATGTCCTTCATCACCGTTTGAAACGAGTCGGACATGTGGTTCAGCGACCGGTCGGTGAAAACGACCGAATACTCGGCGAGACCGTCGGGGTCGACGTTGGAAAGCAAGGCAGTCATACGGTTTAGCGGTCCAAGGAAAAGTACTGTGGGCGACAGATTCTCTACAATCTAACGGGCCAGCACAACTCCGTCACATATCGTCGCTGAAATCCCAGGCGCGGATCACCTCGGGGACCAGCCGGATCAGCTCGATCGCGACCTCGTCGTAACTATCGGCATAAGCGTTGCCGGCTTCCTCCCCCATGTAGCGTCGACCCAGCCGGCGTAACAGTGGTTTCAAGTCGGTCGCGTCGGTGATCGTTGCCGGACCTCGCGCCTCGATGCCGCGGTACGGCGGCGCTTCGTCGTTTACGAGGATGCTGATCTGCGGGTCGCGAGCGATATTCCTGGATTTGATGTCCTTAGCCCAGGTGACGACGGAAAACCCATCGTCGGCCCATTCAAACCAGACCGGTGACAGCAGAATGCTGCGGTCTTTGCGGTGGGTTGCAAGGACGGCGAGGACGGGACGTTCGAGGAGGTCCCCCAGATCTTTGAGTTCGAGATTTCGGCGCATGTTTTTCTCCTGTTTGGGCCTATAGCACCGCGCGGGTGGCGCAGGCGCATTCCACCGGCGCTCGTGTGAGTCTCTTTGCGCCGGATGGGCGAGTCTACCGGAATTTGCTGTTCCGGTTCGACCCGCGACGGCTTGGGACGCGAAGATCGGTCAGCAACTGTCGCGAAATTGCCGTGGGTCAAGGTTATTGTGGCCGTAAACGGTAGGCTAAAAAGGTCATGGATCATGATCGCAAGGGCGCCGTCCCATGAATCGACGAAGCAACACGCCCGTCACGAGGCTCGCCTCGCTCTGTCTGTTGGTGGTCGCTTCCGCTTTGATCGCCTGCGGAGCAACGTCGACCACGCCGTCGGCGCGCGCCCCTGAGCCGGATCCCGGTCAGCACGTCGTTCGCAGCGAAAGGCTGCGCTTGCTCATGCGCAGCATGGAGTCGCTCAGGCACGATCGTATCCAGTCTGATCTGGAGTTGGATAAGGAGCGCCTGAAGCAAGCCGACGAACTAGCCGAAACGGCCGGAGAGCTTGCTGCTACGGCTGAGTCGATCGCCGGCGCATCGCCCTACGCAACACTCGACGATGCGGCGCGCGCTCGCTTCGATGCCTTTGTGGTCGAGCTGCAGCGGGAAGCCTCCGAACTCCAACGGCTGGTCCGCGACGGACAGTTCGCGCCGAGCGCGGCACAGTTCGACCGCATGCGCCACGTTTGCGCTGGTTGCCATAGTCTCTACCGCGTGCGGTAGGCGGGCAGTGACGGCGGACGCGAACAGTCGCCTCGCGCGGACATGCCGCGGCTTGGCCGCATGCTCCATCGCGTTCGTTTTACTCGCCGTGCCGGCCGGTCTGCGGGCGTTGGAAGACGACATCGCCGCCGCATTGCGGGCCGAGATCGAAAAACTCCAAGGACGAATCGAACAACTCGAGGCGCGCCTCGAGACGGAGGTGGAGAATGAACGCTCTACGCCGGCGGTTGGGTCGGGTGCTGTGGCGGACCTGACGGCGCTCCGTGAACCGGAGCCGCGGCGACCGTTGGTTCAGATCGGCGGCAGAATAAAACTCGATACCATCGTCAACAGCGTCAGCGCCGGCGGGGCGAGTTCGAACAAGGCCGACCTTGCGTTCGTTCCCGGAGCCATTCCGGTCGTCGGTAACGGTGAGGACGATCAGGTCAAATTCTCCGCGCGCAACAGCCGGTTGTGGTTTAAGGCGTCTACTCCCAATCCACTCGGCGATGTCGCCGCCTACATCGAATTCGACTTCTTTTCTTCTGACACCGCCGGTACCGAGACGGTCACCAACGGGTATACGCCACGCCTGCGTCACGGTTATGGCGAGTGGCGGGGGTGGCTCGGCGGCCAGACGTTTTCGACGTTGGTGAATCTTCGGGCCTACCCGGAAATCAACGATGACGGCGCGCCGATGGGTGCCCCGATCGTGCGCCAACCCATGGTGCGTTGGAGCGGCACCTGGGGGCGGCACGAGTTGATGCTGGCGCTGGAGTCGCCGGAGTCGATCATCCGCGATCGTTCAGGAGCGCGGTTAACCCCGGACGACGAGCGTCTACCGGACTTTGTCGCCCGGTACATCGAGCGCCGACTATGGGGGCAGTGGTCGCTGGCCGGTATCGTTAGGGAGATCCGTATCGATCAAGGCGGTGTGGAAGATACGGCGGTGGGCGGTGGATTGAGCGCGAGTGGATTAGTGCGGGTTGGCGAGTGGAATGATGTTCGCTTCAGCGCGAGCGCGGGAAACGCGCTCGGTCGCTACCTCAGTACGGGTTTCTTCGACGACGCCAGGATCGATACGGACGGGGCGCTGGAGCTTATTCCCTCTGGCGGCGGTTATCTCGCCTACCGCCACTGGTGGTCACGGCACTGGCGGTCCAATGCGGTACTCAGCGGTTCATGGATGAACCGCGACGGCGCGCATGACAATGAGAACGAATGGGGCTATTCGTTGCATGCTAATCTGCTCTGGAGCCCAATGCTTACAACTAGTTTGGGGGTGGAATGGATCCAAGGCGAGCGGCACCTCGTCGACGGCCGGGACGGGGTGCTCTCGCGCCTCCAGTTCACGGCGATCCACAAGTTTTGATGGACATTGTCCGAGGCCGTCCGGCGCGGAGGAAGTTGTAGTATGAACAGTAACGACGAGTACGGGGACTACGACGCGTTGGGACTGGCGGGCCTCGTGCAGGCCGGCGAGGTGTCCCCGCGGGAACTGGTTGAAGCCGCTATCGCACGAATCGAAGCGGTTAATCCGCGCGTCAACGCGGTGATCCACAAGTTCTACGACCGTGCGCTAGATGACGCGGCCCGCGTCGATCGCGAGGCCAAATTCGCCGGCGTTCCGTTTCTGCTCAAAGACTTGATCTCCGGCTACGCCGGCGCCCCGTTGAATAATGGCAGTCGCAGTTACCGAGCCTACGTGGCCGCCGAAGACGCGATCCTCGTACGCCGCTATCTGGACGCCGGGGTTATCGTCTTGGGCAAAACCAACACGCCGGAATTTGGATTAATGCCGGTAACCGAGCCGCTAACGTTCGGGCCGACGCGAAATCCTTGGGACCTATCGCGCACTTCGGGCGGATCCAGCGGCGGGGCTGCTGCCGCGGTGGCGGCGGGCATGGTCCCGGCGGCTCATGGCGGCGACGGCGGCGGGTCGATTCGGATCCCGTCTTCGTGTTGCGGCTTGTTCGGATTGAAACCGTCGCGCGGCCGGAATCCGGATACGCTACCCTACAAAGTCTGGTTGGACGGAGTCGTGGAGCACGTTCTGACCCGGTCGGTACGCGACAGTGCGGCGTTTCTCGACGCTACGGCCCTCACGGCGGAAGCGTCGGGTCTGCCGCAGCCAGAGGGTTCGTTCCTCGACGAGGTCGGGCAGGCGCCGGGTCGCCTCCGTATCGGACTCGTGCGAGAACCGTTGCTGCAATCGGCTTTCGACGCCGACTGTCTCGCGGGCCTCGAGTCCACCGCCGAACTGTGCCGGGAACTTGGCCACGAAATCGTCGAGGCGACGCCGGCGGTGGACAAGAAACGGTTCGCCGGCGGATTTGCCCGCATGTTGTGTGCAGAAGTCAATGCGGAGATCCAACAAGCGCAGACGGTGGTGGCCCGGAAAGTTCACCGCGACGAATTTGAAGCCGCGACGTGGGCATTCGGTCTCCTGGGGCAGACGATCTCGGCCGCCGACCTGGTCCAGGCTCACCGCGACATCCAGCAGATCGCCGCAGCGTTTATACAATGGACCGCGGCTTACGACGTCGTACTCACACCGACCCTGGCGAAGCTGCCGCTCACCGTCGGCGAACTCCAGCCTAAAGGTAGTGATGCGATGGCGTTGCGAGTGTTCGGCCGTTTGGGCGCGGGTCGCGCATTACTGAAGCTTGGCATGCTCGGTACGCTGGCGGACGAAGCCTTCGACTTCATCCCGACGACGCCGTTGTTCAACATGTCCGGACAGCCGGCGATGTCGTTGCCGCTGCATTGGAGCGACGCCGGGTTGCCGGTCGGTATGCACTTCTCGGCTCAGGCCGGTGAAGAAGGGCTGCTGTTGCGGCTCGCCGGGCAGCTGGAGGCCGCGCGACCGTGGGCCGGGCGACGACCGGCTATTTGAGCGCCGGCTCGATTCGGCTAAACATGCGAGCACCGCCACCTGTTTGCTAACATTGGGCCTCGAGGCTGCGTTTCGTAGCCGCCGTATACACGAATAGAAAGGGGGAATGAGCAGTGACCGTTGGAAAAGAAATCGGCGAGTTTGACATGAAAACGACGTCCATAACCTTCGAGCCGGGGAAAGGGGATTACCTGACCGCACATATTAATTTCGACGGCGATGCAACTGGAGAGATCGAATGCCGCGCTCTTGCCACCATGACGGTCGAAAGCCGGAATGGGAAAGACGGAGACTACAAGATATGTGCACGTTGTTTCTTGGCCGACGGTGAGATCCTGGACGCCGCCGGCGAGGGTAAGACGTTGCTCGATGGCAAGCACAACTGGCAGGTTGCCGGGATTGCCGAAGTGGCAGGACAGTGAACCTGGGCGGTCCAGGGGACGATCGATCTGGAAAAAGGCGCATTCGTCGGCAAGATGTTCGAGCGCACCTAGCCGGTCGCGCGGCCCAAGCCGAAACGCGTACCGAACGCGGCATCGTTGAGCCGGGCATTGCAGCGGTCAGAACGCGAAGCCGGACCGTTGTCGGCCGGCACTCCCCGCACCGCTGCATTTTTTGTAGTAGACCGCTCGACGGCGCTGAACTAGCATTGTCGGGGCAGGCGATTAAACGCGAACCGGCCGTCAGGTCAATGCAGGAGGGCCCAACTATGTCCACCGAAGAACGACCCTATGCGCTCGACGTCAAAGACCGCGACAATCTCGATGATGAGATGGCAACGCTGGTCAAGGGCATCGAAAAGAAATACGGGTTCATGCCCAACTTCCTGAAATTTTTCAAGACCGACAACCAGCGGTTGCGGGCATTTATTACCCCGTATATGGAATTGCTGCGCGCCGATTCCGGGCTCGACGAGTTGGAGCACGAAATGATCGCCCTGGTGTCGGCAGCAACGAACGGTTGTTTCTACTGTACCGCGCATCACGGCGCCTTGCTGCGTGAAAAAACCGGGGATGTGATGTTTACCGAGCAATTGTCGAGAAACTACGAACTCGCCGAGCTGTCCGAGCGGCACCGTACGATGCTCGATTACGTGGTCAAGGTCTTGACCGGTGCGGAATCGATCGACGACGACGATCGCGAGGCAATGAGAACGGTGGGTTTCGACGACGAGGCCATCTGGAGCGTCACCTCGACCGCGTGTTTTTATGCGAGCGCGAATCGCATGTCGCAGGCGATCGGTCTCAAACCTGCTCCCCAATACCTCGAGATGAACCGCAGTAAGCTCAAGAAGGCCAGCTAGCGGGTCACCGAAGCGCGATCGGCAACCCCGCGAGGATTGCTGGGTGCCCCATCGCCCGATAGTTTTAGAATCGATTCGAAAATTTCATTATTCATGGGAACGGTAGTCCAATGATTACTCTAAACTACTTCGTGCGAAAAAATACCGATGTCTGCGCCGGGGATTTTAAAGACTACTGGCTAGGGGATCACGCCGATCGTTGTCTGTCGATCGCGCCAAAGGTCGGGATCCGGAATTTCACGAAGTGCGAAACGCGGCATGAGGACGACGTGAACGTGTTGCTGCAGCAGCTGTATGGAACTGCCGCGGACGCCTACGACTTCGTTGATCAGATGGTGATCAACGACCTCGATGAATTCAAGAACGGGATGACCGATGCGGATGTCAAAGCGGCTGTCGCGGTGCTTCATGACAGTGAAGCCTCCTGGGTCGATCATTCACGTTCCGATTTCTGGTTTTCCACAGAGATCCCGCAGGTCTATTCGGCCGAACACTGTGCGGCGACTTGGAACAACACGCTGTTGAAAGTTTTTTATGTTCCCCGGCGGCTTCCGCACCTCGCATTGGAAGAAGCGCAGTTGCATTGGAGCAGTTGCCACGGCGCCATGGCCCGCCAGTTTGTCGAGTTTCTGCCATACAAAAAATACGTGCAGGGTCACCGAACCGATCCCGAGCTTGTTTAACGCGGATTAGCCCACGAGACCGACACGCTCAGAATTGGCGTAAACGATCCGAAGGCCGATGACGCTGCCAAGAATTTCCGTACAATTCGGCCCCGCCGCCGAGCCGCTGTTGGAACGCGTGCCGACGCGCGACGAATTCGGTAAGCCGTTGAGCGACCTGATGATGCTGTTACCCGGGTTGCGCGATCAATCGCGACAGCACATCAATGGCGCGATCCAGGATGTTCACGATGTACTCGACGGATTTCCGGACGCCGTCGTATTCGCCGAATTCAACGTCAAACGCAATATGCTGTGGATTTCGGTGCGCCCCGTCCATGGGATCCGCACCGCGATAGCGACGGCGATCCGTGAACGGGTACCGGAAGCCAAGCTCGTTTCCCACCTTTAACCCGGGGTTTTCATGAGGCGCTGACTACGCCAAGCTCCCGAATGACCTCTAGCAGGTAGTCTGCATCTTCGTTCGCGATCCGGTGATTGATCACGCAGGCCCGGATCACTTGTCGGCCTTCGAGTTTTGTTCCCGTAATGAATATCCTGCCGTCGCGTTCGAGCGCGGCGAGTAGCCGCGCATTGATTTCGTCCACCGCTTCGTCCGTCGCCGCAGCTTTCCCGAGGTACCGAAAGCAAACGATCGCGAGAGGACCAGCGCTCACGAGTTCAAAGTCTTCCGATTTGCGAATGAGGGATGCGAGATAGTCCGCAGTGGCGATGTCCTTTTCGATCATCTCGCGCAATTTTTCTGCGCCATAGGCTTTGAACGACATCCACACTTTAAACGCTTTCGCGTTGCGTGAGAGCACGAAGTGGTGAGCGGAAACGTCGAAGCGTTCTTCTCGTGCTCCGTAATCGAGGTACTCTGCGGACCTGTGAAACGTCCGTTTGAGCGACTCCCAGTCTCTTACCAACGTACAGCCGATCTCGAACGGCTGGTAGAGCCACTTGTGGTAATCGAGCGCCACGGAGTCCGCCAGCTCGAGCCCGGCATAGAGAGGCTTGCGGCTGGCGAGCGCCGCCGCCAGACCCCCGTAAGCGCCGTCGACGTGAAACCACAGGCCTTCGTCGCGGGCGATAGCCGCCAACTCGGTGAGCGGGTCGATCGCTCCCGTGTTTACCGTGCCGGCGTTGCCGATGAGGCAGAAGGGCGTGAAACCGTTCTCGCGATCTGCCGCAATTTGCCGCACGAGCGCGGCGCAATCGATAGTGAAATCGACGGTCACCGGCAGCTTCCGGAAATTGTCGCCGCCAAGACCGAGCAACTCGACGCTCTTGTCGACGCTGGCGTGCGTCTGGGCGGATCCATAAACGATCAAAGGCGCCAAACCGAACAAGCCGTTCGTTCTGACGTGCTGCTCTTCGGCGAATAGATTGCGGGCGACCGTCAATCCGGTAAGGTTGGCCGCCGATCCGCCGCTCACGATGGCGCCGCCGACGTTGACATCCAGCCCGATGAATTGCGCCGTCCATGCGATGACACGCCGTTCGATTTCGGTCATCGACGGTGCCAGATGCCACTTCGCCGGGTTTTGATTGAGCGCCGAGGCGAGCAAGTCTCCCATTACTGAGATCTGGTTGCCGCCCGACATCACATAGGCGAACATCTTCGTGCCGAGGTTCATGGTCGGGTGGGCCATGACCGTATCGTCGACGACGTCTAACAGTTCATCAGGGTCCATCGCCCCTTCCGGCAATGGTTCGTCGAACCAACGGCGGACGGTGTCCTCAGGGATCCCCGGATGTGCGTTCGCCTCGTGCATAGTTCGATAGCGCTCGACGACCAAGTCGACGCAGCGGTTCAGGTCCCGCTTGAATTCGTCGAGTGGGTAATCGAGAGACTGGGCTCTGTCGGTCAACGGTAATGCTCCTGTCGATTGCACCGGGCGGTTTGTCCTCGGTGCCGATGTACTCAAGGTCGTTATTCTATAACGGCTCGCTGCCGGTTCGGTCATTTTCGGGCCCAGTACAGGAACACGCGCGCTAGTCGTCTATACTGAACGAGAAATGCGGATCCGGAAATATGACTTTGACTACAGCCGTCGCTTCTTTCTCGAGAAGACGGCGCGCGGGCTCGGCGGCGCGGGTGTGCTGGGCGCATTGTGGCCCGAGATCTGCCGTTCCGGCGAGATCGATCGTGCCTATCCCGAAGAGTTAACCGACATCGAGGCGTATACGAAGGGCGCCGTGAAGGTCGGCGATGTCATCGATGCGGATAATATCGATCTCGTTCAAGATATCGTCGATCCGGTCCTCTACGAGGAGGTCAAGCAGGACCGTCGTAAGTTTTTTATCGAGTCGCCGGCAACCGACATTGAGACGATGTTCCCGCCCTATTTTCTCGATGCGACGATCAGGAATCAGGGCCGCGCGGTATTCGGCGGTGACGGCAATGTCTATACGGATGACGGTGCACCCTGGGTTGGTGGGTTACCGTTTCCCGATCCGCAAACCGGTGAGGAGGCCATTGCCAATATTACCTTGAGTTGGGGGCGGCACGATTCCGCGATGTACGCCGTCCCGTCGCTCGTCGTCAATGCGAACGGCGACATCGCTTACGAATATGACTTCATGTGGGCCGAGCTACAGTGCACCGGTCTCGTGCGGCCCGATGCGCCGGGTCCCTACCTCCCGGGGCACGAGGACAAAGTGCGTTTTCAAACGATCCTGTTCACCCATACCAACGACGTCCGTGGTTCGGCGTTTCTGAATATCTGGAAATACGATCAGAATGAGTTCCCGGACCTGTTCGGCTATCTGCCGCAATTCAAGCGCGTGCGCCGCTTTCCTGCCAACCAAAGGTTCGAACCCTATATGCCGGGCATGAATCTGTTTTTGTCGGATGCCTGGGCATCGGGCGATCCGATGTTGACGTGGGGTAATTTCAAGATCGTCCATCGCGGGCCGTTTCTGGGATCGACTCATAATCAGTGGCTACCGGCGAATGACAACTGGTTGCCACCCTTGATCGGCGGCGCCAAGGATCAGACGTATTTCTATGTCGGTAAATCCTTGATCCCGGAAGTCATCGTGTTTGAGGGCGAACCGATCGGCTATCCGCGTGCGCCGGTCAGCAAGCGCCGCGTGTATGTCGACGCGCGCAACATGGGGATCCCACAGGCCATCTCCTACGACCGGCAGGGTCTGCCGTGGAAGGGATTCGAGGCGGGCGCGGGTCAGCGTAAAGCCGGTGAGTATGAGATCCGAGCCGGCGACGGTCGGCCCGAATGGAGCTGGGACTGGGTGATCAGCCACGACGTACAGGCGAATAACGTTACTCGATTTCATCAGGGGGAAGAGTGCCGCGGGAGTTGGCGTTCTAAACTCGATCCCGATGAAGACGTGTACAGTAACTATATGACGGTGCAGGCGCTGAGGCGCCTCGGGATTTGATCGGCGTTATCCGGCGTGGAGCGGACAGCACCACACCTGAATCCCTGATATTTGTTTTCGGTTGTTCTGGATCGGATGTAATCGTTTTAGGCAATCAAAAGAACCAATCAATACTGATCCTGTTGCAAGAACGCTAACTCCTTGATCCTCCTTGACATCTCATTCTAGCGAGCAGAAACTCTGAATGGGAAAGGCGCTGTTTCTCTATTCTCTTTCAAGTCGAGGAACAAAATTTGTGACAACAACGATAGTCTCCATCGCCCTAGTAGGTGCAGTAATTGTCACGATCGGGTGGATCATTTACCTGTATCTCGCTTTCACACAACGCATTCTTTGGGGGCTGGGGGTCTTGTTGCTCCCCTATGTCGAATTGTTGTTCACAGTATTCCACTGGCAGAGAGCGCGTACCGCCTTTTTCGTATACGTCATTGGGCACGTCGTGTGCTTGGGCGCACTCTTTGGTGGCGCAGCAGAACAATTCCAAGATTTCTTATACGAAAGCGAAGAAATGTACGATCGTGGATACACGACAAAAGAGGAGATTCTGGGAATTATTGCAGAGTTCGACAGCTTTCGTTTCGGGCGCTTTGAACCAAAACCAGGGGCGATGACTCCACTAAATACCGGATCTCAAATCCTGATCAGTCAGCGTTGATGCCGTATCAATGC
>CAZFZX010000042.1:0-24236 GCA_964523765.1 uncultured Enterobacteriaceae bacterium
ACGGCTACGATTCGGGCTCCAGTCCGGCGTCCGGACGAACCTGCACGTCGCCAACATCCGCGGTCCTCGTGCAATATTCAGACTAGAGTAGCGCTAAGAAGCCAGGAAAAGAAAGACATTTTCGCAAGCCCCGGCGGTTTTGCCGCGGCCGGGCCGGCGCGTCTGGTCGCGGGGTTCCCCGGCTTACGCCCAGCGGCGCGCTACACGATGACGATCGGCGTAACGCGTTGCTATCAGCACGATCGCTGCGCCGACAGCCGCCAGGAGCACAGCTTCAATCAGGACACCGTCCCAAGGCGGCGCAACCGGCGTCGATTCCAGTAATCGTTGTTTCTCGCGCACGAGGACAAAGCGGCGTTCTTGGAACGGCCAAATCACCCATAGTGAAGCGATCAGGAATCCGCTGATAACAAGCAACATCGGGCGCTCAAAGCGATGCAACAACCACGACAACAGCCGCGCGAAGGCCATCAATCCAACGGCGGCGCCAACTGCGAATGGCACGATGACGGCGACTTTGAGATTACCGATACCGTCTAGAATGTAAGCGTATTTGCCGAGGATCAGCAGGATGAACGATCCGGAGATCCCCGGCAGCACCATCGCGCAGATGGCGATAGCGCCGCTGCCCATGACGAACCACCAACTGTCCGGTGACTGTGTCGGTACGGCGGTCACCACGACGCCGCCGATGAAGACTCCGAGCAGGAGTTGTAAGCCGTCGGCGGCCGATTTCGGGCCGATATCGACGAACAAGACGAAAATCGATCCGATAATCAATCCGAAAAACAAGCTGTAAACGTGTTCCGGGTGAGTCTGTAGCAACTTCGGGATCGGGACGACGTGGGTAAAAAAAATGACTGCGGCAATTATCCCCAGTCCCACAGGGAGAACAAACGCGAAATGGGGCCGGGCTCGAGCGGTTCTTAGGTCCGCCGTTAAAAGGGCGGCGATCCAGGCGGTATCGAAAGACTTAATTGCGTCGATCAGACGCGTATAGATACCGAGAATGAACGCCATTGTTCCTCCCGAGACGCCCGGCACTACATCGGCGGCGCCCATACAAAAGCCTTTTAGCACGAGGACCGCTGCGTCGCGTAAGCGGCGCGTCATCGTTGGACCGCGCGTTCAATCATTCGCAAGTATCTTCGCGCTGTATGAGTGTACGGTGTCGATCAGCGTCGCGACGTTTTCAGGGTCGATGTCCGGAGTGATTCCGTGACCGAGGTTAAAGACGTGGCCGGGACTCGTCCCGGCGGCGTCGATAATAGCCGTTGCTTCGGCAATGATCGCCGATTGACCGGCGCGCAAAATTGCGGGATCCATATTACCCTGCAGCGCGACACGGTGGCCCACGCGTCGCTTCGCCTCGTCGATATCAACGGACCAGTCGAGGCCGAGGGCGGCGCACCCGGTATCGGCGATCGATTCGAGCCAAAGGCCGCCTCCTTTGGTAAATACAATCGTCGGGACGGCTCCGCCCACCGCGGCGACAATTTGGCCAATATAGTCCAGCGAAAACGCCTTGAACGCCGTTGTCGTCAGGATCCCGCCCCAGGTATCGAACACCATGACCGCGTCGACGCCCGCCGCAATCTGCGCCTTGAGGTATTCACTACTGGCGCGGGTAAGTATGCCGAGCAACCGATGTAACAGCGCCGGATCGCCGTACAACATTTTCTTGATCAGCTTGAAATCGTGACCGCTCCCACCTTCCACCATGTAGGTGGCGAGCGTCCACGGACTTCCACAAAAGCCTATCAAGGGTACGCTTCCGCCCAATTCGCGCTTGACCAGGCGGATCGTCTCGGTCACATAGCCTAAATCGGTCTCCGGATCGAGTTCGCGCAAAGCCGTGACGTCACCGCTCCCGCGCACCGGGTGCGCAAAGCGGGGGCCGACGCCTTCCGCGAGCGAAAGGCCCAGGCCCATTGCATCCGGGATCGTCAGAATGTCGGAAAAGACAATTGCCGCGTCCAACGGGAACCGCGCCAGCGGTTGCAGTGTGACTTCGCACGCGAGTTCCGGTGTTTTGCACAGCGTCAGAAAATCGCCGGCACGCTCGCGGGTCGCTCGATATTCCGGCAAATAGCGGCCGGCCTGGCGCATGATCCATATTGGAGTTGCGTCGACCGGCTCTCGCTTGAGTGCGCGGAGAAAACGGTTGTTGTCTGACACAGTGGAGTTCGACCGTCGAAAAATATTAGGGAACCTCTGATTAATTCGTACAACGCCGCCTTGGGTTCAAAATCGTCCGTCTCGGTGTTGCGGCGCTTGCCAACAGTCCCGGCTATTATCTACGATCCGCGCCTTGAGTCGAACCATTTTGAATCACAATCCGACCGTCCCAGAATGCATCAGAGGTTCCTTACTTGAGCGGAGCGGGGAGGTCCGATCGACCCATGAGGAAAGCATCGACGCCGCGGGCCGCCGATCGACCCTCGGCAATCGCCCACACTATCAGCGACTGTCCGCGTTGCATATCACCGGCGGTAAATACGCCGTCCTCGGAGGTCATCCAGTTTTCATCGCGCCATACGTTGCCGCGTTCAGTCAATTTGACGCCCAACGAATCGAGTAAGCCCGGTTTCTCGGGACCGGTGAACCCCATCGCCAGTAGGGCGAGGTCGCACGGTATTTCTCGCGCTGAATCGGCGACCTCGATGAAGTTTACCCGTCCGTCTTGTATATTCATTTCGACTTCCACGAGTTCCAACGCCCGAACGTGCCCTTTGCCGTCGTCGACAAAATTCTTGCTCGATACCGAAAAGATGCGTTCGCCGCCTTCTTCATGGGCCGACGCGACCCGATAGATCTGAGGCCATTCGGGCCAAGGATTCGTCCGCGCTCGCGATGCCGGCGGGTGTGGCATGATTTCCAGTTGTTGGACGGATTTGGCGCCTTGGCGATGCGATGTGCCGAGACAATCGGCGCCCGTGTCGCCGCCGCCAATGACGACCACGTGCTTGTCCTTTGCGGAGATCAATACATCCTCCGCGACTTCGTCTCCTTCGCACAAGCGATTCTGGGGTACGAGAAAATCCATCGCGAAATGCGTGCCCTTGAGTTGGCGACCCGGGATCGGAAGGTCACGCGGTTGAGTCGCTCCGCCCGCGACAACCAGCGCATCGTATTGAGCTCGCATCTCGTTAACGTCAATATCGACGCCCACATTTGCATTGGTACGAAATTCCACACCTTCTTCGGCCAGTTGCCGAAGGCGCCGGTCCAGCAAACGCTTTTCCATCTTGAATTCCGGGATGCCGTAGCGCAGCAGACCGCCGATGCGGTCCGCGCGTTCGAATAGCGTGATTTCGTGGCCGGCCCGTCGCAGCTGTTGTGCCGCGGCAAGACCGGCCGGTCCCGAACCGACTATGGCAACGCGTTTTCCGGTTTCCACGAGGGGCGGTTGCGGGGCGACCCAGTCATGTTCGAATCCGTGATCGACGATCGCCAATTCTATCGCCTTAATCGTGACGGGATCGTTATTGATGCCCAGAACACATGACCCTTCACACGGCGCCGGACACAGCGTACCGGTAAATTCAGGAAAATTATTGGTGGCGTGCAGCCTGTCTATAGCTTCCCGCCAGCGCTGGTTATAGACGAGATCGTTCCAATCCGGGATCAGATTGCCGAGCGGGCAGCCTTGGTGGCAGAACGGGATCCCGCAATCCATGCACCGAGCAGCCTGTCGTCCGAGCGCGTCCGCCGGCCACCGGTCCATGACCTGACGCCAATCCCGGACCCTTTCGGCTACCGGGCGGTAGGGTTGTCTTTCCCTGCCATGCTCCAGGAACCCGGTGACCTTAGCCATTCGAGGCTTCCATGATCGCCTGGTCTTCCGGGATCCCGGTGCGTTTCGCGGTTTCGATCGCCGCCAGCACTTTCTTGTAATCCTTAGGCATCACCTTGACGAAATCGACGCGAGTTGTCTTCCAACTATCGAGGATAGCCTGCGCGACAGCGCTCTGCGTCAGGCGCGCGTGGTTTCTGAGCAATGTGAGCACGGTGTCCTCATCGTCGCCCGTGGCGACCCGTTCCAAATCGACCAACTGCTTGTTGCAGCGGCCCGGGAAAACCTTGTCCGGATCGTAGACATAAGCGATACCGCCGGACATTCCGGCCGCGAAATTTCGTCCCGTGGGACCAATTATTACGGCGCACCCACCGGTCATATACTCGCAACCGTGATCACCGATGCCTTCTACAACCGTGTGTGCTCCGCTGTTTCTCACACAAAAGCGTTCGCCCGCAATCCCTCGAAAATAGGCTTCGCCGTCGGTCGCGCCGTAAAGCGCGACATTCCCGATGAGAATATTTGCCTCCGCGACGAAAGTGGCGTGCCGCGGCGGATAAACGATCAGCTTGGCGCCCGACAGGCCTTTCCCAACGTAGTCGTTCGCGTCTCCCTCTATGGTCATCGTGACCCCGCGCGGCACGAAAGCGCCGAAACTCTGTCCAGCCGAACCATTGAAGTGGAGATTGATCGTATCGTCCGGTAGGCCCGGCCCGCCGTACCGCTTCGTTATCTCGTAGCCAAGGATCGTACCGACAGTTCGATTGGTATTCTTGATCGGCAGGATGACCGTGACCGGCTTTCGGTCTTCAAGCGCGTCTTTGCAGAGCGGAACGATGGTCGTGCGGTCGAGCGACTGGTCAAGCCCATGATCTTGGTCGCGAACCCGGTGAATGGCGACTTCGGGCCCGACGTCCGGCCGGTGTAAGATCTGCGAAAAGTCAAGACCGTGCGCCTTCCAGTGGTCGACGGCGCCCTTAACGTCCAGTCGGTCGACTCGCCCAATCATTTCCTCCATCGTGCGGAATCCGAGAGCCGCCATATATTCCCGGATTTCCCTTCCCACGAATTGAAAGAAGTTCTCGACGAACTCGGGCTTGCCGGCGAATTTCTCGCGCAGCCGCGGATCCTGTGTGGCGATGCCAACCGGGCAAGTGTTCAGATGACAAACCCGCATCATGATACAGCCCATGGTTACGAGCGGTGCGGTGGAGAATCCATATTCCTCCGCCCCGAGCAGCGCTGCGACGATGACATCGCGGCCGGTTTTCATCTGGCCGTCCACCTGTACAACGATGCGATCGCGAAGCTTGTTTTCTACGAGTACCTGTTGGGTTTCGGCTAGCCCGAGTTCCCACGGTACGCCGGCGTGTTTCGTGGACGTGACCGGCGAAGCGCCCGTGCCGCCGTCGTAACCCGATATCAAAACGACATCCGAATGCGCTTTTGCGACACCCGCGGCAACGGTCCCGACCCCGATCTCGGCGACCAGTTTGACATGGATTCTCGCCTCTGGGTTCGAGTTCTTCAGGTCATGGACAAGTTGAGCGAGATCCTCGATCGAGTAGATATCGTGATGTGGGGGCGGCGAGATCAAGCCGACACCCGGAGTCGAATGCCGCGTTTTCGCGATCTCCGGATAGACTTTGTGTCCCGGTAATTGCCCGCCTTCCCCGGGCTTCGCGCCTTGCGCCATCTTGATCTGTATGTCGTCAGCGTTGACCAGGTATTCGCTCGTAACGCCGAAGCGTCCGGAGGCGACTTGTTTGATCGCGCTGCGGCGTAAGTCTCCGTTTGTATCGGGAACGAACCGTTCTGGATCTTCACCACCCTCGCCGGTATTCGATCGGCCGCCTATTCGGTTCAGGGCGATCGCGAGAGTTTCGTGGGCCTCTCGGCTGATCGAACCATAGGACATAGCGCCGGTATGGAAACGCGACATGATGGCTTCGAGCGGTTCGACTTCCTCCACCGGGATCGGTTCACGCGCCTCTTTGATTTTCAATAAACCGCGAAGAGTGGCGCGTCGTGTACTTTGATCGTCAACTAGGGTTGTGTACTCGCGAAAGACGTCGAAGCTTTCCGAGCGCACGGCGTGCTGCAGTTTGAACACGGTTTCCGGATTAGAAAGGTGGTATTCGCCGTCGCGGCGCCACTGGTACTCGCCACCCCAGTCGAGCTCGGGCTTTTTCACCGGTCGTTGCGGAAACGCACGCTGATGCAGTTTGGCGACTTCCTGCTCGACGACGTCGAGGCCGATGCCTTCGACTCGCGACGCCGTCGAAGTAAAATACTTATCGATCAACGCCCGGTTCAAGCCGACCGCTTCGAAGATTTGGGCGCCGCGATACGACTGGACAGTGGAAATGCCCATTTTGGACATCACCTTAATCAGTCCTTTGTTTACCGCTTTGATGTAGTTACGCACGGCCGCACTATAGGTAGACTCACCCGAGCGGTGGCCTTCGACTTTCTTGACGATTTTCCGTCGCAACAGTTCGTCCAGAGTTTCCAGGGCCACGTACGGGTTGACCGCGTTGGCCCCGTAACCGAGTAATACGGAGAAGTGGTGCACCTCGCGCGGTTCTCCGGACTCTACGACCAGCGCGACGCGGGTGCGCGTGCCGTTGCGTACGAGGTGGTGGTGCACGCCGGCGGTTGCCAGAGCAGCCGGGATCTGGGCGTACCCTGCATCGACACCGCGATCGGACAAAATAACGAAAGAATAGCCTTCATCTATTGCGGCATCCGTTTCTTCACACATTCTCCGGATCGCGTTTTCGAGCCCGCCGACGCCGTCCGCCACCGTATACAATGCGGTTACCGTCTTAGCGCGGAACCCGTGCAGGTCGATATGCCGGATCCGAGCGAGGTCCCGATTATCCAGCACCGGGGATCCGATTCTTATCTGCCGGCAGCTATCCGGGGTCGCCGCGAGTAGGTTGTTCTCTGGACCGATCGACGTCGACACCTGCGTCACGAGCTCTTCGCGGATGCCATCGAGTGGTGGATTGGTGACCTGTGCGAACAACTGCTTGAAATAGTCGTAAAGCAGGCGCGGTCGATCTGACAACACCGCTAATGCCGCATCAGTGCCCATAGATCCAATCGGCTCGGCGCCATTTTCAACCATCGGCCGCAGAATGATCCGCAGGTCTTCATGCGTGTAACCGAAGCATTGTTGACGTTCCAGCAAGGAATCCCGATCGACCGCTTCGACCGTGTGCGGTTCGGGCAGCGCCTCAATGGCCGTGTATTTGTCTTCGAGCCAGGCGGCGAACGGGTGCTCGCCGATATACTGCTGCTTGAGTTCTTGATCGTCGATTATACGGCCCTGTTCGGTATCGACGAGGAAGATGCGGCCCGGGTGCAGGCGTTCTTTGATTTCGATGTTCTCCGGCGGTAGGTCGAGCACGCCGACCTCCGACGCCATGACGACGAGGTCGTCTTTGGTGACGTAATAGCGGGAGGGGCGCAATCCGTTACGATCAAGTACGGCGCCGATAACACGGCCGTCGGTAAACGCGATCGAAGCCGGGCCGTCCCACGGCTCCATCAGGCAACTGTAATATTCGTAAAAAGCCCGTCGCTTCGCGTCCATCGAATCATGTCCGCTCCAAGCTTCCGGAATCATCATGAGCACCGCAAGCGGCAACGGGCGCCCCGCCATGTGGAGAAATTCGAGTACCTGGTCGAAGCAGGCAGAATCAGAGTTTCCTTCGAGGACTATAGGAAATAGTTTCTGCAGATCTTCTCCGAATAGATTCGATTCGCACAGTGCCTCGCGCGCCCGCATCCAGTTTACGTTCCCGCGCAATGTATTGATCTCGCCGTTGTGCGCGATGTAGCGAAACGGTTGCGCCAGGGGCCATGAGGGAAAAGTATTGGTGGAAAATCGCTGATGCACCATGGCCAGTGCGGTCTCGAGCTTCGGATCCACGAGATCCGGAAACATCTGTTCCAGCTGGGAACCGATGAGCATACCCTTGTAAATCAAAGTCCGGCTGGACAGGCTGGGAAGATAGAACAGTGCCTTCTGCGGAATGTCGGAGCCCCAGATGGCGTGCTCCGCCCGCTTGCGGATCACATAGAGCTTGCGCTCGAATGCGTCGTCGTCGGTGACGTTGTCACCGCGGGTGATAAATACCTGCTGGATGGTCGGCTCAGCCGACATCGCCGTCGGCCCAATTGGTGAATCGTCGGTCGGTACTTCGCGCCAGCAGGACAGATGTTGGCCTTCTTCCTCGATGATTGCCTCGAACATCTCGCGGCAGGATTTTGCATCTTCGCCATCGCGCGGCAGGAAAACCAAGCCTGAGCCATAGTGGCCCGCCGGCGGCAGCTCGACGCCCAAGTCGCGGCACTCCCTACGCACGAAGGCATCCGGCATCTGCACCAGGATCCCAGCGCCATCGCCCGTATTTTCTTCAGACCCGCATGCCCCACGATGGAGCAAATTCCGGAGAACGGTCATCGCGTGCTCGACGATGGCATGCGACTTTCGGCCTTTCATGTCGACGACGAATCCGACGCCGCACGAATCGTGTTCGTAGCGCGCATCATACAGCCCGGCCGTGGGACGGCCGGGCTGCGGAAAATGCGGGCGTAGTTGTGCCATGCTGTTCGGTGCCTCCCTAAAGCCCATCGAACTGGCCCGGTTTCGGGCGAAAAAAAGGACGGGGATTATAGCCTTAGGGGGGTCGGGGTGTCATCTAAACTCGCTACCGGGCCGCGCTACGACGGCCCGCGCCGGGAGACCCCGGAAACGCGGTAAACGATTGTAATATATATATTATTCCGGTTTGTAACCGTCCTGGCTCGGGCTCTATTCGAGGCTCGCGATCGGTCGGGCCCAGGGCTTTGTGCCCGCCAGATTTCCGGGCAGCGCGGGGATTGCCGCCATCGCGGCGGCCCGGTTTGGATAGTTGCCATAGACGACTACATACCACGGCGCGCCCTTATGGTTGGTGACTAAGACCGTGCTTTTGCTGCCGATCTTGCGCTGTTCGATGAATTTCACCGCGGCGTGACGATCGCGAACCCCAAACAATTGCAGTACGTACCCCTCGGCAGCTTGCGTTCGCAGCCAGGCGATGGAATAGCGCTCAAGCGTAGTCTGTTTGGCCTCCGGGGGCTTCGCCTTGACCTGCTGCGTGATCGGGGGTTCGGCGCTTTCTTTCGGTGCCGCCGCCGGTTCCGGTTGCTGAGGCGTTGCTTCGGTCGCCGCGGCCGACGGCGCAGCGGCCGCCGGTGTCTCCGGTGGCGCGCCGTCGTCCGGGGGTAGCGGCGCTTCGGTCCGTATTGCCGCGACCGATGTCGACTCCGGCGTATGCGATTGCTCGGCGACGCCCGTCGTCTCCTGCTCTTCTTCGGCCGCCGCCGCGGGTGGCTCGCGCGACGGTTCGGATAGGGCTGGCGCGGGAGGTTGCCGGCGCCCACCCGATAGGGTCGCGGCCGGGAGTCGTATTTCGACCTCGGTTTGCGGTTCGCCGTCGGAGTCGCCGGCGTTGAGGAATGCGAACAATATGAACACAATGAGCGCAACCACTCCCCCGATGAGGTAGCGACGGGCCGGGTCGGGGAGGGACCGTTGCGAGTTCCCAGCGAGGACCTGCGCCTGTCTTGCTAATACCAGAGCCTTTCCTGCATTGCCGTTCGATTGCCGGTAGATCTGCGATAGGTCCGCTGCAGTGACCGGGATCTCGTTGTTTCCGTACGCCGCTTTCCAACGGTGCGTCAGCATCGACGCGGTTTGCTCTTCGCTCAGGCGAGGAATTTCGACGACATGCACGAGCGCCGATTGCGAGACTTCGCTTTGCAGCTGGTCGACGAGCGGGGACTGCCCAGGATCCCCGCTTAGCACTACTCTGATTTCGGTTGTGTTATCGACCGCGCGCGAGAGCGCGGCAAGGCAGCTGGGAGTATCGACGGGCAGGGCGTGGGCGTCGTCAATCGCGAGTACCGTTGTTTCGCCCTTTTGACTCAACGCCTTCAGGTGTTTTCTAATTTCCGCTATCAACGCCTCGTCGTTATCAACCGAACCGTTCGTAGCCAGTTCGTCCGCGATCTTGCCCAGCAGCGCAGACCGGTTCAGGGTCGGGCCCGCAGTAAAGCGCAGGACCCGCCACTTCTTATCGAGCGGCTCCGTAACCCGCTCGAGTAGCGCCGATTTACCGGCACCCGGCGGACCTGTCAGCATTATGATTTGGCGGCCAAATTCGATGAGGTGTCTTACTAGATCGATACGTTGCCGTAACGCGGGAGTAACGAAATAGTAATTTTCTCCCCGACCGTCAACGAAGGGATCCAATCCGGTACTCATCGTGCTTCGCTCCGGCATTCAGCGCTTACCTCAGGCGACCCCGAAATGTTCACTCTGAAAAATCCGCTTATGTTCGGCAATTGCGAACCGATCGGTCATCCCGGCTATATAATCGGCAATGTTTTGTGCCCGAAGCGCAGGATCCTCGGTTTCCTTGTAGAGCCGCTCGCGCGACAGGAGCCGCTGGTCTTCGGAGAATGCCTGAAACAGTTCCGTGACGATGATACGCGCACGATTGGCGTTGTCCAATACGCGTTTGTGGTGGTAGAGGTCGCGCCTCAACAGACGTTTCAGGCCTCGATGCTGAGTCCCGACGCCTTCGCTGAATTCGACGATACACTTGTGCCGAGCACGAACCTCCTCTAGGTCCTGCGGGGCGTTTTGTTCGAGCCGCGCGCGAGTCGCACGAATCAGGTCGACTACAAAATAGTTGAGCATCTCTCGAATGACGCTGTGCTGGATTGTTTTGGCATCGGACCGGCGCCACCGCCGTCGGGCCGCGTCATGCAGATCGCGAAATAGTGAGAATTCCCGCAGCTGTTCTAGGCTCAGGAGATTCGCCCGCAACCCGTCGTCGATGTCGTGGTGATTGTAGGCTGTTTCGTCGGCGACGTTAGCCAATTGCGCTTCCAGTGATGGCTGCGTTCGATCAAGAAAACGCTGACCAAGCTCACCGATACTTACGGCGCACTCTTCGCTGCAATGCTTCAAAATGCCTTCGCGGGTCTCGTACAGCAAATTGAGGCCCGGAAACTCGGCATAACGCTTCTCCAGCGTCTCGACTACGCGCAGCGACTGACGATTGTGCTCGAATCCGCCATAGCTTTTCATGCAAGTATCGAGCGCGCCCTGTCCGGCATGACCAAACGGGGTGTGGCCAAGATCGTGGGCGAGGGCAATTGCTTCTGTGAGATCCTCGTTCAGGCCTAAAGCCCGTGCAACGGTGCGTGCGATTTGCGCAACCTCGAGCGAATGTGTGAGACGGGTCCGGAACATGTCGCCTTCGTGGTTTACAAATACCTGGGTCTTGTATTCGAGGCGACGAAAGGCCGAGCAGTGAACGATGCGGTCCCGGTCGCGTTGGAATTGCGACCGAAACGTAGGCGCGGGTTCTGGGTACCGGCGCCCGCGCGACTGTGTCTCGGTTGCCGCATACGGGGCCATTACCTTCTCTGGTAGTTCGATTTTCATGTCGGAGGAGGGGCGATCCCGTGTTTCGCCAGGTTGCCGGGTGCGGCCCTTTCAGCCAACACCAGACTTCGCGCCGCCACTTTCGAGGACGCGCCGAAACGCATCCGGCGGATAATCATCACAAAGAAAGGCTTCTCCGATCGCGCGCATCAACACGAGCCTAATCTTTCCCGCACGGCTTTTCTTATCCACCGCCATGGCCGCGGCAAACTCACTCGGGTCGAGTTCGGCTGGTGGTGAATCCGGCAACCCCGCGCGCCGAACGACCTTGAGTACACGGTCATAATCGGCATCCTCGAGTATCCCCATCCGTACCGATAGCGCCGCGGCCAGGCACAATCCGCAGGCTACCGCCTCACCATGCAACCAGTTCCCGTAGCCGAGTACGTTCTCGATGGCGTGCCCAAAAGTGTGGCCGAGGTTTAGCAAAGCGCGGATACCAGACTCCAGTTCATCTTGCGCCACCGTGGCTGCCTTGTCCTCACACGACCGCCGTATTGCGTACGTCAGGCTGTTGGCGTCTAGTGCCAACAGCTTTTGGATATTGGCCTCTAGCCAGGCGAACAGTTCCGGATCCGAGATCAAGCCGTACTTTATGATTTCGGCGATACCCGCCCTGAACTCTCTGGCCGGCAGGGTCGAAAGGGTTGCGGTATCGGCTATCACGCACGTCGGCTGATGAAAGGAGCCGATCATGTTTTTGCCGAGCCTGTGATTTACGGCGGTCTTCCCCCCAACGGACGAATCAACCTGCGCGAGCAGCGTCGTGGGGATTTGAATGAACTCGACGCCGCGTTGATAACACGCCGCCGCAAATCCGGTAATATCGCCGACGACGCCGCCACCGAGCGCGATCAATGTGCAGCCGCGATCGAAGCCCTTTGCTAGTAACGCAGAGATTACGCGATCGAAACTTTCCAGAGTCTTGTATTGCTCGCCGTCCGGCAGGACGACCGTAGCTACAATCTTGTCCGCGACCGCACTTTTGACCGCCTCCAGGTACAACGGCGCAACGGTCTCGTTGGAGACGATCATTACCTGCCGAGAATCCACGCGATCCCGGATCAAACTTCCGTCGGCCAGCAGTTCGGAACCGATGAAAACCGGATAGGAGCGCTCGCCAAGTTCCACACGCAACGTGATCATTGATCAGCGCCCATCGCCTTCTCGCGGCTTTGCTAGTCGCCCATTTTGAATGTCCAAACATCTCTCCTCTCGATTTTGTGGCAGCGACGTGGCGGCGCGCGTTCAGCTTCAACGAGCGCTCGCTAACCGAATTTCCTTTACGACTTCGCTCAACCCCATGGTTCCCGTGTCGACGTTGAGATCGGCTACCTCTCGATAAATAGGATCGCGCGTCGCCAGCAGTTCTCTCATTTTGGCTACCGGATCGGCAGTCATCAATAGCGGGCGTTTGGAATCTCGTCGTGTCCTTTCTATCAGTTTTTCGATCGATGCGCGCAGATAGACGACAAAACCCCGCGATTTCAGCGCTGAGCGGTTTTCGAGATCGAGGACTGAGCCTCCGCCGGTGGCCAATACAATGTCGTCTAGCAAAGTCAATTCGTCGATAAGTTGCTTTTCGCGCTCGCGGAAACCACTTTCCCCTTCGATGTCGAAAATCAGTGCCACCGATGCTCCGGTGCGTCGTTCGAGTTCCTGATCCGCATCTACAAAGTTTTTCTGCAGCGTTCTCGCTAGACGCCTGCCGATTGTCGTCTTCCCCGCGCCCATGGGACCGACGAGAAAAATCCTAGATGGTGCGCCTACTGCCAAGGCGGCTGAACGCGACTCAGTCCGCGGACCGACGCGTGGGGCGGCGGCGACCCGCAGTCGCGGTCTGTTGGAAGGTCAGCGCATGGAAGGAGGTGTCCACGAATACTCTCTATTTGCAGCGCTAATTGTTGCAGGTCCCTCGACGATGCGCAAAAAAAACGCGGAGCCGAAGCTCCGCGATAGGAAGGAATAATCCCGTTCTTAGCGAGAAGACAGCGACAGCGAATCCTTCAGGATTTTCGGCGTCACGAATACCAAGAGCTCCTGCTTCGAGCTGTCTTCCGAGGTGTTCTTGAACAGCCGCCCAAGATAGGGTAACTCGCCGAAAAACGGCACGCGCGACACATCGTCGCGGCTTACGGATTCAAAGATCCCTCCGAGTACGACCGTATCGCCGTTTGCGACCAGGACCTGAGTCTGCACTTCGTTAGTGTCGATGCTCGGGACGTTGTTAAAGACTTCGCCAACCGAATCCTGCTTTACCTCGAGGTCCATGATGATGCGATCGTCCGGCGTAATATGAGGCGTCACGCTCAGGCTCAGCACCGCCTTTTTGAAGGAGGTCGTGCTGGCCCCGCTCGAAGACGCTTCCTGGTACGGGATCTCCGTGCCCGCCTCGATGGTGGCCTGTTTTTGATTGGCGGTAATTACGCGCGGGCTTGCAACCACCTCGCCGCGCCCTTCGGCCTGCAAGGCCGAGAGTTCCAGCTGCAGGAGGTAGCTTCCAATACGGCCAATTGACCATCGAAATGCCGCGGCGGGTCCGGCCACCGGCAGATCGACGATGTAATTCTCCAGGTTGTCCGCGTGGAACGCTGTGTTGCCGCCGTAGTTTACGGTGCCCTCTTGGCCGCCGCCGAGGATGCTGACGAAATCGCTTTTCGTCCCGCCGGCGGAGGTCAACGCTTGATTCTTGCCGTCGTTATGATGGCTGTAGCCGAAACGCACGCCGAGGTCCTTGCTGAAGTCCTCGTTCGCGATCACGATACGCGATTCGATTAGAACCTGCCGCACCGGTACGTCGAGCGCCTGGACGACCTCGCGGATGTCCGTTAGCTGCGCGGCGGTGTCTTGAATCAACAGCGTATTAGTACGCTGGTCCACGGAGACATTGCCGCGCTCCGACAGCAGATTGTTCGCGTCGTCCTTGATCAGCGTGGCTATGTCGGAAGCTTTCGCATAATTGACTTGCACGAATTCCGTCCTCAACGGCGCCAATTCCTGGATCTGCTGCTGCGCTTCCAGCTCGAGTTTCTCCCGCGCCGCGATTTCTTCCTGCGGCGCGACCATCACGACGTTTCCGACCCGGCGCATGCCGAGGCCTTTGGACTTGAGGATGATGTCCATTGCCTGATCCCACGGTACGTTTTTGAGGCGTAACGTGACATTGCCGCCAACGGTATCACTGGCGATTAGGTTGAACTCGGTAAAGTCGGCGATGAGTTGCAGTACTGCGCGAACTTCGATGTTTTGGAAGTTCAGCGACAGTCGTTCACCCGTATAACCGAATTTATCTTTTTTGAGCTCTTCCTCTTCGGCTGGTGTCAGCGGTTTCAATTCCATCGTGAACACGTTGTCGGACTGATAGGCGAGGTGCTCGTAAAGGCCGACCGGCGAGATCACCATGCGCGTGCCGTTGCCGTGGGCGAAGGTATCGATTTCTTTCGCAGGCGTCGCGAAGTCGATTACGTCCAGACGTCGGTCGAGTTCCTCCGGGAGAACCGTATCCACGAAATCGACAACGACATTATCCCCCTGTTGACGAATGTTGATGCCGACATCCGGATTGGACAACTCAACAATTATCAGGGCTTCGCCGCCGGCTCCGCGCCTGAAGTCGATGTCATTGATGCGCGCATCGGTCGCCGAGCCGGGCAGGGTCGCTGCGTCGGCGGCCATGTCGGTAGCGATATCGGCCGCGCCGCCTTCGAGTGTAAGCGTCACGATGCTGCCATCACTATTGATGTCATAGGGAACCATATTCACGAGGTTGACGACGACGCGCGTTCGGCCTTCGGCTTCGACCGCCACTACGCTTTCAGCATTCCCGATGCCGATGTTCTGGGATTTCTCCGCAAGGTTCAGCGAGGTGCCGGGGAAGTCGACCGCGATGCGGGCCGGGTTATCGATGGTAAAACTCAACGGCTCCGCGCCAACCGGTTCCGACAGTTGCAGGCGCAGCTGAACGCGGTCTCCGGGCAACGACGTATAGTTGATATTGTCGAGTGTAGCGGCCGACGCAATACTCGCCGCTAACAGCGCCGAAACGCATAGCGCTGTGAGTGTCACGGCAGCTATCAGGCGTCGACCCACCGTTGTGGTTTTGGAATTCTCGATTCGGTTATCAGATAACATTGCAGCCATCATTTTCGTTCACCCCTTCTCTGGGTTATTCCTCGGATAAAGCCAAGCTGGCGTCGCGCTCTTCCCAGCTTCCTTGGTCGTTCTTTACGATTTCGCGAAGGTCGATCCGGTTTTCCTGAATATTCAGGATCTTCCCGTAATTCGAACCCAGGTAGTTCCCGACCTGCACGCGATGGACAGCGCCCGCCGGGTCACGGATGATGCCCCAGTATTCGTCGTTGTTCTCCAGGATCCCGACCATCCGCAGAGCGTCGAGTTCGGAATGCTCCAACTCCTCGAGGTTGTGGGTCTTGACGAATTGGCAGAGGACGTCGCACCTGCGATCGTCGGGCGGCCCGGGATCCTTTTCTCTTTTGAAAAAAGACAGGAAAGGATTACGCAGTCCCTTGTCGCCGGATTGGTATAGGTATTGCTCGTAAGGCTTGATCGGTGGCAGTGGATCGATGCGACCGCCCGGACGCGAGAGTATGTCCGAGGCGTAGTTTTCGAGATCGGACATATCACGCGACACACACCCGGTGAGCGCGACGCACGCGGATACGCACGCCGCGGCGGTGAGAAATGATCGGATAGTCGCAAATTTCATTTGCCCGCTTCCTCTTCTTCGTCCATATACCTATAGGTCTTCGCCGTCGTCTCCAGAACGAGTTTCCCTTCGGCACCAGGCTTAATGTTCACATTGTGGTTGGTGACGATCCGCGGGAGATCGGAAACTCCGCTAATGAAAGTTCCGAACTCGTGGTAGTCACCCACAACCGTTATCTGGATCGGCAGTTCGACGTAGAAATCTGCCGGTTGCTCTCTCCCCGGTTTGAAGAGTTCGAACTCAAGTCCAGCACCAAGCCCTTGCTGCGAAATATCGACTAAGAGAGCGGCTACTTCCGTTTTGTTCGGCAGGCGTTTGAGCAAATCGCCAAAAGTTTCCTTAATGTCTTCTAATTGCTGTTTGAGGGCCTTTAAGTTGGCCACCTTTTTCTGTTTTGCTTCAAAAGTGACCTTCAGGTCGGCTTCTTCCGCTTGAACTTTTTGGAGATCTTCCTGCAGTACGCTAATGTCTTTCCAGTAACCGACGCCTAGAATCGCAGAGCAAACAAGAATGATGAACACGATTTTGACGGGCACCGGCCATGAACCGATGTTGTCGAAGCTGAGGTTGTTGAGCTCGGACAAGGTCATTATGCGTCTCCCTCTTCCTCTGCCTGTTCTGCCTGCGGAGAAGTCTGCTCGAATTTCAGCGTGAAGTTCGCGATCCTCCGACCGTCTTCCGTCGCCGTTTGGATGATGTCGAGGCTCGGATTCTTCAACCAATCAGACTTCTCAACGTTACGCATGTAATTGGAGACGCGAGCGTTTGACTGCGCGACCCCTCTGATTTCAATCTTGGCGCCTTTTTGTATTATCTGCTTGAGGTAGACGCCGTCCGGAAGCGAATCGACTAATTCATCGAAGATATGCACGATGATAGGCCGACTCGTCTGCAATGTTTCGATCGCTTTCATACGCGCCAGCAAACGCTCTTTCTCCTTCTCGAGCTCCCGGATCTCCTGGATCTTTTTGTCTAGCTTCGTAATTTCAGCTTGCAGGAACTCGTTTCGGCTTTTTTGATAGTCGATCCGTTCGTTGAAATGCCAGTGCACTGCACCCCAGACGAGCACCGCTATGAACGCGCAGACCCCGACGACCGTCAGGTATTCTTTCTTACGTTGGTTGCGCTGTTCTTCGCGCCATGGCAGCAGATTAATTCTTGCCATCAGTCGAAACTCCTCAGCGATAAACCGCAGGCGATCATCATCGCCGGTGCGTCATTTGCCAGTGCGTCGGCGCGGCCGCGCGATGCGACGGACATATTTGCAAACGGGTTCGCGATGCTGACCGGGGTGTCTATCTTTTCGTGTATGAGGTCACCGATTCCACCGATCGACGCGCAGCCTCCGGCCACAATGACGTGATCGACGGCCCCGACTTGACTTGACGAGTAAAAAAACTGCAGAGCGCGGTTGACTTCCTGCGCCATCGATTCGCGGAAGGGCTGGAGTACCTCGGGTTCGTAATTATCGGGCAGCCCACCCTGGCGCTTGGCGAGCCCAGCCTCTTCGTAGGATAGCCCGTACCGGCGTTGGATTTCATCGGTTAATTGGCGGCCGCCGAAGAGCTGCTCGCGAGTGTAGACAATTGAGTCGTCTTCGAGCACGCTCAACGTCGAAGTCGTTGCGCCGACGTCCATTACGGCGGCGACATGTGGGTTGCCGATGTCGCTCATCAATAAAGAGACGGCGTTTTCCAGTGCGAAGGCTTCGACGTCAACGACTTTGGCCTGCAGGCCCCCGACCTCTAATGCCGCGGCGCGGACGTCGACATTGTCGCTACGCGACGCGGCAAGCAGAACGTCGACGCGGTCCGGGTCGGCCTCGGACGGATTCAGCACCTCGAAATCGAGACTGATTTCTTCCAGCGGATACGGAATGTATTGGTCGGCCTCGATCTGGATCTGGCTCTCCATTTCATCTTCCGACAGATTGCCGGGCATCGAAATGACTTTGGTTATGACCGCCGAGCCGGCGACCGCGCACGCGGCCGCGCGCGTCCGAGTTGCTGATTTCTTGACCGCCCGGCCAATCGCTTCGCCGACGAGTTCGGCATCCGTGATATTCTTTTCAACAACCGAGTTCGGCGGTAGCGGTTCGACCGCATAGCTTTCGACCCGGTAACGGCCGCCGCTGCGCGAGAGTTCGAGCAATTTGACCGACGTTGAGCTGATGTCCACACCCAACACGGGAGCCTGTTTGCGTCCGATGAGAGCCACAACTTTTCCCTTTTAAATAAACAAGTTACGACGAAAAAATATTCTTCAACCTTAAATTCTAGAGCTAACTATAGACAATCGGGATTCAAAAGACAAATCATTTTTATCGAAACCACAATAGAAACCGCGGGTTAGGCACATTATTTAAAGTGATTGTATATAAGATATAGCCTCTGGGCCCGATCCAGACACAATTATGTTGCGATTTTCATTCTATTTATTGTTGTCCGCTTTTATCGGGGGGGTCGTCGCGATTGGCGCCATATTGTGGTACGTGCTACCGCAGCTGCCTTCCGCGGAAGCACTGCGCGAGGTGCATCTGCAGACGCCCCTGCGGGTTTTCACGAAAGACGGCCGACTGATCGCCGAATTCGGCGAAAAGCGCCGCCAACCCGTCGCAATAGACGATGTCCCTATCGTAATGAAACAAGCTTTCATTGCGTCCGAGGACGATCGCTTCTACGAACATCCCGGTGTCGATTGGATGGCAATCGCGCGCGCAGCGATAGAACTCGCACAGACGCGCGAGAAAAAGCAAGGTGGCAGCACGATCACAATGCAGGTCGCGAGGAATTTTTTCCTTACCCCCGAGAAGACTTACGAACGCAAGATCAAAGAGATCGTTCTGGCCGTGAAGATCGAGCAGGAACTCTCGAAAGATGAGATTCTGGAACTCTATCTGAACAAGATTTTTCTCGGACATCGAGCTTACGGGGTCGGTGCGGCGGCGCAGGTTTACTACGGCAGGGCTTTGGACGGCCTCACCCTCGGCCAGATCGCGATGATAGCCGGGCTGCCCAAAGCACCGTCTAAAACCAATCCGGTGACGAATCCGGAAACCGCCGAAACGAGGCGGGCCTACGTGCTCTCGCGCATGTTCAAACTCGGCTTTATCGACGCCTCGGCACATGACGCGGCGCTCGCGGAACCCGTGGCGACAACCGTACACGGGTTGCGAACAGAAGCGTCGGCGCCCTACCTCGCCGAAATGGTGCGGTCGTATCTGCGGGAGGATTATGGCGACGACGCCTATACGGCGGGCTATCACGTCTTCACAACCGTCGATTCACGAAACCAGGGGGCGGCAAACGCGGCATTACAGAAAGTGCTCCTGGACTACGATCGCCGTCACGGGTACCGGGGCGCCGAGCATCATTTTGATATTCCCGCCGATGCGAACATCGAAACGTGGGCCGAGCTACTGCATGGTTATATCGATATCGGCCCGTTGCGGCCGGCGGTCGTCGTGGCGGTGGAGGAGCGGGAGGCTCAGGTTTTTACCGCCAATCGTGAAACTCTGACTATCCCGTGGGAAGGCTTTCGGTGGGCGCGCGCATATCTATCCCATAACGCGCGTGCCGCCAGGCCGAAGAACGCCGGCGAAGTGGTACAACCCGGCGACGTTGTCCGTATCGAGTGGCGCCCCCCCGTGACAGAAGTGAAAAAGGATGCTGAGCGGAGCATTGTCGAAAAGGCGGGTTTTTGGCGCCTCGCCCAAATTCCCGACATCGAAGGAGCGCTCGTGTCTTTGAATTCGCGGAACGGCGCGGTCCAGGCACTCGTGGGCGGTTTCGATTTCAAGAAGAGCAAATTTAATCGTGCGACCCAGGCGATGCGCCAGCCAGGTTCGAATTTCAAACCATTTATTTATTCCGCCGCGCTCGATCGGGGATTCACCGCCGCAAGGTTCGTTAACGACGCGCCGATTGTATTCGACGCCCCGGGCCTCGAAAGTGCGTGGCGCCCTGAAAATTACAGCGGAAAGTATTACGGTCCGACCCCATTGCGCAAAGCGTTGGCACATTCCCGCAACCTCGTTTCGATCCGCCTGCTGCGGGCTATCGGGGTAAATGCGGCAATCCAGCATATTCGGAAGTTCGGTTTCGATGTTTCTCGCCTACCGAAAAACTTGTCGATGTCGCTCGGTAGCGGGGTACTCACGCCGCTCGAACTCGTGTCGGCTTACGCCGTGCTTTCCAACGGCGGTTATCGTGTCGAACCCTATTTTATCGAGCGCATAGAAACCGAAGACGGCAGCATCGTCATGCAGGCGGAGCCACCGACAGTTTGCATTGACTGCTTCAAGCCGGAGGTTGATGACGATGGCGAACCACTCGATATTGCTTCGATCGTGGAACTCGCCGCGAGCGATCAGGCACCGCCGGCCGAGCGGGTTCTTGATGCCGGTAATGCCTGGATCATGAACTCCATGATGCGCGACGTCATTAAGCACGGTACCGGGCGCAAAGCGTTAAGACTGCAGAGAAATGATTTGGCCGGTAAGACGGGTACGACGAACGATCAAAAAGATGCCTGGTTTTCCGGATTCAATGGCGATGTGGTAACAACCGTGTGGGTCGGTTTCGACGACTCTAAACCGCTCGGTAAACGCGAGACCGGTGCCGGTGCGGCGCTGCCGATGTGGATCGACTATATGCAGGCCGCTCTCGAGGGCGTACCGGAGTCCGTAATGGAACGCCCGGCCGGACTCATTACGGTAAAAATCGATCCTACGACGGGCCTCCTCGCTGGCGCCGACGATCCCAACGCTGTGTTTGAATCGTTTCGCGAAGGTAACGTTCCGAAAGCGGCAGCTCCGTTCGGCTCGCCCCGGGACGGTAACCGCGGCGGAGCTGTGCCGGAGCATCTATTCTAAGTCCGATATTTGACCTGACGACGATGCGATCGACAAGACGCAATTCCAGTAAATCGCTGCGCCGCGAAGTCGCCCATGCTGCGGCACGCTTCGTCGTTGAGGGCAACGTAGGTAGTTTCGCCGCGGCAAAACGTAAGGCCGCAGCACAGATGGGTCTGGACAACCATCGCAACATGCCGAACAACTGCGAGGTGCAGTCGGCCGTGATCGAATATCAAAGCGTTTTCGAAGGCGAGCGTCACACGTGCCGGATCGATACGATGCGTCGAGAGGCGCTGGCGGCGATGCAAGTCCTGGCTCAATTCGCGCCGCGGCTAGTGGGTCCGGTACTTTACGGCAGTGCCTGTGAATACTCGCCGGTAACCTTACATTTGTATACCGACGAGTTCGAAAGCGTTAGTCGCTTCCTGCACGAGCGGAAGATCGCTTCCCGGTTGACGCATACAACGTTGAAGACATCCTCGACGTTCGGCGAAGATTTTCCGGTTTGCTTGGTGACGCACAATGATCTTGAATTTGAACTCGTAATACTCCCGGAGCCGTTTCTCGTACATCCGCCGCGGAGTTCTTTGGATGGACGCCCATACAGATGCGCCGACGCCAAGACCTTGGTGGATCTGATTGGTGGCCAATCGAGCGGCGGCGCTCCAGGCGGTGGCGACAAAGATTTCCATGACGGCGGACCTTAATGTCGCGCGAATCTTTCGCGGTCGAAGTCGCCGTATTCGCTCCACTGCGCAAGACGTTTCATTATCTCCCGCCGGCAGGTAGTCTTAGCGCGGCGCCCGGGACCCGGGTAAGGGTGCCCTTTGGTCGCGGCGTCCGCGTCGGCGTAGTGCTCGGCCGGGCGGTGCCCGAAGCCGTCCCAAGGCGTTCGCTAAAAGCGATCATCGCCATTATCGACGGCGGGCCCGTTTTTGGCCCGGAGTTGATGCGCCTCGGACATTGGGCCGCAGATTATTATCAGCATCCGATCGGGGAGGTCTTCGCGGCTATGTTGCCCGGCCCTCTGCGTAAGGGGCGGCCACCAGTGGCCAGGCAAACGAACGAATGGGTGGCCGAGGGCGCTAAGCAGTCGGAGCTCGCGACACTTGCTCGCAGAGCCCCGCGCCAAGCGGCCGTCCTTGCGCTTCTAGGAGAAGGTCCCGCTGTTGCCGCCGATTTCGAGCACCTGGATTTTGATTGGCGGCGCGCGTTGCGCGAACTCGAGAAAAAGGGGATCGTCGGGCGTCGCCTGCGCTCGCTAAACACGAAGCGGCCGCCCACTCACCCGGTCGAGCCCGTCGCGCTGAACGCCGCGCAAACGAAAGCCGCTCGAAGCCTCATCTCTTCTTTCGATTCATTCCGCGCCTTCCTTCTACACGGCGTGACCGGCAGCGGAAAGACCGAAGTGTACATGACGGCTATGGGTAAAGTGCTCGACCGGGGCATGAGTGGATTGTTGTTGGTCCCGGAGATCGTATTGACCCGGCAGATGGTCGTGCGGCTTAGGCAGCGTTTCGGCGACGCCGTCGGCGTATTGCACTCCGGCTTGACCGACCTGGAGCGAGCGCAGGTCTGGCAGCGGTGTCGCGACGGAGAGGTCAAAGTTCTCATGGGGACGCGCTCGGCGGTATGGGCGCCGCTGAAGCGACTCGGTATCGTGGTCGTAGACGAAGAACACGATGCCTCGTTCAAGCAACAAGAGGGGTTTCGTTACAACGCCCGGGACGTAGCGATAATCCGTGCTCAGCAAGCAGCGGTTCCGATCGTTTTGGGAACGGCGACGCCCTCGCTGGAGGCATATTTGAATGTCAAAAAGCGCAAGTACACTTATCTATCGCTTCCGCAGCGCGCCGGTGCCGCGCAACTGCCGAAAATACGTTGCATTGACGTCCGTGGGGTGTCGATGGTGGGCGGTCTGTCGGACCCCTTGTTGCGCGCGGTAAGCGACCGGCTCGAGCGCAACGAGCAGACGCTGTTGTTCATAAATCGACGGGGCTTTGCGCCCGTTATGCTGTGCCACCAATGTGGTTGGATTGCAACGTGCTCTCGCTGTGATGCGAAGTTGGTATGGCACAAGGAGCGCAAGCTGTTGGTCTGTCATCATTGCGGCGGCAGGAAGCATGTGCGCCGGATCGCGCCCTGCTGCGACGAACCGGAATTGATCCCCTTGGGATTGGGTACCGAGCAAGTGGAGGAAGCCCTAAACGAAGTATTTCCCGGAAAAAACGTCGCGCGTATCGACCGCGACAGCATGCGGCGCAGAAACGCGATGGAAGAGGTGTTCGCCGCGATCGGCGACGGTTCCGTAGATATCCTGATAGGGACGCAAATGCTCGCGAAAGGACATGATTTTCCCCGCGTGACGCTGGTCGGGATCGTCGATGCGGATAGCCAGCTATTCAGCACGGATTTTCGTGCCGAAGAGAAACTGGCACAGATGATTATCCAGGTCTCCGGTCGCGCCGGTAGGGCCGAAGCGCTCGGGCAAGTCCTGATCCAAACGCATCACCCCCACCATGAGTTGCTGCAGACTCTGATCGGCGCGGGATACGATAGCTTTGCTAAACGAGCGCTGGCAGAGCGGCGCAGCGCCGCTCTGCCACCGTACGTACCGATGGCGTTGGTTCGCGCCGAGGCGGCGAGCCCTCGGGCGCCGCACGATTTTCTCGCCGAGCTCGCAAGAAACGTGAAAGGGAGAGGCCCCCGCGGCTTAGAGGTGCTGGGGCCGATTCCTGCGGCGATGGAAAGAAGGGCCGGACGTTATCGCGCGCAGCTGATGCTCTCGGCGAACGCGCGAGGTGTTCTGGCGGCAGCGATAAAGTCGCTAATAGACGCCAGCGATGAGATACCGGCGCGGCGCAAAGTACGCTGGTCCGTCGATGTCGACCCGCAGGATACGACATAGTCCGATTGCTCGAGCGAACGAACGAGCGGGTGGTAGAGATCCCGACCCCTAGCCTGCAATATTCATGAACCCACGGCTGCGGACGCGGATCTGCCTGCATCTACGGCGTTGCGCGAACAAATCTGCGCTCAACGTACAGACAGTACGTCTTCGCGCAGATTTCCCCGCGCGCCTTGTATCTACAGGCATTTCCACGCCCTCGCTCGCGCGTTCATGAATAATGCAGGCTAGGAGCCTGTCGGACTTAGGTCGATTCTACTGCGGCGATGAGAAATCGGCCCCTTATTCCGCCATTTTCGTTGAGCGCATCCATGCGCTTCACCCCTTCGGGGCTGACGCGAAAATTCGCTCCCGGCGAATTTTTCGTTACATAGTCACCGCTATGCGCCTCAAAATGGCGAAAAAATGGACTCACTTTCCCACTCGCCTCGCTAC
>CAZFZX010000043.1:0-23062 GCA_964523765.1 uncultured Enterobacteriaceae bacterium
CTATCAACGCATTACCGCGCAGGCGTTGTTCGGCTGGTGCAATATGCAGGCTAGCTTCCGCAATGACCGAAGCTCCTCTTGCACGGTAACTCATAGAACTCGAGCGCGTACTCCGAATCGCTCAAGATCGGAGCAGATAGGCCGCTATTCAGTTATGTACCATAAAGCGGTAAACCGGTGAACAACTGGATGATCACTAAGGCCGGCGCCGTTCTCGCCGAGAACGGGTATTCACCCGCCCAACACTATAGACAAAACGGGCGCTCCCGGGCTCCAACCGTCGCAGCGCTCTTTTGCTCGGTTTTCACCTCCCGGCGGCTTCATGGGGGGGCAACGGCGAAGAAAACCACCGACGATGTCTATCTCCGGAGCCAGCAAGTCACGCAACTCGAAGTCGCGACCGAGGCCACGGTCCTTTGAAACTCTTGATCGCAGAAGACGACGTTACTTTACGCCATATCCTGGAGGCAGTGACGCGCAAATGGGGATACGACCCGGTCGCGGTCGAAGACGGCGAGACCGCCTGGCAAATCCTGCAGGAACCAGATCCGCCGCGCCTGCTGCTGCTCGATTGGATGATGCCCGGTGTCGACGGCTTAACCTTGTGTCGGCGTATTCGCCAGCACGAGAGTGAGCGCAACCCAAATCATCGCTCTCCGCCGCCTGTTCTAGTTGCCATGCGGCGGCTTGCAACGCCGGTGCACCGACGTTGCCCGAGGAGCCCTTTATAGTGTGCGCAAGACGTTGCACCAGGGGGGGATCTGGATCCTCAATCGCGGCCGGCAATGCCCCGATCTGCTTCGGTGTATCATCAAAAATAATGTCCATTATTTCGCGCCAAAGATCTTCATCACCATCGAGTTGCTTAAGCAACGCGGACTGGTCGAGAATTGGGGCCGTGCTCATGCCGTCGCACTCCGTGTAGTCCTGCGTCGAACCGGCGCCGGTACCGGTCGCGGCCGGGGATGGAGCTGGGCGATTCTTTGCGCAATGGCTGGACCGATCCGCCGCAGTGGCAGGATCTCGTCGGCCAGACCGGCGTCGACCACGGTTCCGGGCATACCCTTTGCCACTGAGTCGGCGGGGTCCTGCACCAGTACCGTGCCACCGGCGGACTTGATCGCCGCGGCGCCGCGAAATGCGTCGCGGCCCATACCAGTCAACACTACCGCCAGGGCGGCCGGGCCGAAGGCGTCTGCGGCGCTCTGGAACAAAGGATCGGCGGCCGGCTTGACGTAATTCTGTTTCGGCCCATTGTCGATTTCGATCCGATAATCCGACCGGCCGATGCGCAAATGTCTGTCCCCCGGTGCCACGTAGAGCCAGCCGGGTTCCGGAACGTCTCCGCCCACGGCTTGCTGCACTCCCAGCGTGGTATGACGTGCCAGCGACGGGGGTAACTCTTCAGCATCCAGACCGGGCCGTGAAGGACCAGAAAGAAAGCGGCGCTTGCGGCGTTGCTCGGTAGGGATTCGAACACGGTTTGCAACGCCGCGGGCCCGCCCGTACTGGCGCCGATGACGACCGCAACGTAGGGGGCCGGGGGCACGCTGGCCACCGGTTTGGCGGCCTCCCATTTGGTCGCTGTCGGTCCGGCGGCAGTCTTTTTTGGGAGGGTCGGAGTCGCCTGACGACGCCGGCGTATGAGGGTGCGGATCGATTTCAACACCTGGCTCGCATCAACCGGTTTAGCGAGGAAATCGTCCGCGCCGGATTCCATCGCGTGGTCCAGGGCGCCGTGGGTGGATACTGCCGTAATCATGACAATCAACGGTTGTGGGCCGGGTCGGCCGCGGATGTGGCGCACCAACGCGATCCCATCCATTTCCGGCATCATCCAATCGGTAAGTACGATATCGAAAGATTTCTCCGCCAATCGCTCGACCGCCTGCCGGCCGTCCGAGACCGTTTCGCACGGGAACCCGACCTTGGCCACAATCCGTTCGATGATTGTCGCACTGACTCGATCGTCCTCGGCAATCAATATGCGCATATCCAGATCCTCCGTCCAATTAGCCTGGCGGCGATGTCGCACAAAGCCGCCGTAGCGGCTTAGACAAATCCGTTAAAGTCTGTATCGGCCGGAGGGGACTCGACTTTATTTCGGGAACCGGAACCTGGGAAACCGCTGATTCATTCTGGGACGGTCGAGTTGCCGCCCAAAATTGTACAGGTCAAGGCGCGGCGCGGAGGCGATAACAAGGGACTATTGGCAAGCGCCGCAACGCCGAGCGGGACGATTCCGGGCGCAAGGCGACGTTCCATGAATTGATCAGAGGTTCCCTAAATCGGTGCTGGCAATGCTTAAACCCGCCAGCGAAATAGCCAATCAGTTCAACACAATCGGGTTTTCAGGGGGGACAGCCCGATACGCTTGGAGAAATCGCGGGCGCGGATTGGCGTTTGCAGTCCGAGGCCCTTCGATCTTGACCTCAAATCATTGGGAACTAGAAACTGAATCAGCGGGTCACCGTGTCGCACCCGCTGCGTAGCGCGAACTACCAAACCGGCGTCCAGAGAATCACGCGTATTTTCGCCGATGAATCGAACGCAATGGTCCCCATTGAGCGGTTTTCACTGCCGCAAGCCCCTGAATTTCAACATACTTAATCCCGAACTAGCAAACCGTTCAACGGAGATCAGACTGATTGGTGGAGAGAGAGTCCGCCCGTAATCCGCACAACAGATTAGGGCCTGTTTATCTTTCATGTACGCCCGTGCGCAATTCCGGGCCTCCTCAAAGAGGACCGCCCCGTTATAGTCTCGCGTCGCGGGTTGCCGCAACTTGCAGGCGTCTAAATCGAGCGATATCTTCAGCGGTTCCTTAAGCTACGATTCCAAGCTAACCGAGGGGGAGTCTAATGAAAAAACGTCCGATGGGACCAATTCTGTTAGCGGTATTTCTATCGGCTTCGGCAAATAGCGCGGCGGCGTACGAGACTGGCAACAGCTTGCTGGCGAACTGCAACGCGCCGAGCTTGAGTGAACATTGGTACTGCTTAGGTTACGTGGTCTCGGCTTCGGACACGCATGCTCTGCTTACTTGCCCCCCCACCGGCGTAGCGAAAAGCGATTTAAAGCGCGTCGTCGTCAAATACCTGGAACAAAACCCGGAAGACTTACACAAGGGAGCCGCCGGGGTCGTACTAAACGCCCTTGTTGAAGCCTTCCCCTGCGACCAGTAGAGAAGAAAGACGCGAAAACGGTTCTACTACACTGAGGCCATCGTCCACCAATGACGGGGCGTTGTTACGATGGCGCACTCCGAGAATCCATGAGGTCGCGGCCGGCCAAGTAAGCTGCCCAGAAATCCGGCCCGTCGTATGCAACGCTCGCCAGTGCTCTGATCCTAACTTTCGCATTGACAGCAACAGTGTGCGTGAGATTTTCGAACAGAGCTAGATCGGATGCAGAGTCGCCGTAGGCAATACAATCATCGTAGGCGAGACCGAGTTCGACGAGTAGATTGTTGGTGATCTGCAGTTTGTCCGCGCTTGAGACCAGTGTTTCGGCACCGGCGCTATTTCCCGGCGAAACGAGGGCGCCGTAGGCGGAGTTAAGTCCCCATTTTCTGATACGGTCTACGAAGAATTTCGGTGATTGCGAGATCACCACGCTGTATTCGGCGCGCGATCGTATATCGGCAAAGACCTGATCTACGCCATCAAGCCATGGTGCGGTCGCGAAGGCGCGATCGATTTGGTCGTCGGTAAGACCATCCCACAGCGGCAGGCACTGCTCCCAAAACGCGTTGTCACCGAGCTCGCCGCGCGCCCAAGCGTGCTCGATCGCGAGGGTTTCTTCGAATGCGCCGATTGACCGTGAAATCTCAAGAGTTGCAGATCCGACCAGCAAGGTTCCGTCCAAATCAAACACGTGTAGGCAGGTCATGACTTGCCGCCACGTTTCGTTAGTAATCGAACAGGCGCCGGTAGCTGTTTGTCATTTACCTCCCGCTGCGTACCACGAAGCGCGTGTGTCGTCGCCGCGAACTCGATCACAGGCGGCCGGTAACGACGCTATCGCGCCGGGTGATTTCCACGCGCTTCTCGCAGAGGGCGAACCACATCAAGGTAAAAGGAATCAGGGTATTCGCGCTCGCTTCGTTCAATCAACTCGGTGAAATCCCATTTTTTCAAAAGCTTGCCGTTTCGGAACACGGGCACGAGTACGTTCTCCTCGGGTGCGATGGAGTCGAGAGGTACGGTTGTAAACGTGCCATTCTCGTGCGTGAGCGCGAGACGGCCCTTTTTCGAAGCCTTCATTTCCGATCCGGTGGGTGATTTGAAGATGTCACGCCACACGCCGTTCACGCAGACCGCGTTGGCCTTCTGGCCAAAATTCATCGTATCCCGATTGTGATGCTGTAATAAGCCGCCGCCCATACCGAATAATGCGTTTTCGGCCGAGAATCCACGGCGCTCCATTTCGATGAAGACTTTAGGCAGGACACCAAAGTTTACGCCGTCTCCCTGGATCACCCGGATATACGGCGGCAGCACTTTGAAGCCCTTGGAGTTGGTCTCGTAACCGAAAGCGTCCATCAGCCACTCGGTCGTGTCGGACGTGACTTCGACAATGTCTCCGGAATCAGGCCTCGCGCCAACGAGACCGGGGAAATTCTCGATCGTCTCCTTCAGCTCGTGGCCGAGAATGTTCTTGACGCAATTCTCGTGGTCGTAGGTGTCTGTTAGAAGGACCGCGACACCGTCTTCGCGATACATCTCGAGCATGTTGCGCAATGCCGCTGCCTCATTCTCCTTGCCCCAGGCGCTGAAGCCTGCATGTTCCGAGTTCGCGCCGGAGTTCGATACGTGGCCGCCGTTGTAGTAGCGCTTCGCCGCGAGAACGCCTGGGAGGGTATCGCTCTGACTAAAATTGACGAGGTGGGCCATCCCGCCGAGACCTGCGGACTCCATAGAGCTCACGCCCCGCGCGCCGTAATCATGCAGCATGTGGCGCAAGATCTCGGGGTTGTCTGATGTGTACTCGAGCGTGTCGCGGATCACCTGCTTTGCGAGCCAGCTAACCGTCCCGATCGTCGTCGGATACCAAATCGCCCGGAGTAGGGCTGTCTCAAAGAAGCTTGTAACCCACCAATATTTTGGGTCGGTGTTAATCAATTGCACCAGGACGTTGCGCGGCGGCAATACGGTCCCTTCGGGCACGGCTTCAATCTCGACAGGGAGGTATCCATCGTGCTCGTTAAGGATACCCATCCAGTTTTCGCGGTTGAAGGGCACGCCCTGTTCACGCTCAATGAACTCGGCTTCATCGATGTCCTCAAGGGTAATCGGTCGCATCAGGTATTCGCGCAGAAAAGCCTGGAGTCCGACGAACAAGGTCGATGGAAAATCGCCACCGCGCGACTCGATATAGCTGGACACATATTCGGTTCCCGGCGGATAGAGCGAATAGTGGCAGTGTTTGTAGTTGTCGACGTTGATGATGATGTTGTGATCGAAACCCATGGCAATCCTCGTTAATAGACGCTGATGTGGTTCTCAGATGCTGCGCAAGACTTGACGATACCCCTTGCTAACCTTTGCCGGAGTCGGCGAGGGGGTAACTCTCGCTTACATCAAATTCGACGATCGGTCACGAAGTCCGGCAGCACACGGGATTCCACAGCCTGGGGTGCCGCGGTCTCGCGGCAATCCCAACCGATCATTTTCTCCGGCTTCAGAGCGTAGTACTTACGTCCGACGGTCTGTCCGAACTGAAAATAGGGCTCCGCGTACGGGTGGCCGGCGTAAAAGTACTTCTCGAAGACAAGCTTCTGCAATTCATCGAACAGAGCCGAATCCTCGATCTCGGCGGCGGATCCCAAAATTCGTACGCCCGCGACCGTCGCATACTCGTCGCCACTGTCGACGAGACCCGCGAGGTTTCGGTTCGCCTCGATATTAACGCCGTGCCGGCTCGCCGCGTCCACCGGCAGATAGATCGTCTCGTCGCGTACCACATACCACAAAGACGACAGATAAATCGAACCGTCTTCATTCGTCGTGGCAAGCCGGATCGTTTTCTGCCGTTCCAGGTATGCCCAGCGTTTCTTACCCCGTAGCGGAGCCGCCATGCTGGCGTTAACTTCTACAAATGCATTGCTTTCTAAAAGTGCCATGCTGACTTACCCCCTTAACGCACGAAGCTGCTTGCTATAGCCCGGTGCTTCCACGATCCCAGGCCCATTGGAAGGGCCGCTGGTCCATAAGAATGAGCTCTCGATGCCGGTCGCTTCGAGAGTATAGGTGTATCCGGCGGGGAGGTAGATATGCTCCCCCGGGCGCGCCTCGAGTACGACTTGTCTGCCCGACGCATCCTCCACACGCAGGCGGATCATTCCGGTCAGGCAGCATTGCGACTCGTCGAAGTTCGCCTGAGTCCAGTTCACTGGTTCGTGATCGGGCTTTGCGTAACAGATGCCTTGCCGGAAATAGCGCGCGTCTTCCCGTTCTTGCGAAATAAAGATCCCGGTTTCAATACCCTTATTGAACTCCAACCGGGGCATCGCCTCGATCTCGTCCGGTGTCATTACTTTGGGATATCGTTGCGGTTTGGAATTCAACTCCTCGCGGGCGCTCATAGCTATCTCCTCCTTCTGATATCGAGTGAAGTCATTGTCGTTTCAGTCTACGGTTTCCGCCTTGCATGCCGGAAATCCGTTTGGCCGCTTATTTGCGCTTACGTAGGTGCGGCGGGAGGATTCTGCGTTCCATTATCGGCGGCTGTGGTAAATGTCGCCGGTCCCAACCCTCAATTCGATCGGCAACGAACCGATACCAGCGACGCTCATCGATCGCCCCCCGGCTCAAATAGTGTTCGAGGTGCGGATGTTCGATGTAAAAGTACTTTTCGAGCGCGAGGTCAAGGAGTTCGTCTTTGAGTCTGGCGTTTTCAACCAAAGCGGCTTTACCCGCCAGCTGAACACCACGGAAGTTCGACAGGTCCTCACCATCATCAACGACCCCCGACACGCGACCGCCTGAATCGAGTGCTCGTACGTGTCGAGCAGCGGGCGTAACCGATCGGCCCGGGTCCCCCACGGTGGGGTCGATTGCAAAGTAGACCGTTTCGATCCGGACCACGAACCACACGGGAGAAACCTCGATTGCCTGCCTCCCGCTCACGGTGGCAAGTCTCATCATCGTGGCCTTCTCAAGGTACCCCCAGAGTGCCGCGCCTGTTAACGGCGCAATATCATATTGCGTGACGGGCATTTTACTTCTTCCTTTTCCGACTTGGTTTCTTTGGCGGTTTACCAGCGTTTAACAGCATGTCGCTATAGGCCGGTCCCGCCGGATCACCCGTATCTCGCCACCCGCTATGGAGCACTGGCGCCATCGTCCAGAAGTTAATCGACTCGACCCCCGATGCCTTCAACGTGTACTCGTAGCCAGCCGGCGCCCAGAAATGATCCCCTTCGTCGACTGTGAACTCGGCTTGGTTTCCTTCGATATCCCTTACTACAATCAGGAGCTGGCCCTTCATGCAGTAAAAAGCCTCGTCCCAGCTCACTTCTTCCCACACGAGGTCGTCCATGTCCGCGTCATGGAAACACAAGCCCTGGCTGTAAAAGCGGGACTCGTCCCGTTCGCGAGAGACAAAAATCCCGCTCTCCATCCCTTTCACAAATCGCAGACGTGGCATCGCCACGATATCACTGTGCGTCATATGACGCGGGACCCTGTGTTCACGTTTTTGTACCGAGGCCCTTATCTCGGCACCTTTCGATTTGGCTCGACGACGTGGAGCGCCCATTATCTAACTCCTTCTAACATGCGACGAAGGAAGTTCGCCGCCCCGCGACTCGACAAAACTGGACACATACCCTGTTCCCGGTGGATAGAACGAAATAGGGGCAATGTGTGTAATTGTCGAGCTTGATGATGATTTTTTTGTCGAAGCCCATGGTAACCCTCGTTTACGAATGTTACACAAGTCATGACGATACCCCGTGCCAACCTTTGAGCCGGCTGCCCCGAGTGCGCACTAGGACGGAAATATTAACGTTTCTACCATAGTCGGTCAATATCGCGGACAAGGTTCTTGTGTCGATACCGAGTTAGTCCTTGAATAGAAATTAACTAATTGTATTGTATAAATAATTTATCACAATCGCTCATATATCGCCGATAAGAAGAACAAGTAATAATCGTTTCTATGATCGGTCGCTACGGATCGCCGCCGATTCTCGATGGGTGCTGATCGGGGCAGGCGGTGCGTGTGCGCTGACTAGCTGATCGCGCTGGCAATGACGGCTGCATTCGGCATGCCTGGTCGGGCGCCTACGGTGGCCACCGACAACGAAGCTGCGACGACGGCTGTGCTAACTGCGGTCATGATTGCGTCACCCGCCGCCAGGTGCGCCGCGAGCACCCCATTGAACGTATCACCCGCTCCGGTCGTGTCGACCACGTTGTCGGCCGTTCGAGCGGAGATCCGCCTAACCTCGCCGTCGGCCAGACGCACGACACAACCCTCACCGCCGAGGGTCACGATAACCGGGGCGTGAGTTTGCTCACCGAGGTGCTGAAGGCGCTTCGGGATGTCATCTCCGCTTCCCGGCGCCGATGCGCCGGAAAGACCGAGCGCCAAATCCCTGAGTTCGATTTCGTTGGGGGTCACGATGGGGTGGAGCGGTAATAGGTCGACGAGTCCCGATATCACTGGCGCCGGGTTCACCATACATTGCACTCCCGCTTTGGCTGCTGCCTCGACGGCCGCGCCGACTGCCGCAATGGGAATTTCCGTGCTCACCAGAACTATGTCGGCCGAGGGGACTAACTCGGCCAAAGCCGCACTAACATGCTCTCGCGATACGGCTCCATTCGCGCCTGGTCCTATCGCTATTTGGTTTTCCCCTTCTGCGTCCACGACAATCAATGCCGCCCCGGTCGGTTCGTCATCGAGCACTGCAACCCCGCGCGTGTCGACGTCATCGGTTACCAGTTCGGCCAATGCGCGCTTACCGGCGTCGTCGGCGCCGACGGCTCCGATCAAGTAGACGCCTGCGCCGGCACGTGAAGCCGCGACTGCCGCGTTCGCTCCCTTACCGCCCGCAAATGTTTGCAACCCGCCGCCGACCACGGTTTCGCCCGGAGCGGGGAGGTGCGCAGCGGTGATTACCAGATCGGTATTGATTGCCCCAACGACAACTACGCATCCTGAACCCATGTCAGCTCGATCTCGGTTCTGCCGCCGATTCGCGTACTACCACCTTGACCGGAAAAGTCTCGGGCAGGTCTGGTCCCGTACCACCGCTGATCAGATCCAATAATAGCGCTGCCGCGCCCATTCCCATCTCACGCGCAGGTTGGCAAACAGTCGTGAGTCGTGGCGTCAGTAGCGGCGCCATCGGCACGTCGTCGAATCCGACGATACTGATTTCTTCGGGTACCTTCACTCCGGCAGTCCGGCAATACTCGAGTGCACCTATCGCCATCATGTCGTTGGCGCAGAGCAACGCAGTGGGACGGTCGCGTTGCGGTACGCTTAACACCTTTTCCGCGAGTTCGTAGCCGGAGTCCATGCGGTAATTGCCGACGTGGACTTCCATGTCGTCGGGGTCGAGGCCGCCCAGCGCGAGCGCTTCACGGTAACCCGCGAGCCGCTGTTCGGCGGTCCACAGTGCGGTCGGCCCGCCGATGCACGCGAAGCGCTTGTGACCGAGTTCGACGGTATGCTGCGCTACCTCGCGCGCACCGCGCCGACCGTCGGCGAGCACCGCCGGGAGGTCGGCCCCGGGGACTCGCTCATCGACGAGAACCACGGGTCCGAGCGACTGCAATTCGAGCAGCGAGGTCGGCGATTCGTGAAACCCGGTGAGATAAACCACCCCGTCCACGCGCTGGCTGCGCAGCAGTCTGGCGTTCCCGGATTCCGCTTCCTCGGTGCTTTCCGAACTGCATAACACGACGAGGACGTCGCGTTCGGCGGCGGCGTGCGCGACCCCGCTCGCGAGCAGAGAGAAGAATTGGTTGGACAGATCCGGAATGACGAGACCGATAGTCGATGCCGTCTGGCGCTTCAGGTTACGCGCCGATTCGTTCGGAATATAATCGAGTTCGCGGACGGAGTTGAGAACTCGCGCGCGCCGGTCGGCGCTCACCGAACCAGTCCTGTTGAGGACGTAGCTGACTGTGCTCACCGAGACGTTCGCGTGCACCGCGACGTCCTTCATGGTGGGACGCTGATTTGGTTTCAAACGCCGCAACGGCCTTGTATCGTTAACCGGAATTACCTACCTGCCGCCCACGCGACGATCGACGACCAGAGTTTCGCGTAGTGCGGCCATGCCATGAATTCGTTTGGCGCCCAGTGCGGTGCAACGTCGGATGCAAACGCGACGCAACGTCCCTTCCCGACAGTATCGACGACGAGCAGCGCATCGCCGTTGTATTCCGCAATTACAGTGGCGCCGGGCTTCGCCTGCAACTGGTTATAGCCGAGCAGGATCGGCCATTCGGGAGGCGTACCGCCAAGTGCCGCATGGCCCGGGTTGGGGAATGTCGCGACCAACCCCTCCGGCATTTCGACGCGGTCATCACGCTCGAGCATGGTCACCGGGAGGATCGACGCTAGCGGGGTTGCCTGATAGCGAGCTCGCCCGTCTATGCCTGAGAACGACATGTAACCGCCAACCATGAGCAGACCGCCGCCGCCCTCGACGTACTCACGCAGCAGACTCAGTCGGTTAACCGTACGTTCCGATCGGTGCCAGGTCTCGTCGCAGAGCAAAAACGAATTCGACCCGATGTCGCTCAGAACCACTACGTCGAACCGCTCGAGGTCGGCCCGTATCGTCGGGAAACGCAACGACACTTCGTGCGCCCGCACATAGGTGACATCGTAGCCGGCATCCGCGAGCGCGCCGAGGAACACGCCTGCACCTTCTTCGTACTCCGTCGTGTGAAATTGATCGAAACCTTTCAGATGCACGATGTGCTTGATCCAGGATTCGCCGACGACCAGAACCCGGAGCGGCTCAGTTGAACTCATGTGAATCTCGCCTCCAGTTGACGGAATGGGACGGCTGCCACTCTATTATGGATGACAAAAGAAGTCGGTTTGAACAGAACGCAGGTCGAACCCGCTCTGGGGCGCCTGCAACGAGTGGGTTGTAGTCCGCCATAAACGGTCTCTCAGGTTGCGAGTCGTTAGAGCAGCCGTCCCCTTACAGCGGCAGAGGTCGCCGCATGAACGTTAGCAAAAGCGAGTAAACGGAGCGCGACTAGATTCGTTTCTACTCTAATCGACGGCCTTTTGTCCGTCAACAACGATGGTTGCCGTCGCGGTCGTAACCGAGATAACAGCCGGTCGCGGCGTTACCATCGGTCCAAGATGAAGGACCAATCCGGTCGGTTGGGACATTACCGTGGTCGTCACCGCGTTGCGCCGACGACGTCCGAGGCGCGTGGTCTAGTGGTCACCCGGGCGGGCGCAGGCGGACGCAGCGTAGCGCCGCAGGCCCGCCCCGGCCGCCAGCGCGGCAACCGCCACCGGAACGCCGCCCGAAGGTGTGGCCGAATGAGCGTCTGGTTGTACGCCCAGAACATTAGTCACGCAAAAACAATAGATTAAATCTACTCGGCGCTCCGCCCGCGGGCTCGCGAAGCGGTGCTATCAAACCGCGACGGCGCGCCTGCATTCACCGCTGTCGGGCCGCGTGACCGCGTCCGCAAGGAGTGGAACACTCAATTCCGCGGTGCATCAAATGTCCGCGATAAACGCAACGCGAGTTGCCGAGGCAGGTTGGCGATGATCGCGACCTGCGTGGTGCGCTGGAATCATGGTTCCGCGCGACGAGACATTGCGCGGCCGTACTCAGCCGTACCCGGCGCCCGCCCCATTTTCCCTGCTTGACGCCACGGGGCCATCTACTGTTATTGTTTTAGAATCGTTTATTGTTTCCGTGGTTGGATCATGTCGCGAACCGCACCTGAACAAGCAAGCTGCAGCCCCTTTGATTTTGCGGCGACGGCTTGCTGGGCCCCGAGAGCGGCGCGATGACCCAACTGCCGATCATCATCGATTGCGATCCCGGACAGGACGATGCGATCAATCTGTTACTTGCAATGTCCTCGCCCGCCGACCTCGACATTCTTGGAATTACGACGGTCGCGGGTAACGTAGCCCTCGATCTCACGACGAGAAACGCGTGCCTGGTCCGCGACATTGCAAGGCGCGACGAACTACCAGTCTATGCGGGTGCGGCGCGTCCGCTCGAGCGGGAGTTACTGACGGCGGAGAAAGTTCACGGTAAGACCGGCATCGACGGTATTGAGATCGTCGAACCGAGAACACCGCCGCGGGAAAAACACGCGGTCGAGTTCATAATCGAGACGCTGCTGGCGGCAGCGGACGGCTCGGTGACCCTGGTGCCGACCGGTCCGCTGACGAACATCGCCACGGCGTTGGTGCAGGAGCCTGCTATCGGCGGCAAAGTGGCAGATATCGTTCTCATGGGTGGCGCGATGCGCGAAGGGGGCAATTACTCGCCGTCGGCCGAATTCAATATGCTCGTCGATCCGCACGCCGCCGATATCGTATTTCGCAGCGGCCTTGCGATTTCGGTTGTGGGCTTGGATGTAACGCATCAGGTTCTCGCCACACCCGCGCGCCGCGACCGTATTCGTAGGATCGATAATCCGGCCGGTCGCGCGACCGCTGCATTGCTCGACTTCTACAACCGACACGACACCTTGAGGTATGGATCAGAAGGTGCCCCGCTCCACGATCCCTGCACCGTAGCGTATTTATTGAAACCTGAACTATTCGAGGGCAAGCGCTGCAATTTGACCGTCGAGACGAATTCGGAGTTAACGATGGGCCATACGGCGGTCGACCTCCGGCGTGTGACAGACCGCGCCGAAAACGTTACCTGGATGCACACAGTGGATGCCGATGGGTTCTACGATTTATTGGTGCAACGTTTGAGCCGGTTCGCGGACGAATGATCATTCACTCGCATTCGTTCCTGGATGATATCGGTACCTAACGATGTACGACGAACCGACGATGATGTTGTTCGCGGGGAATTCGAACCCGGCGCTCGCACGGGCGGTCGCCACCCACATGCAGTTGCCTCTAGGCAAGGCCGCCATCAGTCGCTTCAGCGACGGGGAGGTCAGCGTCGAGATCGAGGAGAACGTGCGGGCCCGCGACGTGTTCGTGCTCCAATCGATCTGTCAGCCGACGAACGACAACCTGATCGAGATGCTGGTTTTGATCGATGCGCTGAGGCGCGCATCGGCGGCAAACATCACGGCCGTGATCCCCTATCTTGGTTACGCGCGGCAGGACCGGCGGCCGCGCTCGGCGCGGGTTCCGATCACGGCGAAGGTGGTGGCCAACATGATCGCGAGCGTGGGGACGGGTCGCGTCCTGACCTTGGACCTGCATGCGGATCAGATCCAGGGTTTTTTCGACATGCCGATGGACAACATCTATGCCTCTCCGGTGCTTTTGGGCGACATCTGGAAGCACGAGTACCCGGATTTGATGGTGGTCTCGCCGGACGTCGGTGGCGTGGTGCGGGCGCGGGCGATGGCGCGTCGGTTGGATAACGCGGATCTGGCGATCATCGACAAACGGCGGCCGCGGGCCAATGAGGCACAGGTGATGAACATCATTGGCGACGTTGCCGGTCGCACTTGCGTGCTGGTGGACGACATGGTCGATACCGCCGAGACGCTATGCAAGGCGGCGATGGCGCTGAAGGAGCACGGCGCGCGGCGGGTGGTTGCGTACTGCACGCACGCGGTGCTGTCGGGAGCGGCGATCGAGAATCTCACGGCCTCGGCGCTGGACGAACTGGTGGTCACCGACACGATCCCGCTGACGGACAGCGGCCGTGGGTGCGAGACGATACGGCAATTAGCGGTCGCGGAATTGATCGGCGAGAGCATCAACCGCATCGAGAGCGGAGAGTCGCTCAGTTCCATGTTCGTCGACTGACCTGCGCAACTTCCCGCCCGTGTAGCGTCACATCGGTCGAATCTCCGGCAAAAACTAGAATCGATTCTGATTGGTGAACCCGCGCGCTTTTTTCGAGTCGGAAATTCCGTTGAAACTGCCTTTTAAACAGTGGGTTTGGACGATCACGGAGCGATTTCATCCGCCGCGGTAGGGCACATTTTTGTGATCTTGATCCGCCCAAATAGAAACGTTACCATTTCCCATGGTTCTGCGGCAGTCGTTCGTCTAAGAAACGGTGCCCGCGATCCCACAACGTCGCTAGATCAGGACGACCATGAGCTTTGACAACATCGACGACTACGATGAGTAGCACGCCCGCAGCGTGGACACGGTGGACGCACCCACCGACCTCCCGTCGCGACGCTTCTTCGTGCCGTCGATAAAACCTGGAGGCTATCTCATGAAATCAATCATCGGCGCATTTTCCGCGATGACCCTCAGTCTGTTGCTAATGGCATTTCTCGTGCCATCGTCCGCATGGGCTGAAGAAGAGATGATTGCAGGTAAGAGCTATTCCGTGAGGCCGGGCTCGGAACCCGGGACGTTCGTTTGTACCTGGGGAGACGAAACCGTTCAGTGGAAGCCGCAGGCCTGGCACCCCCGCGACTATAAAGAAATCGGACCGAACATCTATGGGCGCTGGACACAACCCGGTCTGCCCTACCCATGGGAGAAAACGATTGACGAGCGCTTGAAGCATGATGGCCGCGAAGTGCACGACCGTTCTTACACCGCGCTTTACTTCAACGAATTCGGTGAAAACTACATCACCGAGTGGTCGATCGATTTGACTTCTCCGGACGGGACGCAACGTAATAAGAAGCTGTTCGAGTGGATGGTCGCCTATCGCAGGAACACCGAGGGGCTTCCGGCGAGCCTGGTCGGCAAGGTGCGGGCCCAGTACATGTTCACCTTCATCGCGCCGAACGATTTTCGCGGGCTCGGGATCTCGACCACGATCTACGACGGCGAGAAGTTTAACGATGAGTTCCTGTACACGCCGGCGGCGCGTCGTGTCCGCCGCCTACCCCAGGCCGCGCGGCAGGACATCATTCCCGGCACGATCGTGCGTTGGGAAGACTTTCCGCAGGTCAAGCCCTTTCCGGACATCGACTATGAGGTCGTTGGCTACACGCTCTACGCCGGCCAACCCGACGGCACCTTCGGCTTCGCCTCGGAGACGACGGGGGAGAAGATAAACATCGGCATAGACGGGGTATGCGAACCTTCCTACATCGTCGAGATAACGCCGCATTCGGACTCGTACTGGTACGCCAAGCAGCGCCGCATTATCGGCATCAAGACGGGTAGCAGCTGGTACGAGGAGGTGTTCGATTCAAAGGGCGAGATCACGCGCAAACGGGTCAATCGCCGTGCGATCGCGAGCTCGGATCCGCGCCTTCAGAACGCCAACGACCAGCTTGAAGACTGGCAGATGATCTGGGCCGGTGAGTTCTTCTTCGAACCCAAGAGCGGCTTCCGGATGGATTGGTATATGAACACGTTCTGGATCAACTACGACAAGATGCCCCGCGATGTAGTCAATCTCGATAACCTGAGCAAGGAGCCGGTGCGCAAGATCCTGTTCTGGGAGTAGGCAGCGCGTAACCGCTGCGTGCTACGCTTCGATCGCCCGACGATATTGAGTGGAAGATAACTGAATGGAACGGCTCTGCGGATCCCTCGTTCGTTTTCGCTTCGCGATGTTCGCCGCGACGCTCCTCGTGACGCTCGGCGCGGCCTACCTGACCTCCACCTTGAAGCTCTACGACGACCCGAACCGGTGGCCGCCCGGGGACGACCCGGCGGTCGTGCTCAACGAGCAGCTGCAGTTAAAGTTCGGCGGGGCAAACCTGGTGACGATCATGGTCGCGCGGAACGACGGCGAGAGTATCGTGCAGGCGGATACGCTGGCGAAGGTGAAACGGATCACCGACGAACTGCGTGAAGTGCACGGTGTGATCCCGTACGCACTGCGCTCACTCTCGACGATCAACTCACGATACTTGAAGGGGACCGCGGACACCCTCGACGCGAGCATATTATTCAAGAATCCGAACCGTGCGCCGGAGACACCGGCGGAGCTCGCGCGGGTGCGCTTCGGGATCGAGAACAACGCGGCGCTCAAGGGGCTGCTGGTATCCAGGGATGGAAGCGCGGTGATCATCCAGGCCGACTTCCGCACCGGGCTGGAAAACGTACGGGCGGGTCTTGATCTGCCGGTGACCGATCCGATCGCGATCTATCAAGAAGTGCAACGGATCATTGAGCCGGAGAACGACGCCGTTCACACCGTGACGGCGGCGGGTTCCCCGATCCTGATCGGTTGGGTCAACAGCGACGGTCTGCCCTACATATTGGGCGCCTTCCTGCTCGTGGTAGCCGGTATTACGATCGTTTTGATCTTTGCGTTCCGCTCCGTTGTGGGGGTGCTGCCGCCGCTTTGCGTCGGCATCATGGCCTCGGTCTGGGCCTTCGGCATGCAGCGCCTCTGGGGGGGCGAGGTGCTGCCCTCGTCTGCGGCATTACTGGCCCCGTTCATTATCCTCGCGGTGGCCGCGTCGCACAGCGTACTCTTCGTCAAGCGCCTCTTGACCGACGAGATGGGCGAACAACGCTCGATAGCGGATGGACTGCAGCGAACGCTGGTAAAAATGGCCCGGCCGTTGATCGTGGTGCTGTGCACCGATCTCATCGCCTTCGTGGTGCTTTCGTTCGTCCCCTTCGACAACGTTCGGATCCTCGGCCAGGTCACCGCGTTTGGATTACTCGCGATCATCGTGATCATCCCGACGTTTCTCGTCGCACTGCTCGCGTTCATGCCCGCAGAAAGTATGCGCAAAGCGGTGGTCCGCGCCGAGCAGGGCCGCCGCGCAGCCAAAGGATTTATCTACAGGACCACGGCGCGCATGGTGCGCCCGCTGATCTACAGCCGCCGCACGCAGTGGACCGTGCTGGCCATTGCCGGCATCGTTGTTGCCGTCTCGCTGAGTATCTGGGTCTCGATTCCGCTCGGGGGAGACACGGCCGTAGGGCGCTTCCTCGCAACCGAGATCGAGACCGGCCAGAACAATACCTACGCCGTTCATAACTACCTGACCAAATCGTGGGAGGACAACGAGCTCTATCAGATGGAGCAGGAGATCACGCGCCGATTCGGCGGCGTCTACACCCTCACGATGCTCGCCAATGGTGTGGGGCAGGGGGACATCAAGACACCCGAAGCACTCGTCGCGATGGACGGTCTCGCACGGCACCTGGCCGAGGCGGAAGAGGTATCGGCGGTGGTGGGCCTGCCCTTCTATGTGAAAATCATGAACCGCTTCCTCAACGAGGACCAGGACGAGGCCCTCAAGATCCCCACGCAAGGTCGCGCGCAGATGGCCGTGAATGAGGCACTCTACTTCCTCACGGGAGGTCTGCCGGGCGCCTTTGACTTCGTGGTGGATCCGAACTTTCAAAACACGGTGATGACGGCCTTCGTGCGGGACACGAGCCCGAAGACCGTCGCCAAGCTTATCGAGCGGGCGAGGACCTACCTCGCCTCTAACTGGGATTCGGCGATGCTCAAGGTCGATATGCGCTTGCCGGCAGGTAACGTCGGCATCGCGGACGCGTTCAACCGATCGATCAAGAAATGGATGGTACTGGCGACGCTGTTCAGTGCGCTCGCGTCGTTCGCGGCGGTGACGATGATGCTGCGTTCCATGACGGGAGCGGCGCTGCTGATGTTTCCGCTTGCCGCCGGGGTACTGGTTTGGATGTTCTTGATCTACCTGATCGGGATCGAGTTCAATTCGAACGTGACCGCGGCGCTGGCGATTGCGAGTGGCGTGGGCATCGATGCCGAGGTCTATCTTTTGTACCGGTTTCGCGAAGAGTTCCCAAAGGACCGAGACTTCCACCGCGCGCTCTTCGACGCCTTTACGCTCGTGCGGGAGCCCTTGATCTTTTCGTTTACGGCGCTCTTCGCCGGTTGTCTTGCGGTATCCATCGTGCCGCTCTACGTCGGCTATGTCGGTTTCAGCATGGCGCTGATCCTGCTTGCGACATTCCTGCTCAGTTTTTTTGTAGCTCCCGTGGTGTGGAGCCTTATGCGACCGCGCTTCCTGACGCGCGGGCTCGAGGAGGACAGCGGTGCGCCTCCTTCCGTGGGCACGCGAGAGACCCAGGTGCGGCACTCGTACGCAAATACTCTCGAGGCGGCACCGTCAGGTACCAGGGGCACGTAAAGTTGTGTCGTCATACTCAATTCGGAGGGGAAACTCATGAAGAATGAAAGTCGACGTATGATCGCGGTTCTAGTGGCCGTGGTGATGACAGCAATGGGCTGGTCGGGGGCGATCTCGGCCCGCACCGTAATCGGGGACCTGGAAATCAATGGGGAGGTCTTCGTCTACACCGAATTCCGTTGGGGACGGGACGACGGACCCGAGGAGTTCTCTCTGGCGGTGGCGCCGGGTGTCTTTCTCGGACCAGATGCCTTCCCCGCGGTTGACGGCACGCCTAACCGCGACAGATACGACACCTTGACCGCATTTCGCACCGAGCTGCTGCTCGAGTTCGTCTATCACGGTATTCCGCACGTAACCCCGGTATTGAAACTTCGTCCCTACTACGACGCGATGTTCGACATCAACGACAAGGACCATGCGATCTCCAAGTCCTGGGAAACCAACTTCCGCAACGGGCTGAACGATGATTGGGATCCCTTGGTGCGCGAGGCCTACCTCGACATCAACTTCCATCCCTTGTGGGTCCGTGCCGGGCGCCAGATCGTGACATGGGGCCGCTCTGACGGCGTTAGCGTCCTCGACGTCGTGACGCCCCGGAACTTTCGCAATCCGCTCACGTTCGAGCAGGAACGCTTCATGATCCCCCAGTGGATGGTGAATACGAAGTACGACCTCTCCGGCGTGGATTGGATCCCGGGCGGCATCCAGAAAGAACTTCAGATCATCTGGAACCTCGACTACCTGCCCGCGCGCTTCCCGGGCTTCAATCCGGAGGAAGAAGGCCGGCATCCCTGGACTCTCGGCGTCGTCGACTTCGCCGACCAGATTATTAATGTCTCCAAGGGCCTATTCGGGGAGCCGCATTTCTTCAACGATAATGACTGGCACAAAGGCGATGTGTTTGACAAGTCGGAGATTTTCGTCCGCTGGCGGGCGCGTACCGGTGAAGGCCTTGGACCGTTCTCCGACATGACCTATTCGATCCATTACGCCTATCTCTTCGAGGACATTCCGTTCTATGAACTCGGCGATCGGATCCCAGCGGGCTTCGCGTTCGACATTGCCGGGCCTCGTGCAATCGGTGGCGGTATCGACTTCGAGCGGCACCGCTACCAACTCGCGGGTTTGTCATTCGACAAGGCGTTAATGTTCCTGCCCGGCCAATTCCAGGGCACCGTGCTGCGAGCCGAGGCCGCCTACAACTTCGGCAACAAGTTCTACGAACCGGACCTCGCGACCGTCCGTGCGAACAACCTGACGACCCTGCTCGGTCTGGACCAATATCTCTACATCGGGCCGAAGAGCTTCATCAAGACGCCCTGGTTCGTGTCGTTCCAGTACTGGCGCGACGAGATCCTGCGGGACCCGGGCCCGGGGCTGCACACGAACCTCGGCTCGGTAGCCTGTGCCGCGCAGCCGGGATGCGGCCGCGAGGGCTACATCATTGGCGGTGAGACCAACGGCTTCAATGGCCTGCGCGATCAGTCGCGGAATGTCCTGACCCTATTCATGTTCAACGACTTCCTTCCCGGGAAGACGCTACACGTGGAACTCTTCGGGCTGCAGGAACTCGGTTCGCGCCAGAAGGCCACCTGGGTGCGCGGCGTCGTCGGGTACGCGTTGAACAGCAAGATGAGCGCGCGTGTCGGAATCAACGTGATTGGGGGCAGAAGATCGTCGTTCTTTGGTGAGTTCCAAAGTAACGACTCGGCCTTCATGGAACTCAAATATACGTTCTAGCGGGCGCCTAAAGCACGGACTGGCGAGCTGATGACGAGCATCGCGCCGGCGGCTGGCGGGAATCGTTATTCGATCGAGCGCGGTACGGACGCGGGGCGCAAGCCTCGCGTCCTTTTGACAAGTACGTGGCGACGCGAATACCCGGTTACTGATTAGTTGCCACGCAACCAAAATCGGGCTCAAAATTTTTCGCGAGCGCGAATAATTTGAGACTGCTTCAAATACCCCATCCACTCCAATCGATGCCGCGGACGCGTATCTGACTTCACCCAGAGCCCGGCGGTTCGATGCCGGATCACCGAGCCTGCGCTCGCCATCTGTCAATGAGCACGGCGACTATAATTACGGCTCCTGTTATCAAACGTTTTGCCGGCTCAGATACACCGATTTGGGCCAAGCCGTTTTGCAGGACCGCTATAATGAGGACCCCGGCAAAGGCGCCTAGGATGGACCCCCGGCCACCCATTAAGCTCGTCCCCCCAATGACCGCAGCCGCAATTGCGGATAGCTCCAAGCCGATACCCGCATTTGGATCGGCGGACCCCAGGTACGCCGCATTAAATACGCCGCCGAGGCCGGCAAGAGTCCCCGATATTGCCAGTACGAAAAGGCGATACGGGCGTATATCGATGCCCGACATTTGCGCTGCCTGTTCATTGGTGCCGATGGCCGTGATGTAGCGGCCGAAAACTGTTCTCGTCAACACAAACTGACCGATCGCTACCAACGCCAGCGAAAAAATAAGTGCGCCCGAAACACCAATTAAAGGCAAAGGCAAAGCGATTTTCTGAATTGACGCGCCTATGTAAACGGTTTGCGAATCGGTCGTTATATAGGCCAATCCACGAGCTATCTCCAGCATCCCGAGCGTTACAATGAAAGAAGGAAGATAAAGATACGACACCAAAATACCGTTTATCGACCCGCAGAGAAGACCCGCACCGAGTCCAAACAGGCAGGCCATTGAAAGAGGCATGCCCCATTCAACCGCGGCAACACCGGCGACCGCCGCGCTGAAACCCAATACCGACCCAACGGACAAGTCAATTCCGGCGACGATCAAGACTAGCGTCATTCCAACGGTAACGACCGTTAACGCCGGCAGTTGATTAAGAATTGTCGTCAGTGTCACCAGTGAGAAAAAATTGTCCGAAACGAGTCCAAAAAAGAGAATCAACACCGCCAAAGAAGCGAGAATGAAATTCTCCTCCATATGCCCCCTGATGGAATAGAAGATCTTCATGTGCGAACGCGGTTCGCCGGTTCCGCGGGCGCTATACTGTCGTGATTCGTTGCCGGTGACTCGCCGGCAAATTCCTGAAACGCGGCGGCAAGAATACTTGTTTTGGACCACTCGTCGCGTTTGAATTCGCCGACAAGTTTCCTAGCGGACAGCACGAGTATGCGGCCGCACACCGTCATCAGTTCGTCAATTTCGCTTGAGACAATAACGACAGTTTTGTGTCTGCTTTGCAATTCAAACAAGAGTCTATATATAGCGTTCTTAGTGCCGACATCGACGCCCCGCGTCGGCTCATCAAGCAGGAATATTTCCGAATCGTGATGAAGCCATCTGGCGATAAGCACTTTCTGCTGATTTCCCCCACTGAGTTGGTCGATATCCTGATCCAGGCCGTCGCATTTAATCGCTAGCCGATTAAGCAGTTCGGTTCCAGCTACTCTTTCCTGCGCGCGATCCAGTAGGCCAAATGACCGACCGACCCGCGGGTTACCAGGCAGCATCACGTTTACGATAATTGACTGGCCTAAGAACAGACCCATGGACCGCCGGTCTTCACCAAGATACCCCACTCCGGATCTTACTGCGCGACTCGTCTTGTCGATGCTTATCGTCCCGTTCTCGGTAAAGCGGCTGACGCACCCACCAGTTAATGAGGTCAAGCCAAATAAGGCGTTTAATAGCTCGCTTCTTCCGGCACCGGCCAATCCCGCGATACCGACAATTTCTCCTTTGTAACACGTGAAATTAATTGCATGCGGTAGCTCCTCGGTCGTGACGTTGTTTGCTTTAAGAACCGGGATCTTCTTTCGTTTCGCGATGGGCGAAATTTCCCGTTCTTGATAATGTTGACCACTCATCCATACCATTATCTCGGGGATGGACAGCGTGTCTGGCGAGGCAGATGTTACTACTCGACCGTCCCGAAGCACGGATACGATGTCAGACACCGCGCGGACGTCGTCCAAACGATGACTGATGTATATAACGGATGTGCCTGAAGACGCCAGGTCTGTGATTATCTTGTGCACGCGCTCTGCCTGAGGCTTGGTGAGCGCGGCCGTCGGCTCATCAAGGATCAGTAAGCGACAGTCTGTCGACAGCGCCTTCGCCAATTCGACGAGTTGACGATCGGCAAGGCTTATGTCGCCTGCCGGAGTATCCGGAGAAAGGTGTCCAAGCCCGACCAACTCGAGCAAGTCGCGTGCCCGGCTCTCGAGTTCGTCTCTAAGGATGACGGATTTCTTGTGCGGCAGGTTCCTCAGCGCTATGTTCTCCGCCACGCTGAGCGTACCAACGATACTCAACTCCTGAGTCGCACAGGATATGCCGACATCGAACCCGTCTTTGGGATTAGACGGAGAGTAGGTAACTCCGTCAAGAACCAATTTCCCGCTATCCTTCTGCAAAAGACCCGTAAGAATATTGACTAGTGTGGTTTTGCCCGCGCCGTTCTCGCCGACTATCGCATGTACTGCCCCGCGCGCGATCGACAGATCAATGTTCCTCAGGACGGGTGTTGAAAAGGACTTACTGAGGTTCGTAATCGATAGGCGGGCGGGTTCCATTTCCCCCGCTCAGTCTATGGTGTCGATGGTAATGAGGTCGACAGGCGTCGACTTATCCGCCATCGCCCCTCCCGCTGTCAACGCTTCGAGCGCGTATTCGATACCATACACCGCCAACAAATCGGCATGTTGATCGATCGTCGCCAACATGCGCTCGTCCTTGATCAAGTTACGTACGGCGGAAATATTATCGAATCCGACGATTTGAATTTGATCGCTCTTGCCAGCCTGCGCGACCGCAGCAACGGCGCCTAATGCCATATTGTCATTCGCACAGAGTATGGCCGCCAGTTCGGGGT
>CAZFZX010000043.1:23072-23988 GCA_964523765.1 uncultured Enterobacteriaceae bacterium
ATCAGGATAGCGGACGCTACGGTAACCGCTTTCGTTTGATCCCATTGTCCGCTTTGCTGCGCGACGACATTCAATTTGGCGTCCGCTATAGCTTTATTGAATCCCGCTGTACGTTGGCGCGAGTTGTACGCCGTGAGTACGCCCTCAAGGATAGCCACTTCTTCGCCTGCCGTCAGTTGTGACGCCAGGTATTGGGCAACCATTTCCGCACCACGAAAATTGTCCGGCCCAACGAAGGGGATCTCTAAGTTATATTGACGCAGGATATCTCTATCCAAACGGTTGTCGATATTGACGATGGCGATGCCCGATTTGCTTGCTCTGGCCAACGCCGGTACAACCGCCTTCGAGTCCGCCGGTGATATAACGATAGCATCGGCGCTGGAAGCGATCATTTGATCGATCAATGCGACCTGCTGAGCAAGATCGATCTCGTTCTTAATACCATTAACAATCAGACGATACCGGCCATCTAGAGACGCCTGATGCGCTCTGGCTCCGTCCGCCATCGTGATAAAAAACTCATTAGCCAACGATTTCATTATCAGCGCGACCGTCGGGCGATTAGCGCTGTCGCCGCCTGATTCGGATCCCTGCCCTGATCGCTCTGGATCCCCACAGCCGACAACGCCTGACAGGCACAATATCGCTCCCAGCAATTTCGTTACGTCCGGCATAAACAACTCTGCTAGTGTGAAATCTGTCCCAGGTTATCGCGATACTCGATATACTCTACCCATCATCCGACGCGAATAACAGCCGAACCTTGCGCACGGCGAAATGCTCGATATTGCTGCCTCCTGCTGCCGTTATTCCTGTCCGGAAACCTCTAACAGAGAGAGGGAGATTGGGCTGTCGAGTCCTAGGCAGTTACGAGGTGACGTGATGAAAAAACTATTTTTGATTCTTTTGTGCG
>CAZFZX010000044.1:0-23911 GCA_964523765.1 uncultured Enterobacteriaceae bacterium
CGGCATTTGTGGATCCATGCACATCAGACGTAGGAAATGCAAAAGGATTGCAGGAGCAATCCTAGCCGACCGCCCGGATCGAATAGATAGAGCCTGTCAGCGCTGACATCCGGGCAGAGACGGCACAGAGCGCGCCCTGCGTTATCTGGAGTTTGATCAGTTCAAGATAGTGAACGATGCCTGCGGGCAAACGGCGGGCAACGAACTGCTAAGGCAAATGACGACGGTGCCACAGCAAGCAGTACCTAAGCGCGATGCCTCGGGGCGATGAGTTTGGGATTTTGATGGCGGGTTGCCCGTTGGATCAGGCCATCGTGGCGCCCGATAACAGCCGGTCGGAATACTACAGGCTACTGATCAGGGTGGTAGATGAGGAAGGGAAACACATTTTCCCGTTCGCCTTTACCCTGGACCAGTTCGATTCGCCGTTCAATTCGTACTGAGATTTCCGTATCGTTACGGCTCGGCTGCTTTCAGCGCAGCCGCCGGTTGAGTTGCAGCCAGGCACCGATCCGATAACCGGCACGAACCGTATTCGCTCGCGCCGTGCGCAATGCCTCGTCGAGCGCCATCGGTCGCGTTACGACGGCTTCCACGCAATCGAATACCCCGGCGGCGACGGCCTCCGCATCGTCAGCCAGACTGGCACCTAACGCGATGACGGGGATACCGTGGGCGGCCGCCAACCTGGCGACTCCATGTGGCGCTTTTCCTCCTAATGTCTGCCCGTCGATTCGGCCTTCGCCGGTAACGACGACATCGGCGTCGGTCAGCCGGGCGGCGAAACCGGCGGCGTCCATGACGATATCGATACCCGGACGAAGTTCGGCATTGAGAAAGGCCAGCATCGCCGCCCCGAGACCGCCGGCCGCGCCGGCGCCGGGCACCTCGGTGACGGACACCTCAAACGTCCTTTCGATGATCCCGTAAACGCGTTGCAGTTCTTTGTCGAGCCGGTCGATTTGGGCCGGCACCGCGCCCTTTTGGGGACCGAAGATCGCCGCCGCCCCGCGCGGGCCGCACAACGGATTGTCGACGTCGCACGCGACTTCGACGCGGATATCCGCCAAGCGCCGATCGATACCGCCGCTGGTCAACGAATCGACTTCGGCCAGCATCGCGCCGTTCATGGGTTCGCGGATAGTGTCACCGGCACGGTCGACAAAAACTACGCCCAAAGCCTGACACAGCCCGGTACCGCCATCCACGGTGGCCGAGCCGCCGAGACCGACCACGATCCGATCGATCGGGTGGTCGAGCGCATGCCGGATTAACTCCCCGCTACCGAAGCTGGTTGCGCGCATCGGATCACGCGCTGTCTTATCGATGCGGGCGAGGCCGGAGGCTTCCGCGATCTCGATGACGGCGGTGCGGCCGTCGCCCAGGATCCCGTAGCGCGCGATCAGCGGATCGCCGAGCGGACCGGTGACCTCCGCTTCGACGATCTTTCCCTGAGTCGCGGTGACCAACGCGTCGATCGTGCCTTCGCCGCCGTCGGCCATGGGTACGATATCGACGATCACGTCGGCCACGATACTGCGCAGGCCCTCGGCGATCGCTTCGGCAACCTGGCGGGCGCTCAGGCTCTCTTTGAACGAATCAGGCGCGATGACGATCTTCACAGGCCGTGCTGACGCAACGCGGCATCGGCGGTCTGATCGATCAGCGTCGCGATAGTCATCGGGCCGACGCCGCCGGGCACGGGAGTGATCAGGCGGGCTCGCTCGACGGCCGCGTCGAAGTCGACGTCGCCGACATTACCTTCGTTATAGCCGGCATCGATCACGACCGCACCGTCTTTGATCCAATCACCCTTGACGAATCTTGCTCGCCCCACCGCCGCAACGACTATGTCGGCGCGGCGTACGACATCGTCGATGCGACGGCTGCGCGAGTGGCAGATCGTCACTGTGGCGTTGGCCTCAAGAAGCATCGCAGCCATTGGCTTACCCAAGATCGGGCTACGACCGATGACGACCGCATCGAGCCCTTCGATCGCGACGTCATAGGCGCGCATCAGACGCATGATTCCGGCTGGCGTACACGAACCGAAAACGTCCAACCCCAACCACATGCATCCGAGACCGGTGGCAGTGACACCGTCAACGTCTTTCTCGGGCGCGATCCGCTCGAACGCCGCGCGTTCGTCGATCTGCGCCGGCACCGGGTGTTGCAGCAGTATGCCGTTGACGGCCGGATCGGAGGAAAGCGCGCCGATGCGACCGACCAGGTCCGCCGTAGTCGAATCCGCCGGCATCTCAATCGGCATTGAGGTGATGCCGGCGTCTTCACACCGTTTACGCTTCATCCGTACGTACGTAGCGGACGCCGGATCGGCTCCGACGAGGACGGTCGCCAAACATGGGGTTAGGTCCTTCTGTTCTTTCAGCCGCGCAACCTTCCCGCGCGCGCCATCAAGCAGCTCGCGCGCGACGCGTGTACCGTCGAGCAATTTCGGTTCGTTCATGTTGTCTTCCTCAAGCCCATTTCTCGTTGGTAGTAGACCGGGTACTCCCCGCATAAAGCCTTGACCTTTTCGCTCGTGCGGCGTTCAGCCCAGTGCCGATACTCCCTGAATTCTGGCGCCAAGGCTTCTTTAAAAGCAACGGCTTTGACCACACGCACGGCCACCAGCGGCCCGCTTTCTCCAAGCGCCAAAACGGCCGCGCTCCCCATCGCAAAGTCACTATTCGGAATTCGACGCCGCGGCATTTGGCACGCTCTCGTCTTCGAAACCGTGGCCGGACTCGAACCGCTGTGCCAGGAAATCGACGAAGCTACGCACTTTGGCCGGCAGCAACCGGCGGTGCGGGTACATGACGTGGACGGCCCGTGGCGGCGATTCATAGTCGTCCAGGATCTCGATTAGCCGGCCCGCGACGATCTGTTCGTGAACGAGGTAATCGGGCAGGCGCACAATGCCGAGTCCATGCTCAGCGGCGAGCCGTAAGGCCGCGCCCTGATTTGCATGCAGATCGCCATCGACCCGCACCGCCGTCTCCGTCTCTTCGCTACGAAAGATCCAGTTGTCGGTAGCCATCTCGTTATGAAAGACGAGGCAGTTATGTCGTTGCAGGGCGCTCGGGTGTTGCGGCCAACCATGCTCATCGAGGTAACTCGCGGCGGCGCAGACGACCATCCGGAACGACCCTATCTTACGGGCAACGAGCGCGGAATCGTCGAGCCGCGTCCCGCCCGCCTGGATCGCAAGGTCGAATCCTCCCTCGAGCAAATCGGGCATCTGCGGTGCCATGCGCAGATTGAACGCGAGGTTCGGATGCCGTTTCTTATAGGCGAGGATGGCCGGCGTCAGATACAGCGTGCCGAACGTCGCCGGCGCACTGATTTTGAGGGTGCCGCGAACTTCGCCGCCGAGATTCTTGGCGTTGGCGTCGGCCTCTTCGAGATAGGACAGGACCCGTTGACAGCGGTCGAAGTATTCGGCGCCGGCCTCTGTCAGGCCGCAGTGCCGAGTACTGCGGTTGAGCAGACGCACGGCAAGGTCGTCTTCCAGCCGTTTGATCTGTTTGCTCACCATCGCCGGAGACACGCCGAGTTCGCGCGAAGCGCCCGAGAAGCTCCCTTGGCGCGCAACGGCACAAAACGTTCTGATACTGGAAAATTTGTCCATTGTAGGCGCCTCCGTTAACGACGACTGTGCTCGGCGAGCGTTCCCAGGCTCCGCCGGCCACCCATGATAATGACACTAAAGAGCAGATTATTAACTATATGGAAATATACTCTTGCCGAAAAGTGGTTTAATTGGCTGATATCGCGTTTTAGTATTTCCCAATTGTTAATTCTTAGATTTCAGAGGTGGTTTTAGCATCGCCCGAGGTCGCGGTCCCCAGGCGCACCCGGGATCGGCGTACCCGGTCGGGGGACCGTCTGCGGTAAACGAAATTCAATATTCGGAGATCATGATCATGCGAGGAAGGAATCATTTGTTCGTCCCGGGGCCAACCAATATGCCGGACCGCGTGCGGCGAGCCATGGATCGGGCGCTGGAAGACCACCGGGGACCGCAGTTCCCGGAATTTTCGCGGCAACTGCTCGATGATGTGAAAAAAATCTTCCGCACAGAGACCGGTCAAGTGTTCATCTTCCCGGCCTCGGGTACCGGCGGCTGGGAGGCGGCGATAAGCAATACTTTATCGCCGGGCGATAAAGTATTGCAGGCAGTGTTCGGACAATTCAGCCTGTTGTGGGCGGACCTGTGCAGACGTCACCAGATGGACGTCATCGAGGTCGAAACCCCGTGGGGTGAGGGCGTCCCGCTCGGTCGCTATCGTGAACTCCTCGCCGCCGATACGGGCCATGAGATCAAGGCGGTACTCGTAACCCATAATGAAACGGCCACCGGTGTGACCAGCGACGTCGCCGGCGTCCGGCGGATCCTCGATGGCCTCAAGCACCCCGCGATGTTGTATGTAGACGGCGTGAGTTCGATCGGCAGCATCGACTTCCGGATGGACGATTGGGGTGTCGACCTGGCGGTGGCCGGGTCGCAGAAGGGTTTCATGCTGCCGACGGGGCTTGCGCTCGTTGGTGTTTCCCGCAAAGCCCTCGCGGCACGCGAGAACGCCGCCTGCCCGCGGTGTTTCTTCGATTTCGACGATATGATCAAGAGCAACGAGGACGGTTGGTTTCCCTACACGCCCGCAACCACGCTGTTGCACGGTCTGCGCGAGGCGGTGGACATGCTGCTCGAAGAGGGTCTAGACGAGGTCGCCGCACGCCACCACCGAATTGGCACCGCGGTCCGCAAGGCCGTCGAAGCGTGGGGATTGACCCTATGCGCGACGGACCCAAAATGGTATTCCGATACCGTCACCGCCGTCGTCGTTCCCGAAGGCAAGGACAGCAATAGTGTCATCAAAGCAGCCTACGACAACTACCACTTGTCGCTGGGAGTCGGTCTCAATAAAGTAGCCGGACGCGTTTTTCGGATCGGACATCTCGGCGACCTCGACGAATTAATGATTCTCTCCGCCCTCTCGGGGGCCGAGATGGCGTTGTGCGACGCCGGGATCGACGTCGTTCCCGGGACTGGCGTCGCCGCCGCCCAGGAGTACCTGCGTGCATCACGCGACGGCGCCGACGCCCACGTCGAACCGTTACGCGCTACAGGTTGAGCGTCCAAATAACCGTTTCAAAGGACGCTTCACTTTCGCCCATATACCCGCACCCGCCACCCCGAGCTTGCGGCCGCCAGGAGGAAATCATGAGCTTTACTCAAATCGCCCCCGTGAGGACGCGCCTGCAACGCAGCGAACTCGCGGTGCCGGGTTCAAACCCCGGGATGTTTGAAAAGGCGCTGACCAGCGCCGCTGATTTTGTTTTCCTCGATTGTGAAGACGCTGTTGCGCCGGCGGATAAGACCGCGGCGCGCGAGAACATCATCGCGGCTTTGAACGACCTCGATTGGCATGGGCACGGCAAAACGGTGTCGGTACGGATCAACGGACTCGACACGCACTACATGTATCGCGACGTCGTCGACATTGTCGAACAGGCCGGCGAGAAACTCGACACGATCCTGATCCCGAAAGTTGGCACGGCGGCCGACGTCTACGTCGTCAATTGCATGGTGACGCAAATCGAAGATGCTTACGGACGCGAGCATAAACTCGGGCTCGAAGCCCTGATCGAGACGGCACTCGGCATGGCAAACGTCGAAGACATAGCCCGTTCGGGTAACCGCCTGGAAGCGCTGCATTTCGGGGTCGCCGATTATGCCGCCAGCTGCCGCGCGCGGACCGTCAACATCGGGGGGCTGAACCCCGACTATCCCGGCGATCAATGGCACGCGAGCCTGCAGCGAATGCTAGTGGCCTGCCGCGCGTTCGGGCTCCGCGCGATCGACGGCCCGTTCGGCGATTTCAATGACGCCGACGGCTATATCGATGCGGCAAGGCGCGCCGCTGCTCTGGGCTTCGAGGGCAAATGGGCGATTCACCCGTCGCAGATAGCGTTGGCCAACGAGGTGATGTCGCCGCCGACGGCCGAGGTCGAGCGCGCCCGCCGCATCCTCGCGGCGCTCGCCGATGCACAAACCGCCGGCCGCGGCGCCGCGCAACTCGACGGGCGCATGATCGACGCCGCCTCGGCGCGCATGGCCGAAAACGTCGTGCGTCAGGCAGAGGCTATCGATCGCAAGTAAACGGCCGGGGCGCGAACTGAGTTTTTCAATCTGCATGGGAGTGAATTGATGGACATTCACGAATACCAAGCGAAGGAATTGTTGCGCGATTATGGCGTCAGCGTTCCGCCCGGCGGACTGGCGTACAGTTCCGAGCAGGCGCAGTACCGAGCCGTTGAAATCGGCGGCGAGAAATGGGTCGTCAAAGCGCAGATCCATTCGGGCGCGCGCGGCAAAGCGGGCGGGATCAAAGTGTGTTCCAATGACCGGGAAGTCGGCGCTGCGGCCGAAAGCCTATTAGGCAGCCGGCTGGTAACGCACCAGACCGGACCGCGCGGCAGAATCGTTAACCGACTCTACGTCGAGGCCGCGAGCGAAATCGAGCGGGAGATCTACATCGGCATCGTGCTGGATCGTTCCGCCGAGCGGATCGCCGTCGTGGCGTCTTCCGAAGGCGGTATGGAGATCGAAGATATCGCCCGCGCCAAGCCCGATTCGATCCTGCGCTGCGCGATCGAGCCTGCGGTCGGTATGCAAGAATTTGAGGCCCGCGAGATCGCCTTCGGACTCGATCTGCCGCCGGCCTTGATCTCGCAAGCGATCACGATCCTGACCGGCGCTTATCGTGCATTCCGGGATCTCGACGCGGTCATGGTCGAGATCAACCCGCTGGCCGTCACCACCGATGGCCGTCTCCTCGCGCTCGATGCCAAACTCGCCTTCGATGACAATGCGCTGTTCCGTCGACCCGACATTTCGGAGTTGCGCGATAAGTCGCAGGAAGACCCGCGGGAAATGCAGGCTTCCGATCGCGGTTTGAGCTATGTCGGTCTCGACGGCAACATCGGCTGCATCATCAACGGAGCCGGCCTGGCAATGGCGACGATGGACATGATCCAGCATGCCGGCGGCGCCCCCGCCAATTTTCTCGATATCGGCGGGGGGGCGTCGCCCGATCGAGTGGCCAAGGCTTTCCGGCTCGTGTCCAACGACAAAAACGTCGAGGCGATCCTGGTCAACATCTTCGCCGGGATCAACCGCTGCGACTGGGTAGCCGAAGGCGTCGTGCAGGCGCTGGAGAAGATGCAGTTGAACGTCCCGCTGGTCGTGCGGCTCGCCGGCACCAACGTCGAAGCGGGCAAGAATATTCTCAAAAACAGCGGCCTGCCCATCACCATGGCCGACACGCTGGCCGCGGCTGCCGACGCAGTCGTCGGCGCCTGGCGGCAAGCAAAGTAAAGCGCAGAAGGACCGGAACATGGCAATCTTAATTGACGAAAACACGCCGGTTATCGTGCAAGGATTTACCGGCCAAATCGGCACATTCCACGCCCGGGAGATGATCGATTACGGAACCAACATCGTTGGCGGCGTAACGCCGGGGAAGGGCGGCAACACCCACCTCGGCAAGCCCGTATTCAATACGCTTAAACAAGCAGTCGAAGCAACCGGCGCGAGAACGAGTATCGTTTTCGTACCGCCGCCGTTTGCCGCCGATGGGATCATGGAAGCCGCCGACAGCGGTATCACCTACTGCGTGGCGATCACCGACGGAATACCGGCACACGACATGATCCGGGTCAAGCGATACATGCGGCGCTATCGTGCACAAAACCGCATGTGCCTCACCGGGCCGAACTGCGCCGGCACCATCAGTCCCGGCAAAGCGATGCTGGGCATTATGCCCGGCCACATCTATGCGCCGGGCAGGGTCGGCATCGTCGGCCGCTCGGGGACCCTCGGGTACGAGGCGGCGTCGCAACTGAAAGCGATGGGGATCGGCGTCTCCACCAGCGTCGGCATCGGCGGTGATCCGATCAACGGCAGTTCTTTCAAGGACATTCCGGCGCTTTTCGAGCACGATCCCGACACCGACGCGGTCGTGATGATCGGTGAGATCGGCGGCCCGCAGGAGGCCGAGGCGGCGAAGTTTTTCAAAGAGAATATGAGCAAGCCGGTGCTCGGCTATATCGCCGGATTGACCGCGCCTAAGGGCAGGCGCATGGGCCACGCCGGGGCGATCATTTTCGCGTTTGGCGAAAGCGCCGCCGAAAAGGTCGAGATCCTGCAAGAGTGCGGCGTGACGATCGTACCGACTCCTTCGGAGTTCGGCGAAAGCGTCGCGGCTGTACTCGCCGAAACAACGCACAAACGCGCCCGTGGCTAAACGAAAGATTGTGCTGACTCGCCGCTGGCCGGATCCGGTCGAGCGACGGTTGGCGGCGGCGTTTGATGTCGAATTGAACGCCGCCGACGAACCCATGTCGGCCGGTGACCTCCAGTCCGCGATGCGGAGCGCGGAGGCATTGTGTCCGACGGTGTCGGACGCGGTCACCGCGGCGGTCATCGGGGTCGAAGACGCGCGGGTACAAATCATTGGTAACTACGGAGTCGGCTTCAATCACATCGATATCGCTGCGGCGAAAAAAACCGGTGTGGTGGTGACGAATACGCCCGGGGTTCTTACCGACTGCACGGCCGATCTCGCCATGACTCTGCTGCTCATGGTCGCTCGCGGCGCCGGCGAGGGTGAACGCCACGTGCGTCGCGGCGAATGGACGGGATGGCGTCCGACTCACATGATGGGTACGAAGGTAAGCGGTAAGACGCTCGGACTCGTCGGCTTCGGGCGGATAGCGCAGGCGATGGCGCGCAAGGCTCATTTCGGCTTCGGCATGCGGATCGTTTTCCATACGCCACGGCCGCCGGCACCGGCGGTCGCCGACGAGTTCGAAGCAGTTCAATGCGACAGCCTTGAAGACCTCTTGCATCAATCGGACTTCGTCTCACTGCATTGCCCCGGCACGGAGCACACGCATCACCTGATCGATGCGACACGGCTGGCGCAGATGCCTGCGCACGCCTACTTGATTAACTCGGCGCGCGGTGATGTGGTTGATCAGGATGCGCTGATTGAAGCATTATCCAGCGGGCGGATCCGGGGCGCGGGTCTCGACGTGTTCGAAAACGAACCGGCAATACCCGACGCCTTACGGGCGATGAACAACGTCGTTCTGTTACCGCATCTCGGCAGTGCCACGCTGGAAACACGTATCGCCATGGGCATGCGGGTGGTAGACAATCTCGAGGCATTTTTCGCCAGCCGCGAGCCGCGCGACCGCGTCGGATAACACCCACCGCCGGCGAGCCGCCGCAACCGGCGATTACCTCGGCAAGCAGAGCCGGCAGACCCACAGAGATTCAGCGTGCGCCCACCGTTCGTTTTGTTGTTGGCGTCGCAAGGCCTATGATGTCGGTGCCGAAACCGCCGAAGGTTCAGGCCACCGAGCCTGTCGATATCGACGGCAACGGACAGATCCCGGGTCGGTCCCGAAGGTCGGCGGATACTGGCCGCCAGCCTCATCGATTAGGGAGACTCAATAGGAAGCTCATGAAACATCCACACTTATTGCACATTTTCAGTCCGACCAAGTACGTCAGTCCGTTTGACATCAACATGGCTTACGAGGCGAATTTCAGCGGGGTAATTCCCTACTGCGGCGTCGAACTCGACGAAGTCCACGGTTTGACGCAAGACACGATTTTTTCCCGCAGCACCGAAGGCGTCAAACGCACTGGGATCTTCATCGGCGGGCGCGATTTCGAACTCTCTCTGCGCATGCTCGAGGCGGCGCGCGCAGCGATGGTCCCCCCCTTTGCGGTTTCGGTGATGGCTGATCCGAGCGGCGCCATCACAACCGCGGCGGCGATGGTTGCGCTTGTCGAACAGCAATTGGAGCAGACATTCTCGATGACACTTCGCGGAACTCGTTCGTGCATTCTTGGCGGCACCGGTCCGGTCGGAGAGTGCGTCGGGCTGTTGATGGCGCGCGCGGGGGCTGAGTGCGTCATTGTCAGTCGTCGCGGACTGGAGGCCGGGCAACAAACCGCCGATAAGCTGCGGCGCAAGTTCGACGTAGAGCTTAACGGTGCGGACGGGAGTTCGGATGACGCGATACGGAGCTGGCTCGGCGATATCGACGTCGTTTTCAATACGGCGAAGGCGGGAGCCCGGGTGGTCGACGCACAACTGCTCAAACACGCGAAATCGTTGAAGGTCATCGCCGACGGGAACGCTGTTCCGCCGAGCGGGGTCGAAGGTGTTGCCGCCGACGACCGCGGCGCCACCCTCTCGATAACGAACGGCCGGACAGCCCGAACGCTCGGCGCCCTTGCCATTGGAGATGTGAAATTTCGCGTCCACACGGAGTTGCTGGAGCATATGCACGGCTCAAGCGAGCCGGTCTATATTGCCTTCGAGGAAGCCTTCAAAGCTGCGCGCGAAATCGTGTCGCGAAGCGCCTAATTCTACGAATACCAAAGGATCGATCGCAAAAGCCGTCGTGCCTCGGGCATTTCAAAAGCAAGCGCGGCACCTACCCGTTTGCCGATGCCGGCTAGCGAATACGGCATGACAGGATAGCACCCATATGTTTACATGCGTCTGTCCTATTTGATCGGGAGAGAATTTCATGCAATTCGGCGTCGGTATAAGTGCGCACACCACAAACTGGGAAATCATCCGCTACGCCGAAGAGCTCGGATACGACCGCGCCTGGGTCGGTGACTCGCAAATGATCTGGTCCGATTGTTATGCGGTCCTGGCACTCGCGGCTTATCATACGGACCGGATCCAGCTCGGCACGGGAGTCGCGATCACCGGTACGCGTATCGCCCCGGCGACAGCCCATTCAATCGCCAGCATCAACGCACTCGCACCCGGCCGCGTGTTCCTCGGCATCGGCACCGGCCACACGGCCATGCGCGTGATGGGGCAGGATCCGATGCGCGCAAAAGAGTTCCGCGAGTACCTTCGCGTCGTACGGGCGCTGCTCGACGGCGAAGCGGTCGAATACAGTTACCAAGGGCGAACCCGCGAAATTCAGTTCTTGCATCGCGAGCGCGGCTTCTTGAATTTGGATGCGCGCATTCCAATCTACGTAGCCGCGAACGGGCCAAGGGCGCTAGCGGCGACTGGCGAGTTCGGAGACGGCTGGATGACCATCGGCGGTGAACCGGAAGTCGTAGAACCGAAACTCGCGGCCATCGCGGCGGGAGCTGAAAAATCGGGGCGGACGCTGCCGGCGGATTTTCACACCGCATACGTCACGGCGAGCTGCGTGTTCGAACCCGGCGACGAACTCACCGATGAACGCGTAATCGACCAAACAGGCACTTGGGTCGGATGCGAGCTGCACTTTTATTATGAAATATGGAAAGACTCGGGATGCAACGACGACGTTATTCCGCCGCATTTTAAGGGTATCTGGCCAGACTACCTTGCACACGTGAATAACATGAGTCTGCCCGAAGACGCACGGTTCCGCCAGGTCCACGATGGACACCTCGTCTATCTCCGGCCCGAAGAGCGCCGGTTTGTGACGCCCGAAGCTGTCCGGACCAGTTGCCTCACCGGGACCGCGGACGAAATCGTCGAACACGTGCGGCGCCTGGAGGCCGGCGGCATCAAAGAAGTCGCCCTATGGCCGCCGATGGATCACGAGCGGGAAGCATTGAAAGAGTTCGCCGAACAAGTGATCCCTGCGTTTCGGTAACGCGTCACCGGTTTCCTTGCCGGAGGCCATCGATCATGGCAGCCGGCGAGAACACTCTACGCGGCGAACTGGTCGGGTAAGCGGTTGACGAAACGGTGGTTTACTGTGCCTCTACGCCACCCGTCGAATAGTCGGCGAACCGAGCGCGGAGTACGAATTCAACTTGTATCTCGGAGACGAGACGGCTGGTCAAAAGGGGTTTTCGCAGCGATTCGCGCGCGCCATTCGTCTAACATTGTTTTCAGCGTTTCCTTGTCGACGGGTTTGGAGACGTAGTCATCCATGTCTTTTTCCAGACACTTTTCGCGATCTCCTTCGAGCGCATTTGCCGTCATGGCGATGATCACCGGATGTTCCGTGCTGTCTTTTTCGCTTTTGCGGATCGCCGCGGTCGCCTCGAATCCATCCATCACCGGCATCTGACAATCCATGAAGACGATGTCATAGGGGAACCGCCGCTGCATTTCGACGCCTTCCTTCCCATTTGCCGCGACATCAACCGTACAACGACGATTCTCCAATAATTTCTTCGCTACTTTCTGGTTGACAATATTGTCTTCGACCAGCAGAACGCGCAAAACTTGATCGTTGCCATCGGTCTCGGCTACTTCGATTCGCGTGGCGGCGGCCCGAGCTTCTTCGATCGTATAACGCGTGATCAACGGCATATTGGTATCGTGCCGCTTGAGCTTATCTTCGAGCGTAACGAGTATGTCCATGAGCGTGCTCGGATCGACCGGTTTACCCAGATAGGCCGCAAATCCCGCTTCACTGAACCGTTTGGCATCGCCACGCTGCGAAGACGGGCTCAAGAGGAGTAATTGCGTATCGCAGAGCGCCTTATCGCTTCGGATAGCCGCGCCCAGTTGCTCGCCATCCATCTCCGGCATCTGATAGTCGATCAGGGCAATATGGAAAGGATCGTCGTCCGCGACCCCGCTATGCAGGCATTCCAGGGCGTGGGCACCGGAACTGACCGATTCCACCCGCATCTTCCAGCTGCCGAGATAGGCGCAAAAGATCGCCCGATTGACCGGATTGTCATCCACGACCAGGATTCGCAGCTTATCGAGATCGACATGCCGGGGCGGTTTACGCTGCGGCTCGACCGAGCGCGGCAGACGCAGCGTGAACCAGAACGTCGAGCCTTCGCCCAGGGTGCTCTCAACATCCAGCACACCCCCCATTAGTTCCACCAGCTGTTTGCAGATCGCCAACCCCAGACCGGTACCGCCATATTTGCGCGTGGTCGTCGCGTCCGCCTGGGAGAAAGAATCGAACAAGCCGGCCCGGGCGTCCTCGGCGATGCCGATACCGGTGTCGACCACGGCAAACCGGAGTTCAGCCGCTTGTTCGTCTTGTCGCAGACACTCGATCTCGACCAGTACATGACCCCGAGCGGTAAACTTGATCGAGTTACCGATGAGATTCATCAGGATCTGACGCAGACGCCCGGGATCGCCGATGTAGCGCCTCGGGATATCCGGCGCATAGTCCACGATTAATTCGACATTTTTCTCGGTGCATTTTGCCTGCAGCAGTTCGACCACCTCCATTACCGCTACCGGCAGGTCAAACGGGATCGGTTCCAGATCCAGTTTGCCGGCTTCGACCTTGGAAAAATCGAGGATCTCGTTGATGATGCCGAGCAGCGAATCGCCTGATGAGTGGATGGTTTCGGCGTAGTCCCGTTGTTCGCTGTTTAACTCGGTATCCAGCAGGATCTGGGTCATCCCTAGTATCCCGTTCATGGGCGTACGGATTTCGTGGCTCATGTTCGCAAGGAATTCGCTCTTGGCCTGAGTCGCGCTTTCCGCCGATTCCTTCGCCTCCAATAGAGCCAGCTCCGCCTCCTTGCGCTCGGTGATATCGATAGAAGTGCCGATCATGCTGTCGGGCCTGCCGTCCGCCGTCCTGCCGGTATCCAGTATCCAGATCCAATGTCCCTGCTTGTGGCGAACACGGTACTCGCACGAATGCAAATCGGTTTCACCGGCCCAGTGTTTTTCGACTAACGCCGAAACATTCTCGAGATCGTCCGGGTGGCAATTCGTCTTCCACCAGGTATCCATATCCTGGAGCACCATTTCTTCGTGCTTGTAGCCGAATATCTCCGCCCAGCGCTGATTGAAATTCATGTCCCCGCCCGACATCCGCCAGTCCCAGATACCCACCGCAGCGCTGTCGATTACGAGCTGCAACTTGGCTTTACTCTCCTCCAGCGCCTTGGCCGCCCGCTTCTCCTCGGTGATATCCGTCACGACCTCGATAACAGCAATTATGTTCCCTTCCTGGTCGAGCACCGGGCAGGCATCGATATCCAGATAGCGTTCTTTCCCTGTCGGCAGCTGACACCAGTTTTGCGCTCTGGCGCCCTCGGCGGCGAAAGGGTGAGCCGAGCCTTTCTCGTAGTATTTCACAACGTCCTCGACGCCATTGTCCAGGAGCAAATCCGCCAGGCAAGGCCGTTCCGTCTCGTAGAATCCACGCCAATGTTCATTGGTGCCGATCACTTCGCAAGCCCGAAGACCGGTCAATATTTCGCACGCTCTATTCCAGGTAACGACGGTGTGATCGATGTCGATCACAAACGCCGGAAAATTCAAATTGTCGATCAAGGTTTCGTAGTATTCTTTTTGTTTTGCTATTTGTTCCTCGGCGATTTTCCGCTCGGTGATATCCAGGTGAGTACCGATCATGCGTTTGGGTTTACCGTCCGGCGTCCGCTCCACGACCTTGCCGACATCCAGCATCCAGACCCAATGACCCTGTTTGTGCCGCATGCGGGGCTCGAAGACGTAGCGATCGGTTTCACCGCGCCAGTGCTGCGCCAACCGTTCTGCTGATTCTTTACGATCGTCCGGGTGCAAATGCGCCGTCCAGGTCTCGATACTTAGCGGCGCGAGTTCCTCCAGCGTATAGCCGATCGTCGCGGCCCAGCGCTCGTCGAAATCGGCTTCTCCGCTTTGCACCTGCCAGTCCCAGACGCCCGCTCCGGTACTCTCGAGCACCAGGTCGAGTTTGCCTTTGCTCTCCTGGAGCGCGGCTTTCTGTTCGCTCAGATCGCTCAGCGCCTCACCGATTTCCCGGTTACGTCGCTCCATGGCCTTTTCGTGCTTTTGACGCGCCGCCAGCCTGTGGTTGAAAGACTGAGCCAGTTGCCCGATCTCGCCTTTTGCCGACACCTCCACCTTTTGGTCGATCTCACCTGAGGCCACCGCCAGGCTCGCCTCAACCAGTTGGGTGATGGGCCGGGCGATGTACCGCGCCTGCAGGATAGCCAGCAACGACACGAGCAAGCCGGTCAATATCACGATAATCAGCGTTACGGCGCCCAGCCAATTCGGTACCGCCAGCGCATCGTCGCGGTCGATTTCGCCGATCAATGCCCAGTCGATTCCGCCCGGCAGCGGCAGCGACTGCAGCAGTCCGAGCACGATTTGGCCATCAGGACCCGCATAGGTGCTCACTTTCTCTCGCAGTTTCTGGGGCGGTTGTGGCCCGCCGTCGCCCCGTGCCTGCCGCCAACGCAGGAACGGAGCGGTATCGACGGCTCTGGTCAGTACTTCCTCGTTGGTATCCGTGATCGCGGTTCGCAACAGGCCGTCCTGTCCCGCCAGGTAATGGTTCTGGGAGCTGCCACCGTGCCCCGCAGCGTTCATTTGTCGAAAGACCCGATCCAACTTGAGTTGGATGGCGAACACGCCGACCTTGGCGCCGAACTCGTCGATCAGCGGGGCGGTAAGAAAACCGGCAATCGTGTTATCGGAAGGGGCATAGCGTTCGAGATCGGAAAAACGGGCCCGCCCGGTTTCCAGGCTATCCCGGACCGCGCGACCGAAGCGGGTGCCGGCATAGGGTCCGTCAAAAAGATTGGTTCCCAGATCGAACTCACGAGCGACCGTAAAGAGGATATTGCCCTCGAGGTCGATCAGCAATAGGTCGTAGATGTGGTCAAATTGGCGCGCCTGGCGGACGAGGTCGTCTTGGACGCCATCCACGCTGCGGGCCCAGTCGAAGCTCTTGACATACTCCGCCGGGTCCCCGCCGCTTTGTTGCAGGCCTTCCGCCAGGCTCGCCAGCAGGGCAGTATTAGACCCGTCCTCGGCCTCACGCCTGAGGTCCATGAAGCGGTACTCAAACCAGTTGCTAACAAAGTTGATGTCCGCCTGGGCCGCATCTATGAGCGCGTTCTCCGCCGCGCGCGTGAGGCTGGCGCGGGCCTGCAAATAACTGATCGAGGCGACGAGGCTCATCGGCAACAGCGCCAGCAGCAGGAACCACAGCAACACGGTACGGCTGAGACCGTGGTTGCGAACCGGGCCTCCGATACTGTCTACGGCGGGCCGGTTCTCGGTCAACGCCGGGGTCCATTGCCGTCGCTAACGCGGCTTGCCGAGCGCCTGCCCGCTAGCTGCGCGGCCGGGACTTCACCGGTCGCCGTGCCGAAGCGCGGATCGGCGAAGACATCGATATCAACCGGCTCCTGCAGAATTCCGCCCTCCACCGCCAGGTCCATGATCTGTCTCAGACCGGGCTTGTCCACGTTCAGGTACTGGTAGTTGATCACCCGCAAGCCCGGGGCCAGACTGGCGACAATCGCTTCGCTGGTGTGGGCTGGAACGTGCCTGCGGACGATATCGACGATCGCCTCCAGCGCCTCGCCGCCGGCGTTCCTGGCCTGTTCGATATCCCGACCGGCCCGCTGGATGTAGGCCATCACTTCCTTGACCGCATCGAACTTGCCGGCAATAGCCTCGTCGGTGGCGAGAGCGATGCACTCCACGTGGCCATTGGGCCAGGGCATCACGTCTTTCGAGTACCAGGCTACCTGACCGAAACCGCCGGTCTCCACGACATCGGCCCAGGGCAGGGACTGCTCGAAAGCCGCCGGTATCGCGCGGTTACTCATGGCCTTGATAAAGGCCGGGGATTTGGGCGGTGGCACGGCGATGGCCAGTACCTCGGCCGGCGCGTTGGGCGTCAGGCTAAGGCTGGCGCCCTGCTCCTGGAGGTAGCGGTAGAGCACCACGGTGTGGGTCGCTAACAGGTGGGGCGTCGCGACCTCGGTGGGCCGACCGGTTTTCCGGTAACTGTTTTTCAGGGCATCGGCCACCCTGGCGTCGGGCTTGCGGTCTTGACGCAGAGCCGGCAACTGCACCTCCTGGTTGAGCAGATCATTGACCGCCAGGGCGTTGCCGTCGCGGTGCATCAGCCCCACCCAGCGGAACCGGGGCTTTTCCCGGTACATATCCATGGCCAAGGGACTCATTACGTAGGCCATGTCGACCTCACCGGACTGGAAGTAGGCCCGCAGCAGGTCCCAATTCTTCATTTGCTCGATCTGAAAATCGGCATGGACCATCTGGCTGCGGTAGCGTTCATAGGCCACCAAGGCGGCGTAATGGTCCGCCAACGGGATATAGAGCGCCCTGACGGTTTGCCTGACAGTGCCCGGTCCGGCGGCCTGCGCACCGACGCCCGCGATCAACGCGAGCGCCAGCAAAACCATCCGGACGCTGGTTTGCACGATCTTCGTCGTTTCGCTAGCCATCTTTCTCTCCTGCATACGGAAAGATCATAAGGAGCTCTAGTTTTTGACTATTTGCCTAGACATTTGATCCGAAATGCGCTTCACGTTGTTCGTAGGTCCGCCTACCGTCACCCCGGACTCGATCCGGGGCCGGCATGACGAAAGTTATCGATATTTCGGAACAGTTACCTAGCTTGTAGCGGCGCGGCCCTTTCGACCTTTAGGGACACGCCGCGCGGCGGGCCTATAGGAAGCTACTGGGGGATGGGTCGCGGCATCGCGGTCAGCCGTCATCGGCACCGGCGGTAATGCCGAACAGAAGAATATCTACTGGAAGCTCGACGTCAGCGGCAGGACGTGTATTCGAGAGAGGGCGCATCGCGATGGCTAGATCGACCGCACCTGAAAGGCGTCCTTCGCGCCTTCGCGCGAGTAATCAGAAACGGGGCCGTCTGCTAGTGGACCGCCCGCCCGGTGTCGTCCCAGAACTGCGCGCGGATCGCTTTCTTGTCGGTTTTGCCATTTGGCGTTTTCGGGATCTCGTCCCAAAACTCCAACGACTTCGGCGCCTTGACGCCGCCGAGCTTTTCCTTGCAATAGCTAAGGACCTCTTCTTCGGTTAGCGCCTCACCACTTTTCAACACGATGACGGCCTTCACCGTTTCCCCCCATTTTTCGTCGGGCACCCCGATGACGGCGCATTCCGTGACCTGCGGCATGGCCAGGATCGGCGCCTCGACCTCGGCGGCGAATACGTTGAATCCGCCGGTAATGATCATGTCCTTCTTGCGATCGACGATATAAAGATAGCCGTCTTCGTCCTGGTAACCGACATCGCCAGTGTGGTGCCAGCCATGAGAACGCACTTCGGCGGTGGCTTCCGGTTTTTCGAAATAACCGGGCGTCACCAGCGGCCCGCGCACGACGATCTCACCTTTTTCGTGGGCCGGCAGGAGGCTGCCGTCCTCAGCCATGATCCCTACCCGACACGCCGACGTCGGGGCCCCGCAACTCTTCAGCCGTTCGGGATGGTCGCCCTCGGTAGCTGCCACGACGACGTCCGGCGGCAGCCAGGAAACGATCATCGGCGACTCGGCCTGGCCGAAGCATTGGCAGATGCAGGGACCGAAAATCTCGATCCCGGCCTTGAACTTGTCCGGCGACACCGGGGCGGCCGCGACCAATAGTTGGCGCATACTCGAATAATCAAAGTTCCGAACATCAGGGTGATCGAGCAACGCATAGTAAGCGGTCGGCGGTAGAAACACGTGCGTTACCCGATGTTTGTCGATCGCCTCGAGTACCGCCAGCGCGTCGAATTCGGGAAGTATCACGTTGGTCGCGCCCAGCCCCGCGAGCATCATGTTCATGACCCCCGCAGCGTGGGTGATCGGAGCGACCGCCAGATGCACCGGCGGTTCGCCGATATCGAAATAGTGCATGCCCATCTCGACCATGGTGCACCATGCACGGTTCGACATGACGACACCCTTCGAAGGTCCCGTCGTACCCCCTGTCGGCCACAGCGAAACGGGATGATCGGGACTACCGAAGGCATCGCCCCAATCCGGGATCTCGGCGTCACCGGCTGCGGCGACGAACTCGTCGAGCGACGGGTGCTCCGATCCGTCCTGATCGATACAGACCACGCCTTTGAGATCCGGCAGTTGCGGCACCAACTCCGCGACGAGTCCGGCGACAGCCGAATGATAAAACAGCCAGCGCGTACGTACATAGCTCATATAAGCAGCGTTCGTGCTGACGGCATTGCGCACGTTGACCGGGACCCAGGCGCCGCCCGCGCGCAAGGTGCCGATCACCGCGAGCATTGCGCGGGGATCATTGGGCGCAAATACGGCCACGGCCTCACCCAAGGTAAAACCGGCCGCGTACAGGCCGCGGGCAAAGCCCGTGGACCGCTGGACCGCTTCGGCATAGGTATATTCGATACCGTTGCCGCTCAGGGCAATCCGCTCAGGGTGTGCAGCCGCACCCCGGTCGTAATAGTCAATCGGTCTCATTTTTTTTCAGCTCCGTCGGTTGTTTTTGCAGCTCGGGTATTTTGGGTTCTCCGGGTCCGATACATTTTTCGGTCGCGCATCGGTCGCCATCGGAAAACCGTATGCTCGCTGTCGTAGACAAATTTGTAAACATCCCGAGCGATAGGGCCCGAGATCGGGCCGTCGACGGGAACCTTCATGGCCGGCGCCGGGTGGCGATTCGCGCTGTCGGTTTCGATGGATATGCATCGCGCAGCCTATCGAATCCGGTGCTCTCTCCCTAAACCGTAATCGGCGTTTCGGCCGGCTTGAACCCCGCTTAAGATTGTTCCGGGAAGCCACCGCGCGAAAACGTCAAAATACGGTGACGCTTGCGCACAAGGATCGGGAGATGAACGGGGAACTGCAGCACGCCTGACAACGCTTTCGCGACGACGCCCGCTGCGGCTCATTTCGGCTTCGATTAAGGATGCTCCCGGGTATCCGGGCCACCGGGCATCAGGTGTTCGACCAGCGCCTTCACCGTGAGGCCCTGGACAATGATCGAGAACAGGACAACCGCATAAGTAATATTCAGGATAAGCGGCTTGTACTCGTTTCTCGGCAAAGATAGCGCCAATGCAACCGCAATCCCTCCCCGCAAACCACCCCAGGTGAGGACTGGCACCGCGCCGCGAGTAAATGATTCCCAGCGCGACAGCAACGATATGGGAATGAAGACACTCAACCAGCGCGCCGCCAGCACGATCGGAATTGCCACGAACGCGACGATCCAATGCTCGTCGTTGCCGGCAATGACCAGGACTTCGAGCCCGATCAATAGGAACAGGATCGAATTCAGTATTTCGTCGGCAAGTGACCAGAACTTCTTGACGTGATCGCGAGTGTTCTCACTGACGGCGAATTTCATCCCTTCGTTGCCGATCAGCAGCCCAGCGACGACCATCGCGAGGGGGCCGCTCATATGCAAGCGAATAGCAACGGCGTAGGTCACCATGACGACCGCAAGCGTGATCATCACTTCCAGGTTGTGCTCGTCGATATGGTACATGGCGCGGTACCCGGCGTAACCCGCCATATAGCCGATCAACGCGCCGCCGACCGCCTCGATTAGGAACAGCCGCATGATGTCCACCGCCCCCATCTCGCCCCCGTGGCCGCCATCTTGCACCGCGATCGCAACCACAACCGTGAATACGACGACCCCGATACCGTCGTTGAAGAGCGATTCGCCCGCCATTTTCGCTTCCAGCGACTCCGGCACGCTGACGGTTTTAAACAGGCCCAGAACCGCCACCGGATCCGTCGGGCTGATCAGCGCTCCGATCACGAGGGCCCAGATGAAAGGCACCTCGGTCCCCAGCAAACCCATCACGGCCCACAGGGATCCGCCGATCACAAATGTGGATACGAGCGTTCCAACGGACGCCATGACGGCAATTGCTTTGGCACGGTCTCTGAACGCTGAAAAATCGACGTGGAGCGCGCCGGCGAACAACATGAAGCTGAGCATGCCGTGCATCAAAGTCTCGTGAAAATCGATCTGGTGTAGAACGCCGGTAACCAGCCCCGAAATCTGCACGGTAGGAAAAACGAAGTCGGCGCCGATAGCGGTCACCGACGCAGCCAGTGCGATCAATACCAAACCGATGGTGTGGGGCAAGCGCAGAATCTTGTGATTCAGGTAACCGAATATTGCGGAAAGTCCGATAAGAAATGCGCCAATCTCAAAAATACCCATCGCCGTCGCACGACCTCTCGTTTCTATGACGAACGCCGGACGTACCGGTGAACGGTACCCCTTTACGCCGAATCGTCGGGATTATACCTCGCAACAGGGACGGACCGCGTTTACTCCTGCTCCGATCGATCCGGAATCGATCTGTTCATGATCGCACGAGAACAGCAAACGCCCAAAGGAGAGCGCGGCGACGTTCCGTCGCTGTCCGTTTTAAAGTCAAGGCCGGAATCGGTCGATATAAAGGGCTCACCGGATTCTCAACCACCTGGAGTACCTAATGACCAAGTCAAGCGAATCGCAAGATAACCGTAGCGAGCAACGCACCCCGGTTCAATGGGTGGTCCAATGGACGGACGGCCATCGAGTTCGAAAGGGCGAGATCAAGGACGCCTCCCCGACCGGGTTGTTTCTTTCTCCGGCATGGAAGCCCACCGATCCGATTTCGCCGGGAGACGTGCTTGAAATGCGGTTCGAAGGGCCGGACAAAGCGACGGATTTCGAGGCTGTCGTGCGGTGGGTCGGCGAAAGTCGCGAGCACGATTGCGAAGGGCTGGGACTGGCAACCACGGAAGAAGTGGAAATCGGACCGCTCGTTGCTGCAACGGAAAAGACGCCCGAAACGAACTGAAGTGACGGCTAGATAATTGATCCGAAATGCGCCTCAACTTCATCGTCATTCCTGCGAAAGTAGGAATCCAGTTGAAAATGTGCTGCTGAAAGCGGCGGCTTTATTGACTGGATGCCGGATTGAATCCGGCATGACGGTAATCAAGTTCATCAGTCAATCCCGAATTAGAAAGTGATCGATATTGCGGAACAGTTATCTAGCCGGCCAGCCGCTCCCCGATCGATTATTGATTACGGCCGCCGGCCGACGACCGGCGGCTCTCGCCACGGCCATCCGCTATCGAAGCGCCGACCGGTCAGAAAGCCGCTCACCCAAGTCCGCTGCACCAAGTAGTGGTAGCTGGTAAAACAAACCAAGGCTGTCGCGGACGTGATCGCCAAGAATTTTACGACCGCAGGTAGATCATATTGCACCATCCACCAGCCGCAGACGGCGATGACGGGCATGTGAACGAGATAGACCCAATAGGAAGACTGCGACGTGTAAAGCGTCCACGGCGACTCGTAGTCGAAGAACCGCAAGAATACCCCGATGAAGAGGTAGACAAGCGCCCACGTACAAAAACCGTGAGCGATCGTAGCGCCTAGATGGATTAGCGTGACGTTACCCACGGCGTTGTACTCGAGAGTACTGAGATAGACGCTCAACGGGAACAGAAATAACGCGAGCACAGCCGATTTTCCTACGCGCGCCCTGCAGATGGACAGGAATTCCCGGTAATAATGGAAGAAATAACCCATTACAAAGGACAACCAGTAATAGATGAGGGAGGGCACATGCGGCTTGAGGAAAATGAAGCCTTCGAGTATCTGTGCGCCTTTGAAGGGCCACAACGTAATAGAGGTATAGGCGCCGAGCAGCAGGAAAAGCCCGGGTGAGCCAACCAACCGCCTGCACGCCGCCTCCTTTACGAGGCTAACGCCGACGAACCATCGGCACAAAGGAATTGTCAGGTAAAAATACAGTAGATAGTAGAGAAACCACAGGTGTCCGGAAGAGGGCTCGTCGAGAGGAACGCCGGCTGCCTCCATTTCTTCGCCGAGCGTCTGTAGTTGATCGAGTTGCGGTAGGATATCGTGCGTGCCAAACCGCACCGCTAAAACGAAATTTATCAGGAACAGCGCCGTTAGCGGCAGTATCGTCAACATCGCGGCGACGAACGGCCCCAGGATCCGCTTCGCTCGATTCGCATAAGTTCCTTTGAGCCCGCGCTTCTCGACGAGCAGTGAAGCAAAGAACCCGGCCATAACGAAAAATACGGGCATGCGGAAACTGTGTATGAAGTGAAATATGACGTCGAACGCGTAAGCGTTATTCCGATCCGTCGGAATAGGGATCGTCGGCGGCGGTGCCGCTAGATAGAAATTCGCGCCGTGAAGCACGATACCCAGCATCATCATGGTGCCGCGCAGCGCGTCCAGCGCGTAATAACGTCGGTCGTCCAATATCGGCGCCTTCTTATCGTTACGGATTTGGGTATTCTATCGTCGCGTCGGCCCGCGCCCGGCTCGGGATCGGAATTAACCCGCTTGATGCGACATTGCAACCATCTTGTCGGGTTACGGCGCTCGCGCCTAACCCGACCTACCCCTTCTCCTCGGGAATGCGACCGGGTCGTAGGTCGGGATAACGGTCAGGCAAGCTTCATCGACGTATGCGCACCCGTCATCCGGTCGTGGTATTCGATGATTTCGCCGCGGGACTGCCGGCCCAAGGCTTTGACGAACAGGCAGCTCGCAAAGCCCTCTGACGCTTTCTCATAGCCTTCAATCCATTGCTCCACTGCCTGCTGTTCCTCGTCGGTTCGGGGGTAGTGAACGCGATGGGCCTTTAGTTGTATGCGATGTGGTTTCGGAGTAAGCCGTACCCGGTAGCATTGCTGCTTGACACAAAGCATCGCATAAAGCGGATCCGAATTGAACGCGTGAAGGAGTTTTCGGGATTCGTCAGACCCGGCAGCAAACTTCCGTCCCGTGACGATGAGCCGCATACCGGAATGCGTTTCGTACACGCGAAACCCGAGCCCTTCGTATGCACTGCGTGAAGCCTGCTGCTCTATCATCTCCAGCATTTGCTCCTTCTTCGTCAGGCTCTTGTCTCCAAACAAACGCTTCCAAAACCCGATCCGCGGCTCGTCAATATCGATAAAGACCACGTTTTCGGAGTTCAGCACCAGTGCCCCGTATCGATTGCGGGAGACGACGTTCTGCGCGTCGATTTCCTCGATGATCTCCTCGCGGATCGCGACTTCGTACTCTTCAAAAGCCTCGCGGCGTCCCTCGATCTTTTTCTGTATTGCCGACGCTTGCTCG
>CAZFZX010000045.1:0-23757 GCA_964523765.1 uncultured Enterobacteriaceae bacterium
TAGAGGGTAAATCGGCGCTGATCACGGGCGGCGCGGCCGGTCTCGGGCGCGCCGTCGCCGAGCGCTTCCTGGCGGAAGGCGCCGAGGTCGGGATCCTGGATATCTCCGAACAGGCTGCGCTCGCCGTGGCCGGCGAATCAGGGGGACGCATCGTCGCAACGATCGGCGACGTACGCAGCCTCGGCGACAACCGGGCGGCGGTAGAGGCGATGGTGGCGCGTCACGGCAAACTCGATATTTTTGTCGCCAACGCCGCGGTTTGGGATTATTCGACCGCGCTGGTCGACTTGCCCGACGATCGGATCGGGGAGGCCTTCGACGAAGTGTTCGGGATCAACGTCAAAGGCTATTTACTGGGCGCGAAAGCGGCGCTGCCCGCGCTGGTCAAAGCCAAAGGCAACATGATTTTCACCGTTTCGAACGCCGGTTTTTACCCCGCGGGCGGCGGTCCCTTGTATACGGGGGCAAAACACGCCGTCGTCGGTCTCGTGAAACAACTAGCCTACGAGACTGCGCCTCACGTACGGGTGAACGGCGTCGCGCCCGGAGCGATCCGCACCGACCTCACCGGCCCCAAGTCGCTGGGTCTCGACGGCCAGGCGATGTCGTCGTTGCCGCTCGACGACCTGATCGCGGCGACGCTGCCGCTGCCTCGGGTGGCATCGCCGGCGGACTACGCCGGCTACTACGTGCTGCTCGCCTCGGACGCGAACGGCGGTACCGCAACCGGCAGCATTATCAATTGCGACGGCGGGTTCGGGGCCCGCGGGCTAACGCAACCGGCCGGCGGCGCGGACCTGCCGGCCCGTTTTGGATAATCGGAGGGAGGAATTTCATGACACGGGTTAAAGCGCTTGGATATCTGGGTATCGGCGTCAGCGACATGGCGGCTTGGGAAGAATTCGCGAACGACGTACTCGGACTCGCGACGACGCAACGAGCCAGCGACGGCCCGGTGCGGTTCACCATGGACGACCACGACGCCCGGATCGTCGCCCACCCGAGCGGGGAGGACGACATCCTGTATGCCGGGTGGGAAGTCGACGACGCGGCCGAGGTGGAAGGGATGGCCGAGCGATTACGCGCCGCCGGGGAGACCGTCGCTGCCGGCAGCACCGAAGAGGTATCCGCTCGCGGTGTCGAAAAACTCATTTACTGCGAGGATCCGGACGGCATCCGGACCGAGATTTATTGTGGCCCGGCACGCAGCGGCAACGGCGGATTCCAATCACCAGCAGGCGTCTCGGGTTTCGTCACCGGAGATCAGGGGTTCGGCCACATTGCTTTGGGAACGTCGGACCCGGACGCCAAACTCGATTTCTATCGAAACAAACTGGGCCTGTTGCTGAGTGACCACATTCATCTGAGCGCGGGGCCGGACGCGACCATGACGGCGACTTTCTTTCACTGCAACCCGCGCCATCACACGCTCGCGATCGTGCCTGCGCCGCTACCCAAAAAACTCCATCATTTCATGCTGCTGACCGAAAGCCTGGACGACGTCGGCCGGGCGCTCGACATCGCCGCAAGTAGGGAAGTCCCGCTGGCATCGGCATTGGGGCGGCACACCAATGACCACATGGTGTCGTTCTACCTGTTTACGCCCTCCGGGTTCGAGGTAGAGTTCGGCTGGGGCGGTCTCGAGATCGACGACAGCACCTGGCAGTTGAAGGAATACGACGGCATCAGCTTGTGGGGGCACCACCGGGTGGCCGGCCCCTGACGCCGGCGGCCGCGCAACACGCAAACAACAAGGGGACACCATGGGCTTTACCGAAGAAACGACCAGCAAATATGCGGACGCCGGCGATCTACGCTTCCATTACAACGAAGCCGGCACCGGCACGCCGTTATTGCTGATCCACGGCGGCGGACCGGGCGCGAGCGGTTGGAGCAACTACCGTCGTAACGTCGACGCGCTGGCGCAAAACTTCCGGGTGCTGGTCATCGATCTGCCCGGGTTCGGAAAATCGTCGCGAACGATTCCACACGACAAGCTGTTCACCTATTTGTCCGGCGCCGTGCGCGATTTTTTCGATGCCCTCGGGATCGACAAGGCGCACATGGTCGGCAATTCGCTGGGCGGCGGCACAACGCTCAAATTCGCCCTCGACTACCCGGACCGGGTGGACAAGTTCGTGCTGATGGGTCCTGGCGGCAGCGTACCGACATTCACCCCGATGCCGACCGAGGGAATTGCGCGACTACTCGGGTACTACGAAGGGGACGGCCCGTCGCGCGAGAAGCTGCGCGCGTTTATCGACGTCATGGTCTACGACAAGTCGGAAATGACCGAAGAATTACTCGAAGAACGCTACTAGGCGAGCCTCGATCCGGAGACCGTGAAAAACCCGCCAATCAAATGGCGAGGCAAGTTACCGCTGGAAGAACTCTGGCGCGAACCGCTGGATCAACTTCCGCATGAAGCGCTCATCGTCTGGGGCCGCGAGGACCGGGTGGTGCCATTCGATAGTGCGTTCTTGTTGCTCAAACAGATCGCCCGCGCGCGCCTTCACGTATTTCCCCAGTGCGGTCATTGGGCCCAATGGGAAAAAGCTGACGAGTTCAACCGTCTGGTTGCAGATTTCCTGAAGAACTGACCAAGAAAACGCCCGTCAACCTTCTTCGGACACGGGCGGAATCTCGCCGGCCGAACGTAACGCGATCCGCGTCGCGATTGGACCGAGTATTTCGAACAGAAACGTGGTGCCGACGACCAGCGACAATATCGCCGCTCCGTTGTGCGGGGATCTCTGTGCGGCTAAAAGACCCAACCCGAGCGCGACGCCGGCTTGCGGCAATAGGCACCACCCAACGTACCTCCTTACTTCGGCCGGGGCACCCGCGAGCCACCCTCCCAGGTAGCCCCCGCCGAGCTTACCGATCGATCGAGCAAATACGTAAGTTATGCCGGCCAACCCAAACGATGTGAACTGCGACGCATCGAATTCGAAACCGGCCAGCAAAAAGAAGACAACGAGAAACGGCTGACTGATACCTTCTATTGCGTGAAACGGTCGCTCGTGATGCTTGGCCCTATTGGCGACGAACGCCCCGAGCGTTATCGAGGCCATCAAGTAGGAAACGTCGAGGAATGTCGCGATCCCGCCGCACAGCAGCACAAAACCCAGGGTCTCGACGAGGGTGAGTTCGCCCGGGCGGGCGCGGCCGGATACCCAGGCCATCGGTATTCCAATGAGAGCGCCGAGGCCGATCGCGCCGACGATTTCCCAACTCGCCTGCATGAGTATCTGCCACGAAAACGAATCGCCGGGGAGCGCCTGCGAGGCGGCCAGCAGCAAGCTGAACAACAGAATACCGTAGACGTCGTCGATCGCCACGACGCTGAGTACGCAGTCCGTCAGAGGACCGGACGCTCCAGCTTCGCGCACGACATCGACCGTGGCCGCGGGTGCGCTCGCGGGCGCGATGCCGGCGAGTATCAGCGCCATTTCGATGGGTACGCCGACGATGAGCAAGCCCACCAAAACGGCCAGCGCGGCGCATACGGATTCCGCCACGGAAACCACGATGACGAGTTTTCCGATTTCCCGGATACGCTTCGCCAGGAAGCGTTCTCCGAGCATGAACCCGACCATGCTGAGGGCAACCTCGGAGGCAAGAGGGAACCACTCGGCGACGCCTTCTGGGATCACACCGAGGGCGTTCGGACTCAACGCCACACCCACCAACAGAAGCAGCGTCACGCGCGGAACGTGCGCGCGCCTTCCGAACACGTGGGCCGCGTACCCAAGCAGCAGAAACGCGCCGACGGTGATCATCGGCCATGCTACCTGCGCCGTTGCCAACGAATCAGTCAAGGCTAAAACCTCCCTAGCTTACCGCCCATTCCAATTGCGATCCGCGAAACCCTCGAACGACTCGCCCTCTATCGATTGCGGAACGGCATAACAGGTAGTTCTGGTAGCCCACCCGCACGAGATATCCTAAACTCTTGACATTCGTCACACAAAACTAAGGAACCTCTGATTCATTCTGGGACAGTCGAGTTGCCGCCCAAAATTGTTCAGGTCAAGGCGCGGCGCGAAGGTAATAGCAGGGACTATTGGCAAGCGCCGCAACGCAGACCGGGACGATTTTGGGCGCAAGGCGACGTTCCATGAATTGATCAGAGGTTCCCTAAGGCGGGAAACGCAAGAGATGACAGTCCAGTACATGACCTCGATTACCGAGCGCTATGAACAGCTCGGATACACACCCTACCGTTGGTATCACGCGGACGAACCACCCGCTTTTCAGCCCTTGAAACCGCTCGCGGAATCGCGCTTGGGCGTGTTGTCGACATCCGGCGCATACGTCGTCGGCCAGGTTGCGTATCACTATAAAGACGACACGTCGATCAGGTCCATTCCCAAGGGTACCCCGGCGGACCAAGTCCATTTTTCGCACATTACCGAAAACTACCTTGATAATCCGCGCAAGGATCCGAATTGCATCCTGCCGATCGACGCGCTGCGCGACGCGGAAGCCGAAGGTTTGATCGGAGAACTCGCGCCTGCCCTCTTTTCGTGCATGGGCGGGATCTATTCGCAGCGGCGGGTACGCGAAGAATTGATCCCCGAACTCCATGAACAATTGACATCCCAGGCCGTCGACACGGTCCTCCTTGTACCGATGTGACCCGTGTGCCATCAGACCGTGTGTCTGATCGCAAGACATCTCGAAGCGAACGGCATAGCGACCGTATGTATCGCGAGCGCGCTCGATATCATCGAAGCAGGAAACCCGCCGCGCGGCGTGTTCGTCGACTATCCGCTGGGCCATACGGTCGGACGACCGTTCGACCCGGACAACCAGCGCGCGGTCGTGCGCGACGCCCTGAGAGCATTCGAGTCGGTAACCACGCCCGGCAGCATCGTACATCTCGACTACCGTTGGTCTGACAGCGACGGCTGGAAGAAAGAAGCGACCGATTCGCGGACGGGTGATACGCGCGCGCCGCGCGACACCAGCCCGCAGTATCAGAGCGACGCGGATCGTATTGCCGCCCAACGTCGACAGTAGCTAAGTAGCTGTTCCAAATTGTCGATCAGTTTGGGAATAAGGGCGGCCGTGCATCGTCACCGTCACCCCGGGCACGGGATCGAGATATAAAATAGAACTGAAAAACTTTGGAGCGCTAACGATGAATCTTGACGACTACCAGACATTACGGTTTGAGCGCCGCGGGAAGGTGCTAACCGCAATCATCAACCGACCGGATCAGCTCAACGCGGTGAATGCCACCATGCATCGTGAGATGGCCAGCCTCTTCTATGACCTGCAGAAGGATCCGGACAGTGACGTCATCGTATTGACGGGCGCGGGTCGGGCGTTTTGCGCCGGGGGCGATACCGCGTGGTTCCAAAACACGATCGATGAACCCGACGAATTCGAGCGTCTGTTGCCCGAGGCAAAAGCGATCGTTTTTGGCTTACTGGAACTCGAAAAACCGATCGTCTGCCGCTTGAACGGTGCGGCCGCGGGGCTCGGCGCGACGATCGCGTTGCTTTGCGATATCGTCATCGCCTCGGAGAAGGCGTTGATCGGTGATCCACATGTGTGCATGGGTCTGGTCGCCGGCGACGGCGGCTGCGTGATCTGGCCGCAGCTCATCGGCTTTAACAAAGCCAAGGAACTCCTGATGCTCGGCGACATGCTCAAGGCGGCGGAAGCCGACAAATATGGACTGTTCAATCATCTGGTTCCGGCGGACGCGCTCGATGCAAAAACGACTGAAATCGCCGATCGCTTGGCGCAGGGAGCGACCAAAGCAATCCGCTACACCAAAGTCACCGCGAACATTCCGCTCCGCAAGATCGCGGCGGAGCTCATGGACGCCAGTCTGCCTTACGAGGCACTGACGAATATGACGAAGGATCACCAAGAAGCCGTGAACGCATTCAACGAGAAGCGCAAGCCTGTGTTTGGCGGAAACTGATCCGCATAGCGTCGGTGCAGGCTTGCTGCGGTCCAGTTTCTCATCTATGTTAAGCGCGAACATTAAGAGGAGAGTTACATGAGTCGAATCTACGGTGATCAGCACCGCGCATTCCAGGACCAATTCGATAGCCGCCGCATGGCGGATCGTATTGAGGAAATCGCTATAAAAACGGAGTTCGGACCGGAAGAAAAAGCTTTCATCGAGGCGCGCGATATGTTTTTCCTGTCCAGCATCGATCACCGGGGCAGACCCACCGTCTCCTATAAAGGCGGCGATCCGGGTTTTGTGAAAGTCATCGATGAAAACACCCTCGCGTTTCCCAGTTACGACGGTAACGGCATGCACTACTCGACCGGAAATATAAGCCAGAACCGCGAGGTTGGTCTCTTGTTCATCGATTTCGAGAAACCGCACCGCGTCCGCGTTCAGGGCTCGGCGACGGTCAGCGTCGATGACGACATGCGCGACGCCTGGAAGGAAGCGGAACTCGTGGTTCGGGTGACACTTTCCGAACTGTGGCAGAACTGCCCGCGCTATGTGCACCGTTACCAAAAGGTGGGCGCTTCAAGGTACGTCCCGCGTGGCGAGGACGAAACGCCACTGTGCGAGTGGAAGCGTATTGACGGTATGCAGGATGTGCTGCGCCCCCACGAACTGGAAAGAGTGGAGCGCAGCGGCAACATTACGGTCGAGGAATGGGCCGAACGGGTGATGAGCGGCGACGAGAAGGCGTGAGCGCAATCCTCGCGTAAAGTAATTAGGCGGAGTCGAGCAACCGTCCATTAACGCCAGACAGAATCTATCGTCATGACGCCAAAGATCCGGGTCGTTTCACCGAGCGGAGTAACGCCCGCCTGGATGACACAAGCGCTGCGCAACAGCGGTGTCGATGCGTCGGTGTCGGGGCTTGAAACGGAAAACGTCGGCACAGGCCAGTTAGGCGAAACCCGGCGGTTTCATATCGAATACGCGGGCCCGGTACCGGCAGACGCGCCGAGTTCGCTGGTAGGAAAGTTTCCTTCGGACAACGAGGTCGCGAGCACGACCGGGAAAGACATGGGCTTCTACCGCGCCGAGGTCATGTTTTACCGCGAAGCGGCACATCGCGCCGTCATCAAAACGCCCGCCGTATATGTCGCCGAAATGGACGAACAGACGCGGGATTTCGTCCTGCTGCTCGAAGACATGGCGCCGGCACAGCCGGGCGACCAGATGCGCGGCTGCTCTCTGGCCGATGCCCGACTCGCCCTGGCGGAAGCGGCCAAACTGCACGCCGCATTCTGGAACGATACCGAACTGATGGCGCAGGATTGGCTATACGTGCCCGAAGGCGCGCAGGGTTTCTACACCACCGAGCTGATGGAAAGTTCGTGGGAACACTTCGAGAAAACCTATGCGGATCGCTTAGATCCCGCGGTGCTCAAGGTCTGCGACAAATTCATCCAGTCTCATGCGGCCTGGAACGCGCCCCGCGACCTGCCGAAGTGCTATTCGCATAACGACTTTCGGCCGGACAATATGCTCTTCGGCGGCGATCGCGTTGCCGTCGTCGACTGGCAAACGAGTAATTTTCTCGGCAGCGGCATGGACGTCGCTTATTTCCTCGGCGGGGTCTTTGATCGCGAAACCCGGCGAGTTCACGAAGCAGAACTCCTGCACCTATACCACGACGAGCTGATCGCCAACGGGGTTCTCGACTACAGTTTCGATCATCTGATGAGCGATTATCGTCATTACAGTTTCGCCGTGCTCGCGGTGATCATCGCCGCGACCGTGATCGTGAAACAAACCGAACGCGGTGATCGCATGTTTATGCAGATGATCAACGGCGGCGCCTATCAGGCGATCGACAACGACGCCCTCGACTTGTTAGCCAGCTGATGCGCCTCGCCAAACCGCATCTCGATATCGGTTTGTTTACCAACGATATCGCCAGCCATCGCGCGTTCTGGAGTGAGGTGGTGGGCTTGCGACTCGACCACGAACTCGACCTCGGGAACGGTTGGGTACAGCACCGCTACGATGCGCATGATTCCGTTATCAAAGTCAATCACATTCCGGCGCCGCTAGCTCCCCAACCGCCGTCGGGTTATACCGGGCTGACGCTCGCCCGAGCCGGCGCGGCGGTGTGGGACGGCCGGCATCCCGATGGCGACACGGTACGCTTGGTCCCGCCGGGCACGAGCGGGATCGTCGGGATCGGGATCACAGTAAGGACGCCCGAGCCAACGCGGATGATGGATTTCTATCTGGGCCCGATGGAGTTCGAAAGCGCCGGCCCGCGTTCTGCCCGGTGCGGCGACAGTCTCATGTTCGTCGAGGAAGGCCCCGGAGGCAGCAAGACAGATGACTTCATCGGCCCCGCTTTTCGTTATCTGACCGTACAGATATTCGATGCGGACGAGGCTTGCGACCAGATTGTCGCCCGCGGCGGACACCTCGGGCGGGCACCCATCTCCCACGGGAGGGTCGCCCGCTACGGTTTCGTCTGCGACCCGGACGGTAACTGGATCGAGATCTCGGCGCGGGCCTCGCTGACCGGGATCGTTCCTAAACCGGATCCCTAGCCCGCACGACCTGCCGCGACGGTTCGACCGCGCGGCCGCTCAGCCCACGCATCGCCTCGTATACCCGATAAGCTTCCCCATAAATCGGCTCCTCAATCAGCGGGTCGGCCGGCCCTCGGAGCCGCCGTTGTCGACTATCCATCAACGCGGACCGATCGAGCCCCGTTATCGCCGCCAAGGCTTCAGCCCATCCGCCCGCTTGAGCGTCCTGCAGTTCGTTGTATTCAACGACGCACCCGCCGAACGTTCGCAACAACGACAGACCTTGCCGATAGATGCGTACATATTCGCGCGCCAGCTCATCCGGCCCGACGTGGGTACGTCCGACTAGCAAACTCGGCAGATTACATTCGAACTGACGATAGCTCAGGATAACTCGGGGTTCGTATCCCAGTTTAAAACTCGGTTGGACTACGAGATCCAAATCGCCGATTTTCAGGAATTGGCTCTCTTCCAAAGCCCGTTTCAAGTGCCGTCGTCCACGGCGCAGACGAAATTTAGTTTCCAGCGCCGGCGACAACACGTATTTCCTACCTTCGCTGATATCGAAAGCACGCCGATAATGATGCGCGGCCCGCCTGATGGCGGTGCCCTCCATCTGCCCGCTGCGAGGGTCCCAGTCGTCGGGCACGCTGAGGCCAAAATCCGCTCCGGCGTCAGCCAGTATGGCTCCCAGGAGAGACGACCCGCTGCGACCCGAGGTCAGGATGAAAGTTCGGGTGGAGCGGCCGGCACCTGTCCCTGATTCCTGCATAGGTCTTACCCAGTCCGCTTCGATGATCCGGTTTTGTAGACGGCGCTCGCGCCAGTATAACGCGCCACCTGAGTCCGAGCCGAAGCGGTGGTCCGACGAGGAGGTATCTTCCCGGTCGAATATACAGCTAGTCGCAGAAAACTCATGTAAGCGGATGAAAACACTAAACTTCCGAGATCGGGCCGCGGATCGGGGACGATTCCGGCCCATAGTTTCCGGTCAAAATCAAGCTCTATATCGCCCAAAAACGAACTGTTATGCACACACCTTCGGATTCCTCCCTCCGATTATGGACCAACCCGGTTTGTTTTCGGCACCCGGCGCGGCACTCCATCTAACTATATGTTTTTTAAAGAATTAATAAAACTGCACAAAAATCAGCCAATCTAACGTTTCCACCCGCGTAAACGGCAAAAAAGGCGAAGTATCCGACTTTAACCCACATAGTTATCCACAGTTTCTGTGAGTAACCGTGAACAAGGGGAGAACGACACCGCTTTGGATCGGTAGGCAAAGCGGATCCGGGGTAAAATACCGTATGCTAAACAAGACACGTCGTACGCCTCGGTCGACCGTAATCGGCCTCACGGTAATCTTCGCGACCTTGCCGCTGCCCGCCGCCCCGGCAAGCGAACCAACCGAACTACCGGAATCTTTCCTCGCATTTGAGACTCAAATCGACGGCAAATGCCATAACCTGAGCGAAGGCGGCAAACTGCAGGTATTGCGCAATTCGCACCCCACTCAGAAAATCCGTTTTCGACTCATTCGCTATTTTGTCGATGTACGGCAACGCGGCCGCGCGACCGGGACCGCGGAACCGGCGGGCGAGGGGGTCGCACTCGGCTGTACGCGCGTCGGCGGACGAACGCAAAGATGGGTCATCGAACGGGCCGAATTCGAGACGGGAAACGATCAATGAACCGATATTTTCTGGCCGCACTCATTATCCTCGCAATGCCCGTTTGTACGCTCGGCGAAGGCGTGGCAACAGGGGCTCGGTCGCCTGGCGACATGAGCCCCGAGGAGCGGATGGACATAATGAGGACTGCGTCGAAATACGATAACTGCATTTACTCCCACGCCGTTTCCAGCGTGGGCGATTTTCCCGATATCCGGCAGGCGGCCGATTTCGCGATGGGGAAGTGCCAGAACAAGCTGACGGACCTCGAAGCGTCAATCACCGCCATGGGTTTCGGATCGGACTTCGCGACCGCATTCTCGAAACGGATACGCAGCCGCGCGGCACGAAAAATCCTGCCTGAATTGGCCATTCGAAAAGCAGGCGGCTAACCTGAAATTCGCACCAGCCGAACAACGCCTGCCGGCACTAATAGTCGGACCGATTACCGGAATTGCCGCGAGGCTCGGACCGTAGCAAAGTGTCTCCGGCGGTTTCTCGCTTGGATCTCAGTTGCCTCTAGCGGGGACTGAGAGGGACGTGACCTTTGGTGATTTCGCGGACGAGCGGGGCAAGTTCGCGCAATGCCTGTTGGTACACTTCGCGTTTGAAAGAGACCACGAAACGCAAGGGATCCCAATAATCAATCCAGCGCCAATCATCGAACTCCGGCTGTACGGCTTGATTGAGGTCGACTTGCTCCTCGGCGGCATCGAGGCGTAACACGAACCATCTCTGTTTCTGTCCGATACATACCGGTTTCTGGTGATGGCGGATGTATTTTTCGGGCAGGCGATAGCGCAACCATCCTTGCGTACAGCCGATGACCTCGACGTGATGCGAACGTAAGCCGACTTCTTCCTCCAATTCGCGGAACATCGCGACTTTAGGGCTTTCGTCTTGCTGGATCCCGCCTTGCGGAAACTGCCACGCCGACATTCCAATGCGCCGGCCCCAGAAGGCCTGCCCGCGATCGTTGACTAAGACGATGCCGACGTTAGCCCGGAATCCCTCGTTATCGATCACGATCGTCGTCTTCCCGTTACAAAATCCAAGCTTGCCGATATAGGGTAGGACGGAGCCACCCTGCTCCTGGACATTCCAGAAGGTACCTACAGGAGCATTTTCTGCACCGCCTCTCGCTCTTGCTTCAATTCGTTCTCGGTTGCGCGCATCCGCTCGCGGCTGAATTCGTCGATCGCGAGATCCTGAACAATCTCGTAGACCCCGCCGGCAGTTCTTACGGGGAACGAGTAGATCAACCCGGCTTCGATACCGTAGCTCCCGTCGCTCAGGACACCCATACTCGTCCAATCGTCGCCGCCCGTTCCCGCAACCCAATCGCGCAAATGCTCCAATGCGGCATTCGCGGCGGACGCCGCACTCGAGGCACCGCGCGCGTCGATGACGGCCGCACCGCGTTTCGCCACGCTCGGTATGTACTCGTTTTCGTACCAATGGCGATCAACCGTATCCAGGGCGGCTTTCCCGGCTACCGTTGCGTGGCTCAAATCGGGATATTGGGTCGTGGAGTGGTTCCCCCAGATCGTGACGCGCCGAAGGTCCGATACCGTGTTACCGGTTTGCTGCGCGAGCTGTGCCAACGCTCGATTATGATCGAGTCGGGTCATCGCGCTGAATTGCCGCGGATCGATGTCCGGCGCACAATTCATGCACGTCCAGGCGTTCGTGTTCGCCGGATTACCGACTACCACAACCTTGATATCGCGGTTCGCGTTATCGTTGATGGCCTTACCTTGGACCTTGAAGATCCCGCCGTTCGCTTCTAGGAGATCGGCCCGTTCCATTCCAGGCCCGCGCGGCCTGGCGCCAACGAGCATACCGAAATCGGCATCCTTAAATGCGACGCTGGCGTCGTCGCTCGTTTCAATCCCCGCCACGAGCGGAAACGCGCAGTCGTCGAGTTCCATAACGACGCCTTCCAGAGCCTTCATGGCCGGTGCAATTTCCAGGAGTTGCAAAATGACCGGCTGATCGGCGCCGAGCATCTCTCCGGCGGCGATCCGAAACAACAGCGAATAGGAGATTTGGCCGGCGGCGCCGGTCACAGTTATGCGTGCGGGTGATTTCATGGATTCAAGAGCCTTTGTTGTCGATTCGTCGTTTGTGAAGCCCGGCGTCTCACGCCCGTTTTTCGATGGGAACGTAATCCCGTTTTTCCGCGCCGATATACAATTGCCGCGGCCGCCCGATGCGAAAATCTTCGTCGCCCATCATTTCCATCCATTGCGCGATCCAGCCGGCCGACCGCGCCAAAGCGAACATAGGAGTAAACATACTCTTGGGAATATTCAACGCCTGGTAGATCAACCCGGAATAGAAATCGACGTTAGGGTAGAGCTTACGTTCGATGAAATATTCATCATCGAGCGCCAACTTCTCCAATTCCATCGCGATTTCGAACAACGGTTGATTGAGATTCATCTCGTCGAGTAGTTCGTGGCAGGCCTGCCGGATTATCATGGCGCGCGGATCATAATTCTTGTATACCCGATGCCCGAACCCCATCAGGCGAAACGGGTCATCCTTATCCTTGGCGCGAGCTACGAACTTGGGGATGTTTTTGGCATCGCCGATTTCTTCGAGCATGTGAATCACGGCTTCGTTCGCGCCGCCGTGCGACCTGCCCCATAGCGTGACGATCCCGGCGGCGACGCATGCAAATGGATTGCTTTCGGCGCTGCCCGCCAGGCGTACGGTCGACGTACTCGCGTTCTGCTCATGGTCGGCATGGAGGATGAGAAGCAGGTTCAATGCTCGAACGGCCGTCGGATTCAGTTCGAAAGGTTCGGTCGGCCACGAAAACATCATGGACATGAAGTTCTCAACGTAGTTGAGGGAATTATTGGGATAAACGAACGGAAGCCCGGACTGGTAGCGGTAAATTTTCGACACCAGATTCGGCATTTTCCCGATTATCCGGCGCGCCGTTATGAATCGCTCGTTCGGATCATAGATATCCATGCCGTCGTGGTAGAAAGAGGCGACGGCCCCTACGACGCCGGTCAACACCGACATCGGATGGGCGTCGTATCTGTACCCGGAGTAAAAACGATGCAGATGTTCGTGGGTCATGCCGTGCATTTTGATAGCGCGTTCCCAATCCTCCATTTCCTGCTGGTTGGGAAGCTCACCTCGGATCAGAAGATAGGCAACCTCCAGAAACGAGGAGTTCTTAGCCAACTGTTCGATCGGATACCCGCGATGCAGGAGAACGCCTTCTTCCCCATCGAGGTAGGTGATCGCGCTACGGCAACTGCCCGTGACCCCGAAGCCGACATCCAGCGTAAACATGCCGAGCTCTTTGTACAGTTTCCCGATCTCGATGACGGGCGCGCCGTAGCGTCCCTCGAGCACGGGGCATTCGCACGACTTTCCGGTCTTATTATCAGTGATCGTAACGGTGCGTTTGTTCATAACACCCTCTATTCTTTCGAGAATTCGTCGTTTAACGGACGCGGCGCTCACCGCGCCAGCCGGTTCCGACCAGCCGCAACCGGGGGCACAAACGTAAAAAGCTTATCGATTTGAGGCAGGCCCGCAGCCGCGCCTGACACCGGCAACGACTAATGTTCTTCGCGCTTTGATCGGAAGATCTACGGTCTCCCGCCCCCATCCCGGCCCCCGCCCGGCTGGCTAGAATAACGTCCCCGATATTAGCTCAGCAAGTTGCTCCGACGACGCATTTGTGCATGTGTCGTCGCCAAGACTCGTTCAAATCCGGGGCGCCGACGCGGGAGGATGCCGACAAATTTTTGAAATTGATCGGTTACTCCGGTGAAATTATTGAATTTATTAGTGACTTTATTCGGCGGTTGATCAAAGATCTGGCGATATCGGCCGATTAGAGCCAGGTACTCGCTGAGCTACTTATTTGCGGTGATTCTAAAACCGTGTTCCGAACATGAATTCGGGTGGAGAAGATGCAGCCTTCGTCGTGTCTGTTTAGCGGCAATGCCGGTTTCATAGAGGATCTTTACGAGTCCTATCTCGAGGACCGCGATTCTGTCTCCGCCGAGTGGCAAGGCTATTTTGACCGATTGCAAGACCAGTCGACGCCAGGCGTTCGAGACATCTCTCACGCCGGCACGCGCCAGCGCATGCTCCAGCACGCACGAACCGCCAATGCCGGGACGGCCGCCGTACGGGAGGCAACTGCCGGCACCGACCCCGGCAAACAGGTGTCCGTACTGCAGCTGATCAATTCTTACCGGTTCACCGGCCATCGCCAGGCGAACCTGGACCCGCTGAATCAGCACGAACGCCCGCATGTTCCGGAGCTGGACCCCGCCTACCACGGGTTGGCGGAAAGCGACATGGATCGGTTATTCAATACCGGCTCCTTACACGGACCGGACGAAGCGACGCTGCGTGAGATCCTCACCATAGTCCGCGGCACCTACTGCGGTACCATCGGCGCCGAATATATGCACATCGTGGATACCGCGCAGAAGCGCTGGATCCAACAGCAACTCGAACCTTCGCGCGGGGTGCCGGAATTCGATGCTGAGAAAAAGCGTCATATCTTAGGTCGGGTGGTCGCCGCGACCGCCCTCGAAGAGTACCTGCACAAAAGATACGTCGGTCAGAAACGCTTCTCACTGGAAGGCGGCGAGTCGGCCATCGCGCTGCTCGATCAGTTGGTCGCCGACTGCGGCCGCCAGGGGGTCAAGGAGATCGTTATCGGTATGGCCCACCGTGGCCGATTGAATGTTCTCGTCAACATTGTCGGCAAACATCCTTCGAAGCTGTTCGACGAATTCGAAGACCGACGGCGCGAGGCACGATCCGGGGACGTCAAATACCACCTGGGTTATTCTTCGGACATCGAAACACCCGGCGGTCCGGTCCACCTGACGCTAGGTTTCAACCCGTCTCACCTCGAAATTATAGACCCGGTCGTCGAGGGGTCGGTCCGCGCCCGACAGGACCGGCGCGGAGACGTCGAGCGAAATTCGGTGTTGCCGTTGATTATCCACGGCGATGCCGCGTTCGCCGGCCAGGGTATCGTGATGGAGACGTTCAACCTGTCACAGACCCGCGGGTACTCCACCGGCGGAACCGTCCACGTCATCATCAATAACCAGATCGGGTTCACGACCAGCGACCCGCTGGATTCGCGATCGACGTTGTACTGTACCGACGTGGCGAAGATTGTCCAGGCGCCGATATTCCACGTTAACGGCGACGACCCCGAGGCCGTCGCCATGATCGCCCGTATCGCGCTGGATTTCCGTATGGCGTTCAACAAGGACGTCGTCATAGACCTGATCTGTTATCGCAAACACGGCCACAGCGAGGCCGACGAACCCGCCGCCACGCAACCGCTCATGTACCAACATATTCGCAACCATCCGGGCGTGCTCAAACGTTATGTCGATAAGCTGATAGACGAAGCGATTATCGAGCCGGGCGACGAAGAGGACATGAGCGAAAAATACATCGCCTCTCTCGACGACAATGCTGTGGTCTCACGACCGTACGCAAACGTAATCGACAAGCAGTTTGGGATCGATTACGAACCCTATCGCGGCACGACGTGGCGCGACGAAGCCGGCACCGCCATCAGCCGCAAAATGATCGAAGATCTGACCCGTAAACTGACGGAAGTTCCCGAAAGCTTCGAATTGCACCGCGCCGTAAAAAGAATCACCGCCGATCGCCTGGCGATGGGACTCGGCGAAAGGCCGATCGATTGGGGATTCGCGGAAAATCTCGCCTACGCCGCACTGCTGAGTGAGGGGGCGGGCGTGAGAATTTCTGGCCAGGACAGCGGCCGCGGGACTTTTTTCCATCGCCACGCCGTTATCCATGATCAGAAATCGGGAGATACCTTTCTGCCGCTGCAACATCTGTCGGTCGACCAGCCCAACTTTCTGGTGATCAATTCGACGCTTTCCGAAGAAGCTGTGTTGGCCTTCGAATATGGCTACGCAAGCGCCGAGCCCAAGGCCTTGATCATCTGGGAAGCGCAGTTCGGTGATTTTGCCAACGGGGCGCAAGTCGTGATCGATCAATTCATTGCGTCCTGTGAAGAGAAATGGGGGCGATTCTGCGGACTGGTAATGTTCTTGCCGCACGGCTATGACGGTCAGGGTCCGGAGCACTCCTCTGCGCGACTCGAGCGCTACCTGCAATTGTGCGCCGAGGACAATATGCAGGTGGTATACCCAACGACTCCGGCACAAATGTTTCATCTGTTGCGCCGGCAGCAGCTGCGTCCTTTCCGCAAGCCGCTCATCGTCATGAGCCCGAAGAGCCTGCTGCGCCACAAATTGTCGACGTCGACGCTCGATGATATCGAAAACGGACAGTTCCAGAATGTCATCGACGAGATCGAGGATATCGATAAATCCGCGGTGACGCGGATCCTGATCTGCAGCGGGAAAGTCTACTACGACCTGCTCGAGGCGCGTGGTGACCACGGGATCGGCACGATCGCCATCATTCGACTCGAACAGCTGTATCCGTTCCCGCGCGAAGAACTCGTAGAAATTATCAATGGCTACGAGAGCGCCCAGGAATTGGTTTGGGTCCAGGAGGAACCGCGCAACCAGGGCGCCTGGTCGATGCTGTTGTCGAAACGTCATCTGGGAGGCTGCTTCGCGGCGGAAAAGCCATTGCTCTGCGTTGCCCGCCCCTATTCTGCATCCCCCGCTGTCGGGTATATCTCTCTGCATCTGGAACAGCGACAACGACTCCTCGAACAGGCGATCGGTATCGTTGAAATCGGCGAAGTGTCGCAGAGGGAAACGGCATGATGGCCGGTCGCTTCAGGGGCAGATCCAGGGTCGGCGGCAAACAAGAAAGTGTCGCCGGCTTTACTTCCCACGAACCCAGGATAGACCACCCGCTTCAAAAGGTAGAGCGCATCAGCATTTTTTGGAGGAGCCAATCGTGCTAATTGAAGTCAAAGTACCAGCACTCGCGGAATCGGTCCCGGACGCGACCTTGTTGGACTGGTATAAGCAGCCGGGCGAAGCCGTCGCTCGAGGCGAAAATCTGATTGATCTGGAAACCGATAAGGTCACCCTCGAAATTGCTGCGCCCGACGGTGGCGTCATCAAGGAACTCCTGCACCAATCCGGGGACGTCGTCCTCCCCGATGTCGTCCTTTGCATTATCGATACCGAGGGTGTTGCGACGAGCACTAACGATAAGCAGACCACGGCTCCACCGGCCGCCAAAGTCGAGGAGGTGCCACGCTTCGGCCCGGCTGTGCGCAGACTCATCGAAGAGCATGCTATCGACCCGTCCGTGATTCCGGCCAGCGGAAAAGATGGGCGGCTGACCAAGGCCGACATTCTCGGCTACTTGGAGGCCGGGCAAAGCGACGGCGCGGAAGCGAAGCCGGCGTCCACAGCGCAACAGCAACTACAAGTCCCACCCACCGCGCGACCGGAAGAGCGCGTCCCGATGACCCGGTTACGTAAGCGCACCGCCGAACGCCTACTCCAGGCGCAACAGCAGAACGCTCTGCTAACGACCTTCAACGAGGTCAATATGCGACCTTTTATGGATCTGCGGGCCCGGCACAAAGAGGAATTCGAAAAGCAGTACGGAGTTCGACTCGGCTTTATGTCGGTTTTTGTCAAGGCGGCCGTGGAAGCACTACAGAAGTTCCCGATCGTCAACGCGTACGTGGACGGCGACGACGTCATATATCACGGGTATTACGATGTCGGTGTCGCGGTTGGATCCGAACGGGGCCTCGTCGTCCCGATCCTGCGCGACGTCGAGCGTATGCCGTTCTCCGAAGTGGAGCGAAAAATACGCGACTATGGAGAACGCGCGCGGAACGGGAAACTAACTCTCGAGGAACTCACCGGCGGCACTTTTACAATCAGCAACGGTGGGGTATTCGGTTCGCTCGTGTCGACGCCGATCCTGAATCCACCGCAAAGCGCGATCCTCGGGATGCATAAGATTCAGGAGCGACCCGTCGCCGAAAACGGAGAGGTCGTTATCCGCCCGATGATGTATTTGGCGCTTTCTTACGACCACCGCATTATCGACGGACGCGAGGCGGTTCAATTCCTCGACACGATACGCAGGACCGTCGAGGACCCGACCCGCATTCTTCTACGGATTTAGTATCGCGGACGCCTACTGATGGATCAATACGATGTCGTTGTAATCGGCGGCGGACCGGGGGGCTACGTCGCGGCAATCCGCTGCGCCCAGTTGGGCCTTAAGACTGCGTGTGTCGAACGGGGTGTTCAACCGCAGGGCAAAGCGACGCTCGGCGGCACTTGTTTGAACGTTGGATGCATCCCCTCCAAGGCACTGCTGGACTCCTCGCATCATTACGAGCATCTGCAACTGCACGCGAAAGACCACGGCATCAGCGCAAAGGAAATCACAATCGATGTCGGGGCAATGCAGAAACGGAAGAACAAGATCGTAAAAACGCTAACGCAGGGCATCACCGGATTGTTCAAAAAGTACGGCGTAAACTGGGTTGAAGGGAGCGGCAAACTGACCGCCGGCTCTCGCGTCGAGGTCAACGACCGCGAAGGTACGCTCGTATCCACGCTCGAGGCCAAAAACATTGTCATCGCAACGGGATCGGTGCCGGCGGCAATTTCGTCGGCGACCGTCGATGAGAAAACGATCGTGGATTCGACCGGCGCGCTGGCCTTCGACGATGTACCCGAAACGCTCGGCGTCATTGGTGCCGGCGTTATCGGACTGGAACTGGGCAGTGTATGGCGCCGCCTTGGCGCCAAAGTCGTTATCCTCGAGGCGTTACCCGATTTTCTGCCGAGCGCGGACAAGGATGTCGCCAAAGAAGCGAAAAAGTTATTCGGCCGACAGGGCTTGGACATTCGCCTCGGAACAAAAGTTACGGCGACCGAAACGTCCGATTCCGAGGTTACGGTCACCTATGAAAACACCGACGGTGAACAAACGCTCGAAGTTGACAAATTGATCGTCGCCGTAGGGCGGGTCCCGAATACGGAAGGACTCGGCGCGAAAGCGAGCGGCCTGCAATTGAATGAGCACGGATTCATCGACGTCGATGCCCAGTGCCGCACGAATCTTGACGGCGTCTATGCGATTGGCGATGTCGTGCGTGGGCCGATGCTGGCGCACAAGGCCTCCGAAGAAGGGATGGCGGTAGCCGAACGAATCGCGGGACAGTCCCCGCAAATCGACCTCGAACTCGTACCGTGGGTCATTTATACCTGGCCGGAAATCGCGTGGGTAGGCGCTACGGAACAGGCGCTGAAGGCACGAGACCGTACGCTCGCGACCGGCAAATTTCCGTTCATGGCGAGTGGGCGCGGCAGGGCGATAGGCGAGACCGATGGTTTTATAAAAATCATCGCCGACGCGCAAAACGATACAGTCCTCGGCGTTCACATCATCGGACCGGGTGCGTCAGAATTGATCGCCGAGGCGGTGCTCGCCATGGAGTTCGGCGCCAGCGCCGAAGATATTGCGCGTACCGTACACGCTCACCCGACTTTATCCGAAGGCATGCACGAGGCCGCGCTCGGCGTCGATTCGCGCACCATTCACCTCTAGCCCGGCTTCATGCACGCTTGCAAGTTTGTGCAGTGCAGCGTAGATTAGTGGGTCCGATTTGGAAACTATGCGTGGCATAGCGGGTAAGGGGCATCATGCAAGACGCGGTTATCGTTGCGGCGCTGAGAACGGCGGTAGGTTCTTTCGGCGGGTCTCTCAGCGGTGTCCCTGCACACACGCTGGGCGCGCGAGTGATTGCGGCGTTAATGGAACGGACGGGTCTCGATCCGCAATCGATTGATGAAGTGATCCTCGGCCAGGTTCTTACCGCCGGTTGCGGTCAAAACCCGGCTCGACAGGCGGCCGTGGAAGCAGGTCTGCCGCACTCGGTACCCGCATTGACGATCAACAAAGTCTGCGGCAGCGGACTCAAGGCCGTACAACTCGCCGCTCAATCGATCCGGTGCGGTGACGCAGAAATCATCATAGCCGGCGGTCAGGAAAATATGAGCGCGACCCCTCACTTACTGCCCAAATCCCGTAGCGGAACGAAAATGGGCGATTGGAAGCTCGTCGATTCAATGATCATCGATGGCTTGACCGATGCGTTCAATGATTACCACATGGGCGTCACAGCCGAGAACATCGCCGAGAAATTCGGTATCAGCCGCGAAGCGCAAGACGAGTTTGCTGCAGCTACGCAGCAAAAGGCGGAAGCTGCGCTCGGAGACGACCGCTTTGGAGCGGAAATCGTACCCGTCGAGATCCCGCAGCGCAAAGGCGACCCGGTACGCTTCGAGCGCGATGAATTTCCACGCGCCGGGGTTACGGCAGACGGCCTCGGAAAACTTCGGCCCGCGTTCAAGTCCGACGGTACGGTAACCGCCGGAAACGCATCCGGGCTCAACGACGGCGCGGCGGCAGTCGTCGTTATGAGCGCTGCTAAAGCCGCAGAGCTCGGCCTCGAACCGATTGTGACGGTTAAGTCCTACGCCAGCGCCGGCGTCGACCCCGCCATCATGGGAACGGGGCCAATTCCGGCGACCCAAAAATGTCTGGAGAAAGCGGGGTGGCAGCCCGAAGATCTGGATCTGGTGGAAGCCAACGAAGCATTCGCCGCGCAGGCAATCTCGGTCAACAGCGGCTTGGGTTGGGACCTCGCAAAAGTCAATGTAAACGGCGGCGCGATAGCGCTGGGACATCCGATCGGTGCATCGGGAACCCGGATCCTAGTAAGCCTACTGCACGAAATGACGCGCCGCGAAGCACACAAAGGCCTCGCGACGCTTTGTATTGGCGGCGGCCAGGGTGTCGCCCTGGCGGTGGAACGCTAGGCAGAACCGCCCCCGGGGGAGTGAAATGAACGACTCATCTGAAAAACGCATCATCAAGAAATACCCGAACCGAAGGCTCTACGATACCACCGAGAGCAAGTACGTTACCTTGAACGACGTCCGGGAATTGGTTCTCGGTGGGGTGGCGTTCTGTGTCATCGACAAGAAATCCGGCGAAGATATTACCCGCAGCATTCTTCTGCAGATCATTATCGAACAGGAGGAAGGCGGGGAACCGATGTTCAGCACCGACGTTTTGGAGCAACTCATCGGCTTCTACGGAGATTCCGTACAAGGCCCGGCGGGCGATTTTCTCCAGCGCAGCCTGAATCTCTTTCAGGAGCAGCAGCAGCGTTTTCAAGATCAGGTCAGCGGCGCAATGCAGAGCAACCCCGTATCAGCGACTTTCGCAGACGTCGCGCAGAGAAATATGGACCTCTGGCAGCAGATGCAGAATAACTTCTTCAATGCCGCCGGGATGGCTACCGGTGACAGCAAGAAGACAAAAGACGAATAGCCTCCGGAAGCGTTCTCCCGGCGGAGTTTACATCACCGTATGAACAACACGAGGCGGCGCGGGCCCTTGCTTGCGGCTCGGGTCATTCAAGCCGCGTGCTGAGACTCGACGATCTCGCGCTTGATCCGGTCGATCTGCGCGCGTAGGGCATCGGGGAGCCGATCTCCGAAACTACTAAGATACTCGTCGATTTCCTCGATCTCCGCGCACCAGATCTTTGGGTCAATAGCAAGTAGCGCGTCAACCACCTCGGGCTCGAGATCGAGACCGTTTAGGTCTAAATCCTGACCATTCGGCAGCAGCCCTATCGGGGTCCTTATCGCGCCACCCTCGCCCCGGCAGCGATCGACAATCCATTTCAAGACGCGCATGTTGTCGCCGAAACCCGGCCACATGAAGTTTCCGTTTTTGTCCTTACGGAACCAGTTTACGTGAAATATTCTAGGTAACTTCTCGGAGCGCTCGCCAAAACTCAACCAGTGCTTCCAATAATCTGCGAAGTTGTACCCGCAAAACGGTTTCATCGCCATCGGGTCGCGCCTGACCTGCCCCACTTTTCCGGTCGCCGCGGCGGTCGTCTCGGAGGCGACCGCGGCGCCAGCAAAAACCCCATGCTCCCAATCGAGCGCCTCGAATACCAACGGCGCGACCGCGGAGCGGCGTCCGCCGAAAATCAACGCCGATATGGGAACACCCTCCGGTGCGTTCGCCCGGTCCGAGTAGGTCGGGCATTGCGATGCGGCAACCGTAAACCGGGAATTGGGATGGGCCGCGGGGCCGGTTTCCGGGTCGTACTCACGGCCTCGCCAATCGATTAACTCGCTGGGCGTAGGGCCGTCGATTCCCTCCCACCAGGGTTCTTTCGCCGAGGTGATCGCGACATTCGTGTAGATCGCATTTCGCCCCAACGTCTTCATGCAATTCGCATTCGTACTCAAACCGGTTCCGGGCGCAACGCCAAAAAAACCTGCCTCGGGGTTGACTGCCCACAACCGCCCGTCTTCTCCCAAATGCAACCAGGCAATATCGTCGCCGAGCGTCCACACTTTCCAACCTTTGAGCGCCGGCGGGGGCGCCAACATCGCTAGGTTCGTCTTGCCGCACGCCGACGGGAAAGCCGCGGCGACGTAGGTCGTGTTACCGGCGGGATCTTCGATGCCGAGTATCAGCATGTGCTCCGCCAACCAGCCCTCGGTGCGTGCCTGCCAACTTGCAATCCGCAAAGCGTGACATTTCTTGCCGAGGAGCGCATTGCCACCATAGCCCGAGCCAATGCTCTTGATCGTCAGTTCTTCCGGAAAATGCATGATGAAACGCTTTTCGGGATCGAGATCGCCGACCGAATGCAGGCCGCGAACGAATGAATTCCCACCTTCGATATGCGCGAGTGCGCGGCTTCCGACGCGGGCCATGATCCGCATGCTGACCACCACATACTGGCTATCGGTGATCTCGACTCCCGCGCGCGAAAATGGCGAACCGTAAGGGCCCATCAGATAGGGAATGACGTACATCGTACGGCCCCGCATGCAGTCCTTGAACAATGCATCGACTTTGGCGTGCGCCTCGGCAGGCGCCATCCAGTTGTTGTTAGGGCCCGCATCCTCGCGGTCGGAGGTGCACACGTAGGTCAGATGTTCGACTCTGGCCACATCGTTGGGATCCGAGCGATGGAGGAAACAACCTGGATAGGTTTCTTCGTTCAGTTTTTCCAGCGTCCCGTCGGCCAGCATGCTGTCCGTCAGCTCCCCATGCTCCGTGTCGGAACCGTCAACCCAATGAATTTGGTCCGGATTTGTCAGCGACGCGACAGCATCTACCCATGCCGCCAATTCGGGATTGCTCGTCATTAAAACTGTCTCCTGGAAACGGACGAAAATGAGGGTCCATTCCAACATCGTTGTTACTTGGAAGCGCCGCAAACACGGCACAAAGTGGCAACCGGGATGCTAACGAACCCTGTTGCAAATTTGAAGGACGGGTGTCATTTCTCGTGGAAATCGTTACGAACTTTTACCGATTTTTTTGTATCTGTCGGGTTTAAAGCTGCCGACACTGGTCGATCCTGGTGCCCCCGCTTGCGCGAACCGGTGTTTCTGTTCGCCTGGCGAGGTGGCCACCCGGCCTGCCGGATCGCACGGGAATCTTTTCGATGGGTAACATCTTTCGCGCGATTGAAAAAGCGACCGAAGGTGCTTAGCCCGCATATTGCATGAGTGTCGGTGATGCAGCTGCATATGGGTTTGAT
>CAZFZX010000046.1:0-23729 GCA_964523765.1 uncultured Enterobacteriaceae bacterium
ATCAAACCCATATGCAGCTGCATCACCGACACTCATGCAATATGCGGGCTAGCCGCCGTTCGCTATCGCGGAGATCGGCGGCGGTCTGTGCGGCACGGTACATGTATCGTACGCGGTGGGTCAGGATCGAATAATTGATCGGTTTGGTAATAAAATCGGTCGCACCGATCTCGTAGGCGCGGTTGATCGATTCGCCGTCGTCGAGACCGGTCATCATCAGGACCGGCACGTGCCGGCCCGTATCCATGCCGCGGATGGCGGCGCAGGCCTCAAATCCGTCTATCTCGAGCATCAGGACGTCGAGCAAGACCATGTCGGGGGCCGACTGCCGGAAGATTTCGAGCGCCTGAGCCCCGTCTTCGGCCTCCGTTACATCGAAGCCGTTCTGTCGCAGCGCCTCGACGGCCATTAACCGGGCCGCCGCGTCGTCATCGACCACGAGCACCGAGGGATTGCGCGCGAGCTTGGGTGACTCAGGCAAGTTCAGAAGTCTGTCCTCAAGCCGCTTCGCCGGCGGCTAACGAAGTCAGCGTCTCGCAGACGGCTTCGAATTCGAACTCCAGGACGCCGACCTTCGATACGACGCCCTCGAGTTCCTTGTGCAGCCCCATTTTCTCCAGTTCCGAGCACATCGCCGACATCTCCGTCGCGCCCAGATTCGCACTGCTCGATTTCAGGCTGTGGGCGGCGCTACGGAGCAGATCAGCGTTCCCGGTAGTCGCTGCTTCTTCCAACTTTTCCAATTGCTGCGGCGAATTGCTAATGAACATGTCGATGATTTTCTGCAGGATGTTCGGGGATCCCTGGCTCTGGAGTGCACGGATATTGTCGAGCGCGCGTTGATCGAGGTCGGCCACGGATCGGTGGCCTGCGGCCGCCGGTTCGGGTACCGCACGACCGCTGCCATCGGTCGCCGTCCCGGCTTCGACCGAGAGTTTTGCCCAGCGTTTGATCAATGCGGTCAACCGTGCTTGCGTAAAGGGCTTGGTTAGGTAGTCGTTCATGCCGGCGCCGATGCATTTGTCGCGGTCGCCTTCGAGTGCATTGGCGGTGAGCGCGATGATCGGGATTGGATCGCGGGTGCCGTGTTCCTGTTCCCAGCGCCGGATTTGGCGGGTAGCCTGATAGCCGTCCATTTCCGGCATTTGGCAGTCCATCAGGATGGCGTCGTAGGGCTTCCGTATCGCATCGAGTGGGGCGTCAGTGACGGCCGTAACAGCTTCGCGTCCGTTTCCCGCGATTACCGACGTACAACCCATGGCATCGAGCATGGCGCTGGCGAGTTCTTGGTTGACGGGATTGTCTTCCGCCAGCAGTACGTGTGCATTGAGTTCTTCGTCCGGTTCCCCGACGGACGGCGGCGCGGGCTGCGACGTAGTTACGGCCGACGCATCGGGCATGGTGTTCGATATTGCATCGAATAGCTCGACCCTGCGCACCGGTTTGTGCACGTACATGTCGATCCCTGCCAAGTGCCATTGGCCGGTGTTCTCCAACTCGTTGACCGAACTCAGCATAATGATGCGAGTATTCTCCAGCAATGCGTCGCGTTTGATTTCCCGTGCGAGTTCGACGCCGCCGACTCCGGGCATTTGGCCGTCGAGGATCGTAAGTGCGAACGGCTCCCCGCGTGCGGCGGATTCCTTGAGTTTTCGAACGGCCGCCGCGGCCGACGTCGCGCTATCTGTCCGCATGCGCCAGTTCGAGAGCTGCTGTTCGAGTACCGTGCGCGTGGTTTCGTTGTCGTCGACAATAAGGACGCTGAGTCCGCTCAGTTCTCCCGCATGTTTGATCTGGCCGGCGATGCTGTCGGCCGGCATTCTGGACATCTTCGTCGTGAACCAGAACGTCGACCCCTTTCCGGGTCGGCTTTCGACGCCGATTTTTCCATGCATCAACTGTACCAGTCGGTTGCATATAGCGAGTCCTAGACCCGTGCCGCCGAATTTGCGGGTCGTCGCGCCGTCGGCCTGTTGGAAGGATTCGAAAATGTGGTACTGGTGCTCCGGCGGAATGCCGATGCCGCTATCGACGGCTTCGAAACGAAGGGTCGCGAGATCGGTGGCGACGTCGAGCGACTGTACTCGCAGCGAAATCTCGCCGCGTTCGGTAAACTTGACCGCGTTACCGATGAGGTTCAGCAGGATCTGCCGGGTGCGGTCGGGATCGCCGCGGTATGCCGCGTGTTCATCCGGGGGGAATTGAAGGATCAATTCGACACCCTTGCCGTGCGCCTGTTCGGCGAAAACACCCATGCTGTCTTCCACTAATTGGCGCAGGTCGAAGACGGTGTGTTGTATGTCGAGCTTTCCGGCCTCGATCTTGGAGAAGTCCAGGATGTCATTAATAATGGCCAGGAGTGCCTTGCCCGAGCGACGAATCGTATCGGCAAATCGGAATTGTTTTGGGGTGAGGCTCGTGTTCATGAGCAATTCCGTCATTCCCAGCACCCCGTTCATGGGCGTACGGATTTCATGGCTCATCGTAGCGAGGAATTCACTCTTTGCTCGCGCGGCCTGCTCGGCCTTGTCGACGGCTTCGAGCAGTTGGGCTTCGGTCTCGCTACGAACCCCGATTTCGCGCTTGAGCCGGTCGTTGATTTCGTCGGCTTGTAGTTTTGCCGACGTCAGCTCGTTGATCAGATCTTCGTTATCGTAGCGCAACCCGAGCGTCGTGCTGATCGACCTGTGCACGACCGTAGCGAGACGCAGTAAGAACAACCCGTACCCGCATATCAGCGCACCCATGATGATGTGGGTCTGGCTGCCTATCAAGATATGCACGCATGCCAGGGGTGCGAGCGATAATGCGACGAAATAGCGGACCGCTGCGGTTACCGGAGCGTATACGGCTACCGCGGCGGCAGTTACTCCGGCGAGCACGACTGCCAACAGCGATTGGTGAATGACCTCGTCCGGCGCAAACAAGAGTGCCCCCGAGATCCCCCAGCCAACGCCGGCATAGACGACCCCGACTACGTACCAGTTCTTGAACCGTTCGATGTTGGGTCGGCCGCGACCCGAATTTTGGAACCAGTGCACGTGCAGAAAACGCGCGACTGATACGCCCAGCATGTATCCGACCCAAGCCATCAGCCAACTCGTAGGAATGATCCCCCACAGCCCGCCCGCCACCAGCACGGTGGCCGCCGCGCTGAAGATCAAGGAGCCCGGTGTCGCCTCGATCAGCATATCGACCTGGGCGGGCAAATAACGTGCCTGCGGGTTGCGTTTGGATTTTGTCACTGCTTTACAACCAGAGATGACCCTAGAATCGGCGTTTTTCGCCCTTACGCTCGTTAAGGCTATCGGCGTTAAAAGCGGTTTCTTTACGGTGCCGGTCGAACATTCCTCGCGCCGACCGGGGCCTGATCATGGCTACTACGAATAGCCGAAAGAGGGACTGGGACATTACAGCCTTGATTATCGGTGTCCGATGGTATACTGCCTGTACCGTGCGGATCAGGAGAATCGCGATGCCAGCAGCAATCGAAAGCGGTGCAATGGACCTCGGCATGACGGCGGATGATATCTACGAAAACACGATGCAGATTGCGTGGAAGTTTTCGGACGACATCGCGGACCCGAAGCTGGAGGACCTGTACAGGCGGGCTAAGCAAAACCAGTGGGATTCGGACGAACAGCTCGACTGGGACCAGCCGGTCGACCCGTCCCGACCCATGGTCAACGAGGAGCAGAGCGTCTACTCGCGAATGCCCTTTTTCCAAAAGCTCTCGAAATCCCAGCAGGAAACGTTTCACGCGCAGTCCACGGCGCAGTTGCTTTCGCAGTTTCTCCACGGCGAGCAGGGCGCTCTCTTGACCGCGGCCTCGGTGGCGCATTCAGTGCCGGATCGCTGCGCCAAGCTTTACGCTGCGACCCAGGCGATGGACGAGGCCCGTCACGTCGAGGTCTACGCAAAGTATATCGACAAGATCGCGATCGCTTATCCAATCTCTCCATTCCTGAAGGAAGTGATCGATGTGACTTTGCGATCCGGTCGGTTCGAGAAGATTATGATCGGCATGAACATGGTGGTGGAAGGGCTTGCGTTGGGTGCTTTCAACAACATGTACCGGCAGACCACTTGCCCGTTGCTGAAGGACATCACGTTCAACGTCATGCGGGACGAAGCCCGGCACGTCTCTTTCGGCCACACCTACCTCGGACCGCTGATCCAGAAGATGAACGATGATGATCGGGAAGACCTCGCGCAGTTCGCGTTCGAAGCTATCAATCTAATTATCGCGGCCGAACGCAAGGGCGGCGGTTACGGTACTGCCGCCAACCGTTTCGATCCGGGTTTTCTCAGAGTCCTGGAGGCTTGCCAGATCGACGCGGAGGATTTTTTTGCTGGAATGAGCGAAGCGGCAGAGCTCGGTATCACCACCGAACTGCCTCCCGGACACGTTCTCGCCGTGAAGCAGTTTATGATGCCCGCGATGGTGCGGGTCGGTCTCGTCACCGAACGAACCGCAAAACTCTTTGAGGAGGCGGGCATCAGGGTTAACACCGACACAGCCGTTCTGAATGCGATGGAGGATGCGAAATCGGACCAGAACGTCCTCCACGAGGAATCAACGACATACTGACCGAGCGACGTCGGCGGGGCGTGGCGTCGGCGATCGCCTGGCGTCGTTCTCGTTAAAACGGTGGCCCGTCTTACATTCATCCTGGCCGATGGGGCGCCTCGAGTGATCGAGGTGGATAGTATCGGTACGGTAATGGACGCGGCGCTCGCGGCCGGCGTTCCGGGTATCGCTGGCGAGTGCGGTGGCGCTTGTGCATGCTCGACCTGTCACATTCATCTCGACGACGCGTGGTCGCACATATGCGGTCCGCCCGATGAACTAGAGAGGGCGATGCTCGACTTTGCCTTCGGCGTGACGCCTTCGAGCCGGCTCTGCTGTCAAATCCCGGTTACCGACGAGTTGGATGGTCTCGTTGTGCACGTCGCCGAACGCCAGGTGTAGTGGAGAAAGCGTTACGAAGTCAGTGCGCGACGGCGATGACCGGTCGCTTTTCGGGATAAGGTGCGGTGATGCCTCGTACGCCCCGCAACTCGATACACTGCATTTCGACACCAGCAATCGGCCCACTAATTGCCCGCAAGAGCGCAGATGTCGCCGTGATCTCCCATCATTCTTCGTGTTGACCTCGTTCGAACCCTAAAATAGACTTTCCGAAACAAGCGGGGGTGCCCGGTGCGGCGGGATAAGCGGATTGGAGAAATTCGAAGGACTCAAAGACGGTAGCAGCGTGCTCCTGCGGGAGCTAACGATGGACGATTTCGATAGTTCGTTGGCGTTCCTGAAAGCGCTTCCGGCAACCGACCGGCGCTACCTCCGGGTGGACGTTACGCGCAAAGAGATCGTCGAGCGGCGGCTCAAGCAGGCCGCTGCAGGCGACGTCTATCGTATTGCAGCATTTGTCGATGACGTCATCGTCGCCGACGGCGCGCTCGAAACCTCCGGTCATGATTGGAGCAGGCATATCGGCGAGATCCGGGTGCTCGTTGCCGAGGACTATCGTTCGCTCCGCCTCGGTACTATCCTTATCGGTGAGCTTTTTCTCGAAGCCGAGCGCCAGATGGTAGAGAAGGTCATCGTCAAGATGGCCGAACAACAGATCGCGGTCCGCAAGATTTGCGATCGGCTCGGGTTCCGCGTCGATGCCGTACTCCCCGATCACTTCAAGGATGCCGAGGGCATGGTGGGGAACCTCGTGGTGATGAGTTGTACGCTCGATGCGATGTGGCGAGAGATGCGTGACCTCTACCCCAAGGACGACTGGCCGGATGGATGAATGACGGTCTGCGGGTTTGCGCCATAACCCCATTTTAGACCGCAATATGATCGAATATCGGGCTCTTTTTGGCGGGTTTTTGTGCCCGTATCCTGGTTTTCGTTTCGGCAAATCAAGGGGCCAATCTCATTTCGGGGCGAATTCCTACGAGAGCCCTCTGTTCGCTGCCCGATTTTTTCAGGCCTATCAGATCGCTAGCCTTTCTGGACCGACCCTCACTTATTGATTTAGATCATGTAAACGCGTTTTTCCAGGCAGTAAGGTACACTTGTATCGGACGTCAGGTACAAAAATGGACGATCCGTAAGGTACAGATCGTAAGAACCGTCGGGACGGTCACCAAGATGCGGGAAAACCTATGACAAATGATGAAGATGCCGGTGATACTAAATATTTGTTCAAACGCGATGAAACCTGGTGGGTAAAAGTCGCGGTGCCGCGTACGCTGCGCGACAAGCTGGGTTTTGACCTGCGGCGATCATTGCAGACCCATGACTTAGAGGCGGCGAGGGAAGCGCGATGGGCGGTCGTGGATGAATTGCGCGCCGAGATCGAGGAAGCGCGGGGCGAGCAGGAAGCGGAGGCAGGCGCGGAGGCGAAGGTGATCGACATCAAGGACGGAACCCCGCAGGTGCGCGACGGGGCCCAAATGATCGACGAGCACATCGTAGAAATCGTTAGTGATTCCGGGGAGGGCGCGCAAAAGTGCGGGCAGACCTTCGGCACGATCAGCGGCAAGATGGGCAACGGGGTCTGGACGGTCGAAATCATTCCAGCCGAGATTCAGCCGCCGGCGCGTGAACGTGAAGGCGCGAGCGGGATCCGGGTACGGCTGGGCTCAAAGTACGTGACCAACATGGGCAACGAGGCTGATCTGGTCGTCGCCTTCAACGAGCAAGTCCTCTATTCGCGGATTGTCAACGGCGCTTATCGGGAAGGAACGGTCGTGCTCCTAGAGAATATGTGGGCCGATGATCCGTTCGAAAAGATCCGGGAGCAGTATCGCACGGCGGTCGCCGAGTTTCGGGAACTGGGTCTGGTAGTGCATGAACTGCCGATACAGCAGGAATGTCTCAAGCTTGTAGCTGATCCCCGGAAGGGCAAGAACATGTTTGTTCTGGGAATGCTCTGCCACATTTACAGTCGCGACGCGGAAAAAGCCATCGACGAAATTACTAAAATGTTCGCGCGCAAAGGCGAGGCGATCATAAAGTCCAACCACGAACTGTTCAAAGCAGGTTACGGCTTTGCTCGCGAAAACGTCGATTATCACTACGAGATCCCGCCGTATGTCGAACCCGGCGACAAACAGATGATAATCCTCAACGGCAACACCGCCGTGGGTCTTGGGGTCATGGCGGCGGGGATCGAATTGGTGTCGATGTATCCGATCACGCCGGCAACTTCGGCTTCCCACTATCTGGCCGAAGACTTTCATCTGACGGGCGGTTTCGTCCATCAAGCCGAAGATGAAATAGCAGCGATCGGTTTCGCGATCGGCGCGTCTTACGCCGGTAAAACGGCTTGCACGATCACTTCGGGTCCCGGGATGGCCTTAAAAACCGAAATGCTCGGTCTGGCCGTCATGGCCGAGGTTCCTTTGGTGATCGTGAACGTGCAGCGGGGCGGTCCTTCCACGGGGCTGCCGACCAAGGTTGAACAAGGCGATCTTCTCTCCAGTGTTTTTGGTGTTCCCGGCGATGCACCGAAAATCGTGATTGCAGCGGCCACCATCACCGAGTGTTTCCATTTTGTGATCATGGCGCGCAAGCTGGCGGAAGCGTTTCGAACGCCCGTCATCGTGCTGACCGACGCCAATCTCGCTACCGGCGTACAACCCATCGAACGTCCCGAGGTCAACGACGAATGGTTTGCCGCCCCGCTTGACCAGTCGGCTTGGGACGAGAGCGTCGCTCCGTACGACTGGGATGAGGCCACCGGGCTGTCGGAACGGCCCATCCCGGGCATGCGTGGCGGTGAATACGTCCTTACAGGTCTGTCTCATAACCGTCACGCCAAAATTGCTTACGATTCCGCCAGCCACCAACAAGGAACCGAGACGCGTAGCCGCAAGTTGGCGGCCGTGGCGGCCAGTCTGAAACCCCCGGAGATCCATGGCGATCAGAAAGGTGATCTGCTCGTCGTGAGCTGGGGATCGACTTCGGGCGCCATCGAGGAGGCGGTCGATCGAATCAGGGACAAAGGGCACCAGGTCTCCTCGGTACACCTGCGGTTTCTGCAACCGATGGAACCCGATTTGAAAAAAATATTCTCCGGTTTCGAACGTGTCATGACGGTAGAGATCAATTACAGCGATGAACTCGGCGCCCCCCTCATTTCGGATGAAACTCGACGCTATGCGCAGCTGGCGCTGCTGTTACGCGCCCATACGCTGGTAGACGTCGATTGCTGGTCGATTGTGCCCGGGCATCCGTTGCAACCCGGGAAAATCGAGGAAGTATTAATGGGACGCCTGGAAGAGATGAAAGGAGAAGCGACATGTTCGGCTTGAAAGCGGATTGGTCTCTGGATATTAAGGAGCGTTATTTCACCCTGGAAAACTATTCCGGTGCCGAACCGCGGTGGTGTACGGGTTGCGGAGATCACGGGATCCTGTCGGCGGTCCACCGCGTGTGCCGTGACGCCCAGGTCCAGCCGGAAAAGACGGTGGCGGTGTCCGGCATCGGTTGCTCGAGTCGATTACCGCATTACATGAAAACCTATGGGTTCCACGGCTTGCATGGCCGTGCCCTGCCGGTTGCGTGCGGTGTCAAATCCAGACGTCCGGACCTCGACGTTTGGGTGGCCACGGGCGACGGCGATTGTTTCTCCATCGGCGGATGCCACTGGATTCACGCGTTACGTTACAACATGGATCTGACCGTACTGGTTTTTGATAACGGCATCTACGGTCTGACGAAAAAGCAGACTTCTCCAACCACCCCGCGGGACATCGCGACCAATACGCATCCCGGCGGCCCGCTGTTGCCGCCGCTCAATCCGCTGACGGTGACCCTTGGCGTCAGTAACATTTCATTCGTCGCCCAGACTGTTGACTGGAATATGCCGCTGATGAACGCGGTCCTAACGGCGGCGCACGAGCACAAAGGGACCAGTTTCGTCCGTATCATCCAGCGGTGTCCGGTGTATGTCGATCAGATCGGCAAGGATCTGCAGGACGATCCGGCCAGTCTTTTATTGGTTACCCACGAGAACGGGATCCAAGTAGATGACGCCGTAAAACGCTTGTTTCAGAAGCACCAGGAGCATGATCCGTCAGACCTTGCGGCCGCGCGCGCTCTGGCACAGGACGAATCTGCGATCCCTTTGGGATTGCTTTTTCATGACTCGGATGCGGTGCGCTACGATGAAATCTCTACCGCCGGTTTGGGTATGAATCTCGAGCAGAGAAAAGCGGGTCTCAATACGGCGCTAGATAGTTTTGCGATTTAGGTTCGCAAGGTCATGGCATCACTACAGGATGGCAAGAGCGAGCAACCGGACCAGGCGGATACCGCGAACGAGCCGGATGTGGGGCAGGGGCCGCACGCACAGCGCACCGCGTCGGCAGCGCCGCAGTCTACGTTGAACCAGTCGGGCAACGGGGGCGGTTCGCTACCGCAGTGGCCACAAGCCTCGACCGACGGTGATTTGACGACTGGCGCCACGGCGATGCTGCGGCGTTTCCACCTCGACGACCCGAGTGCCGCGGAGCAGACGAGCAAGGTAGGCGATGGTTTGCTGCCTGCACTGTTGTATCCCTATCGCGACGTTTCATCGATACGATACCAATATCCGCTTTACCTCCATCCGCCGCAAAGCGACCGCGCTCGTGCGCTCGCCGAACCGGTGACTGAATTTCTACGCGCTTCGGTAGAGGCGTTTGCGGTTGGCGCGGAAGGGGCGCGGATCCTGAAAGACAATCTGCCCTGGATAGAGCAATACCTGCGGCAAGAACTGGGTGACGGGGTGCCTGTCGATGCGGCGACCCTTTTTTCTCGGGCCGCGGACGCACTCCATGCGCACCTCGGTTTGACCGAGTCGAACCGAGAGCGTTTGGAAGCGGATCTCGAAAACCTGAAAGCGGTGTTGGGCGAGAATGGACAATTTCTCGGCTATGGGCCCGACGTCGCGATTCACTTGCTAGTTCACGCCGTTCGCAGCCGGGGCTTCGAGAAGCGTCAGGCGTTTCGGCGTAAAGTCGACAAACTCATCGCGGGTTTGACGACGCTCCTGGAGGTCGAACGGGCCAAGGCCCCGACCGGCGAACCGGGCGCGGTGCAGAGCAGTGTCGGATCGGGAGCTTCCTATATCGATACGGAGGCACTGTCGGGGTTGATCGGGCAGCGCAGGCAGGGCTCGGTGATCATGCCCGCCGAGCGTCGGCGCCGTATCGAAGGGGCGCTTGCGGTGTTGCAGGGCTTCGAGGACGAGTCTGTTTTGGTTACGTTCGTTGTCGCGTCGAAAGATCCTTCCATCGAGCGATCGCCGATGGTGGAAGTAATCGACGATGCCGACCCGTGCCGGGCGGCGGCGGCGGTACACGACCGCGAAGCCAAGCGGGTAGCGCCGGTGTTTGCCGCTGCGCGCATTGCGGGTTTGGAAATCGAGGATCGCTATGACCCGGCGGTGCATGATTCGTGGTTCGCCGGTTTCGATTGGCACGCATTTTCCGAGGCGGAAATGCAACTGGTGACAAAAGTCGTGGCGTTGGAGTCGGCCGGTCGCGTGGCGCGCGACGGCCTACCTTCGTTCTCCAGCCTCCTGGGTTCGCGCAAGCCGGTCCACATTCTCATTTCGGTCAACGCGGTCGACAATCCGGGCGCCACGCCCGACGAAGATCCATTCCGATCTTTCCGGTTTGAACTGGGTTATTTTGGTATCGGTCACCGTCAAGTCCTCGTCGCTCAAACTTCTGCAGCTCGCTACGAGGATACCTTGTCAGGATTTGTATCCGCCCTTGACGGGACTCGTACGAGCCTGCACCTGGTCAATCGGGGAAACCGGACGCAAACGTCACAGCCGCGCCTCGACCCCTGGATCGTAGCAAGCGCTGCGTTAGAGAGCCGTGCCCATCCCTTCGTCCTGGTCAATCCGGATGCCGGCGACCATGCCGCAGAGCGTGTCCGCTTCAATAGTAACCCTCAGCCGGAGCGTGATTGGTCTATCGAAACACTGCAATTTAGAGACGCCCAGGGTGAAGTCGCCGAAATGCAAATGGCTTTCACGTTCGCGGATTACTGTTTGCTGATGCCCGAGTTGCACGAGTATTTTCGTATCGTGCCGATTGGGTGCGAGTCCGAAGATCTGGTTCCGGTCGGCGATTATCTCAACCTTGCGGAGGATCGCTTGGATCGGTGCGTGCCGTTTGTTTGGGCTGTCGACGTCGATGGCATGCTCCACCGGGTGGTGGTCTCCCGGATCTTGACGCTCGCTTGCCGCGATCGACAAAACTATTGGCACTCGCTGCAGGAGCTCGCCGGTATTCGTAACATTTATGTCGAGCAAGCGAAGGAGCAGGTGCGCCAAGAAGAGCAACTCGCGTTTGCGAGCGAGTGCGAACGGCTACAAGAATCCTTCACCGAGGAGCTGGAAAGGGTCCGAGCCGAGGCCGCCGGCGCGGTTATGGGACAACTCGTCGACGTTTTGATGGGTGGAGACTTTGCCGGACTGCTTGAAAGCGGCGGCAGGAGCGCGGGGGAGACGGCATCCAGTGCGGACCTGAGGAGTGAACCGCCGTCGGAGACGGAGCCGGCCCCCACCGAACCTGAGTCCGAACCCGGCGCTGAAGAGGAGGAAGAGTCGGTCAGCTTTGATGACCCGTGGATCGATAGCATGATGTGTACGACCTGTGATGACTGCATGGGAATCAATAAAGTGGTCTTCGTATACAACGAAAACAAGCAGGCGATCATCGCCGATCCAAGCGCCGGTACTTACGCCGATATGGTGCAAGCAGCGGAGATCTGTCCGGCTAAATGTATCCATCCCGGGAAGCCGTTGGATCCAAACGAGCCTGGACTCGATGAATTAGTTGCACGTGCCGAGCCTTTCAACTGATGAGTAACGCTCTCGTCGCACCGTCCATCATGGCCGGTCTCGGTTTGTTTTTTGGCTTGATCCTTGCGGTCGCAAGGCGGTTCCTGAAAGTGGAGGAGGATCCGCGGATCGAAGGCACCAACGAAATGCTGCCCGGAACGAATTGTGGTGCGTGCGGCCAGCCGGGGTGTTTCCCGTTTGCCGAGAAGTTGGTCAGCGGGGAGGTCGGCCCCAGTCAGTGCACGGTTGCAAGTGACGAAGATGTCGAGCTGATTGCCGAGTATCTGCAAGTCGATGCAGGTGCGCAGGAGAAGTTGGTCGCGCGCCTCCGTTGTGGGGGCGGCGGTTTCCAGGCACGGCAGATAGCCGAGTATCGAGGGTTCGAAGGTTGTCGTGCCGCGGCCGTAGTTTCGGGCGGGGGCAAGGGCTGCTCCTGGGGTTGTCTCGGCCTCGCGGACTGTGAGGTCGCCTGCACCTTCGATGCCATCCACATGAATACTAATGGGCTGCCTCAGGTCGATACCCAAAAGTGCATGGCGTGCCCCGACTGTGTCGCGGCCTGCCCCCGGGATCTCTTCGAACTCGTACCGCTGAGTCAGAACCTGTACGTGGAGTGCAATAATCCTTTGGCGGGCGAAGCGGCGATAAGGCTCTGTTCCGTAGCGTGCGATGCGTGCGAAAAATGCGTAGCGGATGCCGCCCCCGGTTTGATTCATATGGAAAATGGCTTGCCGGTAGTCACCTATGCGGCGGGTGGTCCGGCCAAGGCCGAAGCCACATTTCGCTGTCAGACCAATGCCATTAAGTGGCTCGAAGGCGAGCAATTTCAAGATCAGGAAAACGTCGTGGCGCGCCGTGATAAACAACATGCATAGTCGACATTGCATTTGCTCGTCGAAGTCGACGATTGACCGTTCGTTTGTGTTTTTCTTATGCCGAGTCTGAGCGACGCAGCGGTACGTTTGTATCGAAGGGTTTTCGGTGCGCCACCGGGCGCCAGTCTATCGGCGGAGGGTTTGGAGGTCGTCCTTGACGGCAATGATGCCGTTGCCGTAGCGGAAGCCGGGATCGCGCAGCACGTAGTACTCGGGGGTTCCTTCCCGGCCGGCGGCGCTTCGGCGTGGTCGGCGGAATTCGCCGGGCCAGCGAACCTTCACGGAACCGCACTCTCGGCCGGGAGCGCCCAGGGTCCTCGCAGTGTTATTGCGGCGGCGACTGGCCTCGCCCTTGCCGGCCGGCGCGCCACGGCTTTTCTTTCGGGACCCGACGTTGCTGCGGCTCAGGATCTGTTGGCCGCCGCGGCCGGGCGGCATGCACCGCTGGTTCTGCACTTGACGAATCGCGCACTCGCGGCCCACGGGGGCGCGTTGGGCGGTGGTCACGAAGCGTTCTATCTGAGTAGGGATTCCGGTTTCTTTTTGCTCTTTGCCGCCAACGTGCAGCAAGCGGTGGATTTTACCTATATTGCCAGACGCGTAGCCGAGCGGACCTTGATCCCGGGGCTGGTCGCCATGGATTCCGAGTCGACGGCTCTCGCGGTCCAGGATGTTCGCTTACTATCGCCGGGACAGGTGAACGGGTATCTAGGGCCGGCGGGCGAGGCGATTGAAGTACCGACGGCGGCGCAGAAGCTGCTGTTCGGTGAGACCCGGCGGTCGGTACCCCGGTGGCACGACCTCGATCGGCCGGTGTTGAACGGTGCTTTGTATGGTCCGGAGAGCTTTGCCCTCGGTGCTTTGGCGAATCGGCCGTATTTCCAGGACTACCTGGATGAGTCACTCGCTGAGTCATTGGCACTGTTCGCACAGAAGACGGGTCGGCGACACGGTTTGGTGTCTCACTATGAACTGGACGATGCCGAAATCGTGCTACTGGTTCAAGGTGGCGCGATCGAAACCGCCCGCGCCGTTGCCCGGCATGTCCGCGAAAACCATAAAGTTCGTATCGGCGTGGTCGGCGTTCACTCCTTCCGGCCATTTCCGGCTGCGGAGATTGCGGCTTGCTTAAGCGGAAAGCGGGCCGTGGTCGTTCTGGAACGCGTGGATGCGCCATTGGGCAATGACGGCCCCTTGTCAGGCGAAGTGCGTGCGGCCCTGGATCGGGCCCTCAGCAACGGGGGTCGCGAGCGTACCGAAGCTGACTATCCGGTTTTGGCGCCGGCCGAGCGGCCCCGGTGCTTTTCGGTAAGTTACGGGATCGGCGGCCTTCCGCTGCGAGCGGCCGACCTGGTTTGTTTGTGTAGCGAACTGGAATCCAGAAATCGTTCCCACCTCGTGCTCGGGGCTGCGTTTGACGACGTCTCCGCGAGGCACCCGAAACGGGAAGTGCTTCTCGATACCTTGCGGCGCGCTTATCCGGATGTCGGCGAAATAGGCGTTCGGGGCTCCGGGGCGCCGCCGGATTTGAGGCCCGAAGGGGCGTTAACCGTGGCCATACACCGGATGGGGGAACATGGCGCCACAGACTTGTTCGGAGAAACCGCCTCTTTGCTGCAGACCTTGGAGGGCGGCTGTATTCGCAGCCGGCGCGCCTTTTCATGGGATCGCTGGTCTACCTGTAACGTCGACTTTTTTACCCATGCCGAGACCTCGTTCCAGGATCCCGGAGATGAAGTCGCGGTCGACTTCGCGGTGGTTGCCGAGGATCAATTGCCTTTGCCTTTCTCCGTCCAACCCGAGAAGGGCTTGCGCGACGGCGGCGCGATGCTTATTCACAGTGATCTCTCCGAGGAGGCGCTGTGGCCGCTTTTGCAACCGGAACTGCAACGGGCCATTCAAGGGCGCGGCCTGCAGGTCTTTTGCGCGACGCCGCGAGAGCGAGTAGAAGCCGCGTCTGCTTCCGATCCCCTTGTGTCAAAAGCCCGTGAGTCTGAGTTCGACCGAGATCACCTACTCGGTAGCCTGTTCGGCGCGTTGGTCGGCGGTGGCTTTTTGGAGCAAAAGGAACGTAAGGTATTTTCCACCCGGCAGCACGCACTGGACGATCTTTCCCCGCCGCGACGCGATGAACTCACGGAGGTGTTTCAGTCCGGATTTCGCCAGGTGCGCCGCTTGAGCTTCGACGGCATGGAGGTGGCGCAATCGGCGAGTTCGCGCCGACGAGACGGCGAAGCGTCGGTGGCGGCTCAGCGGCTGGGACCTGCCAACGACCATTACGCCAGTCTGCCGCGCTTTTGGGACCAGATCGGGGTGCTCGTTCGCGACGGCGAGGTGGGTGCGTTGACGGCCGATCCCTATTTGAGTACCGGAACCATGCCGTCTTTGAGTTCCACCTTTTCCGATGCGAGCGATTCCCGGGCCATGCTGCCGGTCTTTGATCCCGTCCTTTGTACTGGCTGTGGTCGGTGCTGGACCCGGTGCCCGGACAGCGCCATCGGCGTCGTCGCGATCAGCCCCGCGGCTTTGATCGATACCGGAATAAAGATGGCGGGTGCCGATGCCGTTCGCCAAGTCGCCTCACAACTGGCCGGCCGTGTCCGCAGCCAGGGCAAGCAGGCAGACAGGCAGTTGTCGACGGCGGGCGAGATGCTCGAAGAAGCTTTCAGCTGGCTGCGCGAGAAAATGACGTTATCGGATGAGCGCCAAGAAGCAATAAAGGATGGGCTCGGCGCAGTTATCGAGCGGGTCGGCCCCTTACCGCTAGCGGTCACCGAGCCGTTTTTTGACGCAGCCGAGGAACAGAAGAAGGACGGCGGCGAATTGTTGTCGCTCGTGATCAATCCAGATACCTGCAAAGCTTGCGAGTTGTGTATCGCGGCCTGCGAAACTGAAGCCCTGTACGCCTGCAAACAGGATGAAGGACTGTCGGAGCAGGCACGGCTGCTCTGGAAGTGCTGGACAGAGACGCCTGATAGTTCCTCGGACACCATCGAGCGCATCAGCGAAGACCCAGAGATCGGACCGATGGCGGCTATTCTGCTGTCACGGTTTTGTCAATTCGCCATGGCAGGCGGTGACGGGGCCGAAGCCGGATCAGGCGAAAAAATAGCGGTTCGACTGGCGCTCGCGGCGACGGAATATCAGCAGCAACCCCACGTGTTGCGTTTTGCCCAAGCGTTGGAGAAAGCGGGGGAGGCGATCAAGAGCCTGATCCGGGAAACATTGGCCGATACGCTGCCCATCGAAGATTTGGAGGCGGTAGCTCAGAGCTTGGATCGCGTCCTCACGCCTCGTGTCGACCTCGAGACGCTTACCGATGAGGTCGAAAGCGCGGTGGCCGATCACACGGTCGATGTGTCTTATCTACGCAGATTGATCGATTTGGCCAGCCGGTTGGCAAGTTGTCGGTGGCAGCTAGTGAGCGGCGAACAGGGACTCGGACGTGCCCGTTTCGGGCTGGCGGTGGCGCCGGGCAGCGTCGCGACCTGGGCCGGCGCGTTCCCGGACAACCCCTTCCAAGCTCCGGTGGTACTCGACATGACCGGTGACGCGGCGCCACTGGCCGCCGGGCTGATGGAAGGTCAGCTTTGCGACACCGCAGAGGTGGCGCGGGCGCTGCGTGAGGCGCAACTTGAAATCGATCAGCCCGCGGGAGCCGATTGGAAACGGGAAGAGCTGAATAGAATGACCTGGCGGGACCTGAGCGACGAGGAGTTTAAGCTCTGCCCGCCGATGATACTGATCGGTTCCGACGAGATCCTGGCGGGCCGGGGACTGGCTCAGGTGATCTGGCTGCTGAATTCCGGATTGCCGGTGAAAATATTGGTACTCGGCGGCTTGGATTTTGGCATTGCCGGTAATCGTGCCGCGGCCGGGAATGACGCAGCGACGCGAGATCCGCAATCCGACCTCGGACTCGTGGCGCTTGCGCAAAGCAACGTTTACGTAGCCCAAGCATCCGTCGCCTATCCGGCGCAGCTGAATCATAGTGTTCTGGAAGCTTTGAATTTCCGCGGCGCGGCGCTGGTTCATGTCCACGCGCCCAGCCCGGCCCGGCATGGATTTGCCGCGACGCGTACCGTGGAACAGGCCCGTTTGGCCGTTGCGTCCCGCGCGCTGCCGCTATTTCGATATAACCCGGCCGGCGAAGGCGTCTTCGGGACCCGGCTCAATCTGGACGGCAATCCCGAGATCGGGCAAGTCTTGGTTGCAGAAGGCGAGGGACAGCAGGGATGCACGCCCGCCCACTGGGCCGCGACTGAGCAACGTTTTGTCGGTCGTTTCTCGGTTCTGGGTGCCGAAGATGCAGGGCCGACCGAACTCGAGGCGTTCCTCGCGCTCGACGCAAAGACTCGGGCGAAGAAAACACCGTTTATCGCGATTGCGGGAGCAGAGGGCGAGGTTCGGTACAAGGTCGACTCCGGTCTCGTTGGAATGGTAGAGGATCGGATACAGATCTGGCGAACGCTGCAGGAAGTAGCAGGCGCCGTGACGCCGTTTACCGCGAAAGTGGAACAGGAGATTCAGAGTCGAGTTGCCGCCGAGCACCGGGCCGAGATCGACGCTCAGAAACAAGATGCCGAACAACGAATCGTTGCGCTTCGACAAGAGGCTGAAGCGGAAATAGCCGCCAAGATCCGCGGCCGGCTGCTGGAACTGGCGGCGCGCAAGCGGGCTTGAATTGCATCTTTCACGGGGAGGAACGTTGAACGAAATTGCCTCCCCAGAGCGGTAAATCGCCGGACGGATCATGAAATCATTGCGCCTACTGCGTCGGAGCTTCGATCACGGAGTGCATCCGGCCCATCTCAAGGAACAGACCGAAGCGCTCCCCATCCAGCGCGTCCCGTTCGTCGGCCGTTATGTGATGCCCTTGGGGCAGCATATCGGTGTTCCCTCCCGACCCGTCGTAGCCGTGGGCGATCGCGTCGTTCGCGGGCAACTCATCGCAGAGGCGGCCGCTTTCGTGTCCACGGCGCTGCATAGTCCCGTAACCGGCAAGGTTCGGGAAATTGCTGAATTCAGAAGCGTCGATGGCGGTTTTGCGCCCGCCATCGAGATAGAAGCCGATCCGTATGCGACCCAGCGCCTGGAACCGACCGGTGGTATTGATTGGAAATCGCTATCGATTGAAGAATTTATCGGGCAAGTACAGCAGGCAGGAATCGTCGGCATGGGCGGAGCCGCGTTCCCGTCACACGTGAAGTTTTCGATTCCCGACGGTGCGAAGATCCGCTTTCTGTTGATCAACGGAGCGGAGTGCGAACCGTATCTGACCAACGATCACCGTCTCATGATGGAACGGCCGGAGGACCTGATCCGAGGCGCGGAGATCGTTCGACAAAAGCTCGGAGCCGAGGAGACGATCATCGGTGTAGAAATGAACAAGCCCGACGCCATCGAGATCGTCCGTCAACATATCCAACCCGACCAGCCGATCCGGGTCGAAGCGATGCAGGTGAAGTATCCGCAAGGGGCGGAGAAAATGTTGATCAAGACGGTCTTCGGCAAAGAAGTGCCGGCGGGTCGGTTGCCGCGGGACGTGGAGGTCAACGTCAGCAACGTCGGGACGATCGTGGCGATTGCCGACTATTTTCTGCGCGGTATCCCGTTGATCGAGCGCGTTGTGACGGTATCGGGACCCGGCGCGGCCTATCCCGCGAATCTGATCGTTCCTTTGGGCACCCCGGTCAAGGAGGTTTTGCGTTTCTGCGGCGGTTTGAAGGAGGAAACACGGGAAGTCGTCTTAGGAGGCCCGATGATGGGCCGCCCCATCGCGAGCCTCGATGTCCCCGTACAGAAAGGATGTTCCGGGATCCTGGCTTTTACCGATACCGAGACGGCGCGGGCGAAAGAATACCCGTGCATCCGTTGTGGCCGGTGCCTGGAAGCGTGTCCCTATTTCCTCAACCCTTCGCGTTTCGCGCGGCTCGCTCGGGCGCGCATGTTTGACGAGATGAAACAATATTCGGTGATGGATTGCGTCGAATGCGGTTGCTGTACGTTTGCCTGCCCGTCGAATATCCCCATCGTGCAATTGATCCGCACCGGCAAAGACGCGATCCGCACTGCCAAGGCGCCGCCCGAGTGAAACAAAAAGACCTCGACCTCCTACTGTTGCACGGGCCGCTTTTGCGGCAGGGAATGACGACGCCGCATGCGATGCGCGACGTACTCTATGCGCTGACGCCGGCCACTTTGGCCGCGGTGTGGTTTTTCGGTCTGAGCGCGGTGCTAGTACTAGGCGCCTGCATCGCGGGAGCGGTATTGACCGAGTGGTTTTTCGCCGATTCCTCGCGCAGCGGCGGATCGCTGCTGGATATGAGTGGGCTCGTCACGGGCCTGCTGCTCGGCTTGACGTTGCCGCCGGGCCTGCCGTTGTGGATGGCATTCCTGGGCGGGGTGGTCGCCATCGGCCTTGGGAAGGTGATTTGGGGCGGATTAGGCCACAATCTGTTTAATCCAGCCCTGCTCGGACGCGCATTTCTCCTGGCCACCTTCCCCATCCCGATGACGACCTGGGCGCCGCTGCGGGGGTCGGAAGGTTTTTTCAGCGTCTACCCCGGCAATCTGGCGCTGCCGTTCATGCAAGCGGATGTCGACGCGGTAAGCTCGGCGACGCCGCTCGGACTGATGAAATTCGACCAGGTCGTGACCCCGTTGAGCGACCTGATGTTTGGTAGTACGACCGGATCGCTTGGCGAAACCAGCGGGGTGTTGCTGCTGCTCGGCGGTGCGTACCTGTGGTTGCGGCGCGACCTCGATTGGAGGATCCCGGTCGGCATCGTGCTGACAGTGGTCGTGTTTTCTGGGTGTCTCGACTTCGTCGATCCGGCACGGTACCCGACGCCGCTGTTCTCGATTTTTTCGGGCGGGATGCTACTGGGCACCCTTTTTATGGCCACCGATCCCGTCACCTCACCGTTAACGCCGCTCGGGACCTGGATCTTCGGCTTCGGTGTCGGCGTGTTGGTGATCCTGATCCGGGTGTTCGGCGGACTACCCGAAGGCATGATGTACTCCATATTGTTGATGAACGCGGCTACTCCGTTGATCGACCGTTACACCCAACCGCGGGTTTTCGGACGGTGAGGTGGGCCCGATGACGGAAGACAAGCAACCGGATGTGGTCGAAACGAGTTCCAATCGCCTTGTCGCGACCCTCGCCGTAGCGGGACTGATTTCAGGGGTCGCTATCATCGCTATTTACGAGGCGACGCTGCCCACCATTACGCGCAACAAAGCCCGCGAATTGCAGGAAGCGGTGTTCAAGGTACTTCCGGGTGTCACCAGAATGCAAAAGCTGGCGTACAGAAATGGTGAACTCACCGTGGTCACCGCGCCGGAGAAGGACGACCGACTCGTCTACGGCGGTTACGACGGCAACGGAGCTTTCCTTGGTTACGCCATCCCCGGTGCCGGACCCGGCTTTCAGGACACCATCGGGTTGCTCTATGGCTACGAGCCGGAGCGGCGACTGGTGGTCGGAATGGAAATACTCGAGAGTCGCGAAACGCCGGGCCTCGGCGACAAGATTTATAAGGATGCCGCGTTCGTTGCAAACTTCGAGGCGCTCGCGATCGATCCGGAAATTGTTTCCGTGAAAAAAGGTAAAAAAGTCAATCCCAACGAGGTAGATTCGATTACCGGCGCAACGATTTCATCGAAGGCGGTGGTGCGGATCATTAACGAGACGCAGGCGACCTGGGCGCCGCGACTGCCGGAGCCGGGAGCGCAGCCGGCTTTGGCCGAGCCTGATGAGCCGGGCACGAGGGAAGACGGACGATGAGCAAGAATCAGAAAGAACCGTACGAAGAATTTACCAAGGGTATCTGGCGCGATAATCCGGTATTCGTTCAGGTGCTCGGTATGTGTCCGATGTTGGCGGTGACCAATTCCGCGATCAACGCGCTCGCGATGGGCTTGGCCACCTTTTTCGTGCTGGTCGGGTCCAGCTTCCTGGTTTCGAGTTTCAAACATTGGATCCCCGCGCAGGTCCGGATATCGACCTTCATCATTATCATCGCCACTTTTGTGACCGTGGCCGACTACACGCTACTCGCGCTAGTGCCCAAAGTGCACAAAGAACTCGGCGCGTTCATTCCGCTGATCGTGGCGAATTGCATGATTCTCGGACGCCAGGAAGCGTTTGCCTCCAAGAAACCCGTGGGTCTGGCGCTGATGGACGCGATGGGTATGGCTACCGGTTTCGTTATTGCCTTGTTTTCCTTGGGCGCGGTGCGGGAAATCCTCGGGAACGGTGCACTATTCGGCGTCGATCTCTTCGGTCCCAACTTCGAGCCATGGGTGATCATGATCCTGCCCCCGGGAGGATTTCTCACGCTCGGACTCATCCTGCTTTTTTTCAACTGGCTGACGCTGAAAAAGCAGCAGTTCATTGAGCAGGTGGCCGCAGCGGAAAGGAGTGGTGTCTGATGGACAATCTGTTCTGGATTTTCATCAGCGCCTTGCTGGTCAACAATTTCGTGCTGACCTACTTCCTCGGTCTTTGCCCTTTCCTCGGCGTGTCCCACTCCCTGGAAACGTCTTTTCGACTGGGCTTGGCGACGATCTTCGTAATGTTGATCACCGCATTATGCGCGTGGATTCTGAATACCTACGTGTTGATCCACGCACCCTATCTGCGTTTGATCAGTTTCATCGTGGTGATCGCCAGCTCGGTTCAATTCATAGAGATGCTGATCAAGAAACTCAGCCCGGCGCTGTTTCGGGCGATGGGGATCTTCCTCCCATTGATCACGACCAACTGTGCCATCATCGGCCTCGCGATCTTCGGTACCAACAGAGGTTATGGCTTGGCGGAAGGCATGGTCTTCGCGCTCGGTGCGGGTATTGGCTTTACCCTGGCGCTGGTACTGTTGGCGGGATTGCGCGAAGAATCGGAACTGTCCGACATCCCCGCACTGATCCAGGGAACCGCTATGAATCTGATCATCGCCGGTATACTCTCCATGGCATTCATGGGTTTTGCCGGGCTGTTCGCTACGGTGTGACGAACGGGCGTTAACAATGGGAACATACTTTTTTGCAGTGCTCGGCTTGGTGACGCTCTGTGTCCTGTGGGCTCTTTTTCAACTGTGGATCAACCGAGTCGATCCGGAGGTCGCGGGACGTGCGCCCCGTTGCGGCGGATGTAAGGGGCAGTGCGAGGAATGACGCGGCGACGACGAACGGACGGTTACCGACCGGAGGGCGCCAGCCGCAGGGTCGATTCATGACAGCGGAGAACATCGCACTCGAGCAACACGACGGGATCGCCGTCATTCGTATGAAGCGGCCGCCCGCGAACGCGATCACGTTCGAATTCGCCCGGGATCTTGCCGCCGGGTTCGAAGCGGTCCTGAAGACGGATGCGAAAGCGCTGGTGGTGACGGGGAGCGGAGCGTTCTTCTCCGGCGGCCTCGACTTGAACATCATTCCCAGCTATTCGGCCTCAGAGCAGCGACGCTTTCTGGAACTTCTGAACCGAATGATCGGCGCGCTCTACGCGTGTCCGCTGCCGCACGTTGCCGCCGTGAACGGCCACGCAATTGCGGGTGCATTCGTGCTCGCTTTGACCGCCGATTACCGCGTCGGCCCGACCGGCGATGGCCGGTTCGGACTCACCGAAGCGCGGGTCGGTATCCCTTTCCCGGCGGTTCCCGCGGTCGTCGTGCAGGCTGAACTCTCGCCCGTCGATGTTCGGTACACGACCCTGCAGGCGCGGAACTACGGCCCGGATGAGGCCGTGGCGCGCGGTTTGTTCGATGAATTGCAGCCGCCCGCAAAAGTGCTCGAACGGGCCATCGAAGTGGCAAGAGATCTCGCGAGCATGCCGGCCGGCGCTTATGCTCGCATCAAACACCAGTTTCGGGCTGAGGCGATCGCGCGGATCGAGCAGTTGAACGCCGAGCAATCGGATCCGATGCTCGAGTCGTGGGTGGACGACGAAGCGGTACCAGCCGCGCAAGCCATCCTGCGGACTCCGCGATGAGGACGACGAATTATCGTCGTCGCCGCAGCGGACGATGCCACGGCCGAAGCTTCGGCGTCTCGTTCGGGCCGGGCGAGTGGGCATAATCGATGTCCATGCGAGAGCCCTTTCCCCCCGCTCGTTCGTCCAGCCTTCCCGAGGGTGTGAGCATCCAGCCACGGGCGTTTGAGTTCCGGGAGCTGGAGAGCGTCCCGCAATACTGGTTCGGTAATAACCCGATCGTAACCCACGTCGAGAACACCTTCTCGATCATGATCCCGCCGGGCGAGCGCTTTTTCATCCGTTCGGTTCGCTACTACGAGGATCGCGCCGTTGACCCTGAAGTCAAGGATTTGATCAGGGCCTTCATTCAACAAGAAGGGCTGCACACACACGCGCATAACGAACTCAATCGTTCGTTCGCGCGTTTCGGCGTTGAGGTGGAGCGAGAGGTCGAGTATGCGGATCGTTACTTTGCGAACTTGGAACGGCGCCTCCCGCGGAAGGTGCAACTGGGCGTCACGGCGTTCCTCGAGCATCTCACCGCGGTCGCCGCGCGCATGCTGTTCATCGAGCCGAAGATATCGGATTCGATCCATCCGGAGATGCTTCGATTCTGGCGCTGGCATGCGGCGGAGGAACTCGAACATAAGGCGGTCGCCTTCGATCTATTTAAAGCGATCGGCGGGGGCTACCTGCTTAGGGTCTGCTGCGCGATCGCTGCTATCTTGCTGCTCACCGGCCCCTTCATCAAAATCGCGCGTCGGATGTTGAGGGATGATCCTACCGCTATCACGCCCGAGAACCGGCAGCAGACGAGGGAGCTGAATCGAGCCGTGGCGGGGCCGGAGCTGCGCATGATCGCCGCGTACTTCAAGCCGGGCTTTCATCCGTGGCAGTACGACGACGCAAAATACCTGAGCCAATGGTACGATTCGGCCGAGGTGGCTTGAGAGGCCCGTAAGCCATCTTTCCTGCGCGAAGGACCCGGCATAATTGGTGAACACGGTAGGTTGGGTTAGCCCGCAGGGCGTA
>CAZFZX010000047.1:0-23660 GCA_964523765.1 uncultured Enterobacteriaceae bacterium
CACGATGCGATAAAGTGTCAGAGCATTACAAAGTGGGCTACAGTATATTGCGACGGAACCCGGCCCAAGGGCGGCCCGTCGAGCAGGCCGGCGGCCTAACTGTGAACGGAGCACGCCGCGTAAAAACGATCATTACGGGAACGGACCATGTCGAGAAAGCCGCGTCGATTCATTACGGAACCACTGACGAATTCACGAACTACCGTTGAATACCTGAAAGCGTGCGGGACAGCGACGGGGGTTGGGATCGCATTGCTGTCGGTCTTTTGCCCCGCGATCGCGGCACCGCTCGGCGATCGTTCGGGCCTTTCCGAAGACTACTCGATGACACTGCACCCGGCGCCCGCAACGATCGACATCAGTGCGGAACAACAAAACGATATCGCAAAATTTTTCCATCGAGCGGAGCGCGCAATCGAAGCGGAAGATTTGGACAGCTTGATGGTGCTCTATTCTGAGAGATATACGAACCTCAAGAACAAAAACAAGGAATTTGCTCGGGGGATTTGGACGAAAATATTCGCGAATTTTGACGATCTGTCATCGCGTCACTCGATGACCCTGATTAACTATCACGATCAAGATGGTCACAAAGTCGCCGTAACCGAATGTAGCGGCCTCCTCACTGGTACACCAAACGGCGAAAACGCCCGGATAACCATTGACAGTTGGGACAAACAAAGACACGTCTTGGTCAACGAAGACTCCTGGAAGCTTCTGGGCAACGCCGGGAAAGCGGAAAAAAGGTATGGGGCGGGTGACGCAAAGACTCACCCTCTGTTCTAAGGAACCTCTGATCAATTTTGGGATGGTCGAGTTGCCGCCCAAAATTGTTCAGGTCAAGGCGCGGCACGCAGGTAATAACAGGGACTATTGGCAAGCACCGCAACGCAGACCTGGACGATTTGGGGGTGCAAGGCGACGTTTCATGAATTGTTCAGAGGTGCCCTAAGGCGTGTCCGGCGGTTCGTCGATCTGCCCCGGATCGGCTTGGTCCGACGTGCTACAGCTGTCTTCGCAACCGCTCAAACCAGAGAAATACGCGGCCAGATTCTTAATGTCGGCATCGGAAAGCTGTGCGGCCAGCGGGTTCATCATTTTTGGGCTTTTTCGCTCTCCGCTTCGAAACGCTTTGAGCTGGTCGATCAGATACTGCTTTTTCTGTCCGGCGAGATTCGGGTAGGCCCGAACCAAACTGATCCCGGCTAGTCCATGACAAGGAGCGCATACTACTTTGGCCTTTTCCTTCCCGGCAGAAGCGTCGGCCCGCGCGGCGTTGGCAACATTGGGTTCGAGGATCAATATCCCGGCCGCGGCAAGTAACAGTAATTTTTTCATGCAGTATCGTCTCTTGAATTTCTTGGTACGGCCCTCAAACCATTCTATTTCGAGATTGGGATATCTCGCGATAGTTTCGCGGAAGTCCGGATGTTCGTGCCCCATGCCAGCTTCGCGGCACGCTCGACTGGGCGTGAAGTTTGTTAGCATAAGGCGAATCATTCAAGTGGGTTTGTCGGTGATCGAATGCAGAATCCGCCGGTAGGCGCGTGGACCACATGTGTCTTTTTGTTACTTTTCGGCGTTCCGTCGGCCGGCGGCGATCAAATCCCCGGCGTTTCCGAATTCCCGCGATCGAAGGCGAGGGTGATCAAAGGGGGGGCGTTCAGCTTGACCGACCATCTCGGCCGTAATGTCGCAGACTCGGATTTCCAGGGTGAATTCTTGTTGATCTATTTTGGGTATACCCATTGTCCGGATGTCTGTCCTGCCGCGCTCTCCGTGATGCACCGCGCGATCGATCTGCTGGGCGACGACGGGATTAAAGTGCAGCCTCTTTTTGTTACCTTCGACCCCGTCCGTGACACGGTGGAGCGGGTGGCCGATTATGTAACGAACTTTCATCCCCGTCTGATCGGGCTAACCGGGAGCCGGGAGCAGACGCTCGCCGCGGCGGAGCATTACGGTGTGGACGTTTCCGCCACCTACAAAGCCGAACAACCCGGGTCGGCCTATTCCATGAACCATTCGGCGTTTACTTACCTAGTGGGGCCCACGGGCCGGCTAAAAGTGATGTTCAGGGACGGTACCGACGCGCCGCTCATGGCGGGAACCATTCGACGGCACCTGGGAGCACGCTAAGGAACCTCTGATTCATTCCGACTGTCCCAGAATGAATCAGAGGTTCCCTAAGGCGTTCGGGCGATACCGGATCGTAAGAACAGCAAGACCTGGTCGCAATCTTCATCGGACAGAATACCGCTCCAGGATGGCATGACGTCGCCCTTGCCCTCCATGATGGACACCAATAACTCCGCGTCGGTCTTTTCCATCCGCTCGCCGCTCGAAAAATTTGGCGCGTCGGGTATCATCGGCTTGCCGTCGGATCCATGGCACGCTGCGCAAAACGACTCGTAGATTTCTTGCCCCTCTGCTACCGGCTCACCTGCGTTTGCCATATCGATAACGCCGAAGAATATGCCGAAGCTTGCAAGGAGCGCTTTTACGTCAAGTTTTGTCATGAATTAACTAGAAGCGGTCTTGAAATTACCCACGACCGCGCCGGCAGTCGGGCGATTGCATTATTCGCCTGGTCGGTGCGGTCACTCACCCGGCCGCTATCCGAAGACCGTGCAAATGGTTCCTTTCCCCGGTTCTCCTTGACGAAATTGACCGTTGCACGTTTGTGACGCACCTGTCAGGGAGAGCCTCGATTGGAGCAAGTTTCTCGATATTTCTATTTCGACATCTTGATGTGTATCAAATATCGCCACATCGTCATTTAGGACAAGCTCTGCGGTTGCAGGCCGACGATGCGCCGTCGATCGAGACGGTGAGGAAAAAGTCGATTTCCTGATGGACCGCGTCTGCGAAACCTCATTTCCGTGACCATGTTTGCCGCGCCGAAGACTAAATGCAGATCCTAGTGCGATTGACCGCCGCCGTGATTTCGCCGCGATTGATGCCCGCATCGATGATCGCTTCCAGCACGCTCGAAGCGTGCCTGGAAATCGACGGTTTGCGGCCGGCTTTGCGGGCGAACTACCGTACTCCAGTGGAGAAAGATCTTAACGTGAACCAGAGCCCAGTCCGTCGTTTCGGCGAAGGCCCGTACTACCGCCGGGAGCTTTCGCGAAACCGTCGCTTGAGTCGCCGCAACGTCGAGGATCAGCGCGCTGAAAAAGCGATCGACCGGTATCGACCGGCCCCCCGGCGATTCGGCATATAGAGGAACACCGTCGGCGTCGACCCGCCGGCCTCCGCAGCGACTTTGGCTACTCTGGCGTTACCGAGGCCGCAACGTGCAAAGACAGGGGCCGCCGAGCGGCTCGGCGGGTGTCGCCGCCCGGACGGTGGCAGACGCGTCGCGCGCTCCTTTTACGGAAAAATATCTTGTTCGTTATCAGGTGCTTATATCAAGCCCCGGCAGCCGTACCGCGGCGCAGATCGACTGCTTGTATTCCGTTAATGACTTCTCTATCATTTATTGTCACCACGTGAAATGTAGTCGAGGAGAATGCTGATGAGTTCAACCGCTATCGTTCACGACAGCAACGAAATTGCCGTCGAAGAAAAGGCCGCCGGCGACGAGTGGGTCTGCTGGGGCACGCTTGCCAAGGTCATCGTCGGTATCGTGATCGCATACGTCGGCGTTCGCGCTTATATGCACGCTTTCGCGTTCTCGGTGGGCCTCGATTATTTCGAGCCGGTGTTCAAAGCCTACTGGATGAACATGTTATATGCCGAACTTGTCTTTTCGGTGGTGACGCTGGCCGGTATTTGCACCTATCTTTGGCGCACTCGCGACCGCTCATTGGAGACCCTAACGCCGGAAGAGGAATTGTCGCGTTACTTCAAGTGGGCCACTTGGTTGGTTTCCTACACGCTGGTCGTCATGATCATTGGCCCGATCGCGGGCGAGAGCGACGCGGCGTGGCACCAAGTGGTGATTCGCGACACGGACTTTACGCCGACCCACATCTCTCTTTTCTATCTGATGGTGCCGATGCTCATCGTGACCGGAGTTGGTTCTTTCCTCTATGCGACGACCCGATTACCGATGCATAGCAACAAGCACCTCATCTCTCTGGGCATCGCGATCGGCGGACCCATCCTGATCGCACCGAATATCGGTTTGAACGAGTGGGGGCACACGTTCTATTACGCCGAAGAACTCTTCGGTGCACCCGTGCATTGGGGATTTGCCGGCCTGGGGTTGGCGCTGTTAGCGCTCGGCGGCGTCGTAGTTCACGTCGTGCAGCGGATGAAGGAGCTCATCGACGAGGTCGTCGCGCGCGCCTGAGCGCCGCACCCGGTACAGCTAAAGGTCGTCCGGCAAAACGACGACTGCGGGGGGGTAGTTGATCGTGGAGAATAAAGCGGCGCTTACCGAGCGTCTTCAGAGAAACGCCGATACCTTTCTGCTGATTGCCATCTGTTTCGCGATCGCGGGCGCGGTCCCGTTTGTCATGGCAGTTACCATGGGTGATTGGGAATATTGGGTCGACTGGAAGGACCGCCGTTACTGGCCGCTCGTGCCGATCGTCCTGTTGATCGTTTTCCCGGCGGCCCTGTCGGCGACGTTCTGGACGAAGTTCCGATTGCCAATCGCGTGCACGACCGTGGTCGTGTTTTATAGCCTGCTCCGGTGGGCGAGTGCCTACCTGAATTTCCACGTGTTCGCTGGGTTCCCGATGAGTTTCGTGTGGCCGTCGGTGTTCGTTCCGATGGCGATCATCCTCGACTGCAGCCTGTTGCTCACGCGCAGTGTGTTCCTCACCGGACTTGGCGGGGCGTTCATGTGGGGGATCCTGATCTATCCCGTGAACTGGCCGATGCTCGCGGGTTTTCACGAGCCGGTCAATTACAACGGCGAAATGTTGACCGTCGCCGACTTGCTCGGCTATGAGTACATTCGCACTGGTCTGCCCGAATACGTTCGCCAGGTGGAGCGCTCGGTGCTGCGAACCTTCGGCGATGCCGTTACCCCGTTGACGGCGGTGTTCGCTGGTTTTCTGTCGATCCTGGTGTTTTACATTTTCTGGATGGTCGGCGTAGTGCTTACCCGGCAATCCTGGGTCAAGAAAATTTAGCGCATCGAAGCGGAGCGCCTTAAGTAGCGTTTCTGACGCGCGGATTTCTCCTACTAATAGATTGAGTGACCGGCATGCGAACATTGACTAATCGAGCCGTCGCGGTCGCGCTACTCGCGTTGACCTTCACGCCGCCGATCGTCTGCGCCCATGGCGAGCGCGCCCAACAGGCGAGCACCCGGGTGCGCACGACGAATTGGTACGACGTGGAAATTGCACCGACGAAAGTTTCTGTCGGTGACGAAGTCATCGTGCGCGGCCGCTTCCGGACCTCCAAATACTGGCCCGAGCACCTCCCCTCCGTGGAGGGCCGTGTCTTTCTCAATGTCGGCACCGGCGGCCCCACGTTTACCCGCGTTTCCTCCAGCATCGACGGCGTCTCGATGGTGCAATCGACCTCGCTGGAGCTGGGCCGCGACTACGGCTTCGAACTGAAACTGAAAGCACGCACGCCGGGGCGGGTACACGTCCATCCGCTACTCAACGTACTAGACACCGGCCCCATGGTAGGTCCGGGCCGCTGGGTCGAAACCACCGGCTCCCAGAGTGACTTTGTCAACGAAGCGGAGACGATGTTCGGCCGCAAGATGGATCTCGAAACATTCAACCTGAATGTTGTCTATGGCTGGCACGCGATCTGGTTTTTGATCGGCGGTGCCTGGATCCTCTACTGGGTGAGGCAGAGGCCGTTGCTGATCGCCCGGATGAGCGCGGTGGAGGATGCCGAGGCCGAAGGCCTCGACGCAGATACGCTCATTACGCCACGCGATCGTAATGTCGGGATTGGTTTTGTGGTGTTGACCCTGGTCGTTGTCGCGGCCGGCTATCAATGGGCGAACGCGCGCCACCCGGTGACGGCGCCGTTGCGCACCGCGAAGGTATCGGTACCGAAAAAGGCACCGCCCGCCCTGACGATGGGGGTTACCCTCGACGAAGCGCAGTACCGGATCCCGGGGCGTAGCTTTCAGATGTCATTGACCGTGGAGAACCGCGGTAGTGAAGCGATGCAGATCGGGGAATTTGCGACGGCGAACCTGCGGTTCATCAATCCGGCCGTGCGGACTTTGGCGCCGGCGGACAGCCACGACTTGATCGCGCCGGACGGCCTGCGCATCGAAGGCGGGCCGGTCGCGCCGGGTGAGACGCGAACCCTCAAGGTTTTCGCTGAAGACGCCTTGTGGGAGACCCAGCGACTCACTCACATGATCAACGATCCCGACAGCACGATCGCTGGCCTGCTGTTCTTCTATGCCGATAACGGTGAGCGCGAGATCGTCGAGATCGGCGGAACCATGATGCCGGTATTCAATTGATCGCGACCCGGGCTTTGAAGTTTAGAAACCCGGCCGCTGTCCATTTCTATTTGCTTTTGGTGGGCCTCCTTTGCGGGGTGGCGCCGGCGGCTTACGCGCACGGCGGCGTGTCGGTCGAAGACGACACCTGCATCATGACGATCGGCCCCTATCGGGCACATTTCACCGGGTACCAGCCCGGTGTCCGCGCCTCGCAGGAATTTTGCGAGGATATTCCCGTCGTGGCGAAATCGATTATCGTCCTGGATTTTATCAGCAATCCGTTGCGAGACATGGCGGTCGACTTTCGTATCGTCCGCGACGTCAACGAGATCGGGGTCACGGCGACCTACGCCGACCTCGGCAACGCTGGCGATATCGAACAAGCGACGGTCTTTTATCGTGCGCCGGAGCGCTTTCCGCGCGGTAGCGTCGATGTCGGACTCACCTTCGATCAGCCGGGACAGTTCATCGGTATTCTCACGGCGACCGACGACAAAACGGATAGCCGGCGCGAATATGTATCGGTGTTTCCTTTCTCCGTCGGCGTGACCGACTGGTGGAGTAGGCTCAAGTGGATCGTTCTCGCCATCGCGATCGGCGCGAGTTTGTATCTCTGGTCGTCGAGGTCCCCTAAAGAACCGAAAGCGGCCACGTGAAGCCAGCGCCTGTTTGTCTTTCATCGACACCTCCGCTGCCCCCTGAAAGACCGTCAATCAAGGCGCAGCGGCGCCGATGAAAGGTAAACAGGCTCTAGCGTACCTGCTAGGCCTACTGGCCGCGATTGGACTCGTCGTCTGGACCGTACCACCGAACTATCTGCCTGCGGGCTGGTTGCCGTACTATTTCGGTTGGTTCGGCGAATCCCCGTACCGTGAACCCCCGCCGTCCCGCGAGATCTCGTTGCCGCCGGTCGAACTCAATGCCGTTTGCCCGCCCGAGTACGACGCCTGGCGACAGGCCCACGACATCGATGGCGCTCGGGTTGCCGCCGTCAGCGACTGTATACCGGACAATCCATGGGACGTCGCCGTTTCGGTACGCGGCGCGAATAACGTGTCGCGGGCGACCTTGATGCAATCCTTGTTTGCCCCGGACACCGTCGAGAAGGGCGCCGATCGTGACGGCGACGGCGACCCTGACGTCATCGACATCCGCCTCGAGGTAATGGAACTCAACGGCAAGTCACCGGACAGTCCCGAAGTCGTGCCGCAATTCGAGATCGGGCCTGGTATCACCCCCGGCTTCTGGGTGTTCGCGCCCAAGACGCGCGGGATGACGACATTGAATTTCGAGTCGCCGGTGGCGAATCGGGCGATCCGCTTGCCGGCGCCGGTGATCCGGATCGAGCAGGGAGACGAGGTCCGGATCACGCTGGAAAATTCGCATTATCTGCCGCACACGATCCATTTCCACGGGCTGGATCATCCTTTCAAGACGCCGGCAGGCGGCGGTAACGACGGGGTGCCGTTAATGAGCGAGTCGCCGCTGATGCCGGGCGCGGCGAGAACCTACTGGGTGCGGCCGCGGCACGCCGGCACGACGTTTTACCACTGCCACGTGCAACCCCAGTCACATATCCTGATGGGGCTTCAAGGGATGCTCGTCGTCGAGGAAAACCGTCCGAATAACTGGGTGCAGACTTTCAATATCGGCGCCGGGAGGGTGCGCTCTCCGGCGGTTGCTGTGTCGGAGGTCTACGACCGAGAATACGATCTCCATTACCTCGAGATCGACGGTGAGTTGAATAATCGAATCCAGCGTTACAACGATCCGCGCCTGATCTCGCGCGCCGTTCATCGCGACTACAACATCACCGACCGCGACCCGGACTATTTCGTTCTAAACGGCCGTTCGTTTCCCTATACGCTGCGCGAGTCGGTGCTCGCCGTGCGGCCGGGCAAAAAGAACCGGATCCGGATCTTAAACGGCGGTGGCGAAGGTCTGGCGCTGCACCTGCACGGCCACAAGCCGACGTTGACGCACCGCGACGGCGTTCCGCTGGCGCCGGGCGAGTCGATTCAGCGGGACGTGTTTTGGATAGCCGCTGCGCAGCGCATCGATCTCTCGGTGGATACAGTTAACGACGGGCTCAACGCATACGGGGAAGGCGCCTGGTTAATGCACGACCATCGTGAGCAGTCGGTAACGTCCGACGGCATCGCCCCTGGCGGTAGTATCAGCGTGCTGGCCTATGACAGTTTTCTCGGGCCGCGCGGTTTGCCAAAAACGGTCGAGGGCATCCAGAGTCTCGCCCCGTATCTGTCACCCGCCTACTATGCTGGGGAGGTCCCCGTATTCAGCGGAATGGGCGGCCATGCGCTACTCCAACCCGAGAAACGCGACACTGGCGTTTCGAGGGAATGGATGTTCTGGTTCGGGGTGTGCTTGCTGGCGTTGTTGATCCTGGCTTTCCCTGCAATCAGGCGGTCCGGGAAATGAGTATCCGTCGCCGACGGTTGTTCGGTTTTTCAGTCACCTTTTTGGCGACGGTGTATGTAACGTCCGCTTTCGCCCAGGATCACGGGCATCACCACCACGCGATGACGTTCGATCGTGACGGCATGGTGATGAACGAAAACGCCGACACCCTGCCCGATGACTGCACCGAAATCTCCGAGGATATCGAGATCGAGATCCGGGTGGGACGGGATTATGCGCTTCGAGGCCTCACCTACGGTTTCGATCGGCACGAGTGGCGGGTGCCGCCGTGCTCGCGCCTCAAGATCACGCTGGTGAACGAAGACGAGGTGCGCCATCAATGGATGGTGCACGGCCTACCGCGTTACCTCTACCCGCAGGGAATGTTTCATCTCGAAGTCAGTGGCGGTATGCGCAAAACCGGAACCATTATCGTACCGAGCGATGACGCTACCTATCTCGCACACTGCGACATCTCTCAGCACATGGAACAGGGGCTCAAAGGCCAGGTCGTGGTCGGGGCCGGTGGCGACACGCTGCCGAGTATACCGGGGCTCACCGGCCCGCGCTTTCCGGACCGATATTGAGCGCTGCTTCGGGCTTCAGGGGGCGCTGATCGGGATCCCGACGCCCGAATCCATCATAAGCTGTATTGCTCTCGAAGGATGCGTTTCAGGATTTTCCCGCTCGGGTTTCGGGGGATGACGTCGGTAAATTCGACTCGTTTGGGTTGCTTGAAGCCGGCTAGTTTTCCTTCGCAGTAAGCGATGACGGCTTCGGCCGTCAGCGACGTATCGTTGCGGACCACAATCGCGAACGGTGATTCGCCCCACTTTTCGTTTGGCTCTCCGACCACCGCGGCCTCGGTGACATTGGGGTGGGTCACCAGCACACCTTCTATTTCGGCCGGGTATACGTTCTCGCCGCCCGAGATGATCATGTCTTTGATCCGATCCTGGATGTAGATGAATCCGTCTTCGTCGGCGACGGCGACGTCTCCGGAATGCAACCACCCGTCGACGATTGTTTCCGCGGTCGCTTCGGGGCGGTTCCAGTACTCGCGCATGATATGCGGGCCGCGTACCAGCACCTCGCCGGGTTCGCCGACGGCGCAATCGCTGCCGTCGGATCTGGCCAGCCTGACGTCGGTATGAAAGAAAGCCTTTCCGGTAGAACCGATCTTGGCCATGGAATTTTCCGCGTCCAGGAGGCAGGCAGGACCGCAGGTTTCGGTCAGTCCATAGACTTGGTGGATTTCGACTCCGAGCTTCACGAAGTCCTCCATCAGCGACACCGGTACCGGCGCAGCGCCGGACATGATCCATCGCAGCGATGAAATGTCGTAGTTTTCAAAACCCGGGACCTGCAGCATGAAATTCAACATGGCGGGAACCGCAAGGCCCGTCGTCAAACGTTCGTTTTGGATCAGTTCCCAGGCCAGCTTCGGGTCGAAGCTTCTCATCACCACGCTGGTTGCGCCTCGGTAGACATTTACTGTGAGCGGGGTGAGCGCGCCGACATGGAACATCGGCAGTGCGCCGAGGTAACGTTCCTGTTCGCGGTAATAGCTCGTTGCCGCGATTGTGATCACACCCCAAATCGCGGAATCGTGGGTGTGGACAACACCCTTGGGAAGACCGGTAGTGCCGGAGGTGTACATGATATAGAGCATGTCGTCGCCGGTGGCACCCGTTCCCGGTTCGTCGGCAGCGGCGACGTCGCGCAGTGCCTGATAACTGGCGGCGTAGGGCGCGAGCTCCGCTTCGCCGGCAACCTGGAGCCATTGGTCAATGTCCGTCTTATCGCCGCGCGCGTGTAACTCCGTTACCGTGGCAAGAAATTCGTCGCCGAAGATCAATCGTCGAGTACCGCTGTCTTTAAGGATAAATTCCAGTTCATCGGCGGAGAGACGCCAATTCAACGGTACGACGACCGCCCCGATCTTGGCGGCAGCAAAGTAGGACTCCATGAATTCCGGGCTGTTCATCAGCAGAAATCCAATCCGCTCACCTTTTTCGACGCCGGCCGCCAGTAGCGCGTTGGCGATCCGGTTACTACGGTCATTGAGTTCGCTGAAACTGAGTCGGACCGAGCTGTTGGTATCGATATAGGCTTCGCGGTCGGGGTTGAGCAGCGCGCGTTTGCTCAAGAACAGGCCAAGATTATTCTGCACCTTCGGTCCTCGCTGTTTTCGTTTTGGGAGGAAATATTGTCGCAGATTTCCGCTTGCGCTAGCAGCTTCGAGACGAATTACAAGCGATCAGCGGCGCCGGGACGGCGATTCCCGGAGCGCGGTAAGATGTTTAGGTTGCGAATGCGCCCAGCTTCGGCGCCGCGCGGGTCTCAGTCTTCGCCGAGAACAGCCACGTGGTCTACGGACAGCCGATCGACACCGGGCTGCTGGTCCCCGCGCTGCTCGACGGCTCGCGCGCGATAACGCGGACCTCGCTTAATCTTCGATGCGGACGCGGACCTGGGGTTTGGCGTTTCGGCAAGGAGGTATAGTTCGTGCGCGTTCAACATCGTCGTTCTCTCGTAGGGGTTCAGGTTTAGTGTCGTCAATAACGCGCGGAAATTTAACGGATATTTTGACCGTTGACAAGCGATTATTTCTGTGACAAGGATTTTTTCCCATATTTGCCCTCCTGGGAGGGTTTAAGTCCGAAAATTGAGCCGAGTTTTCGAGCGTAGCGCGGTTTTGTCCGGGTCGGGGCCCGGAGGTTCCGTCGCCGTCGCCGCACCGCCGCGTGCGCTTTGCGGGGATGCACGCATTGCTCACGCCCCGGGCAGCAACGGTGCGTCGAGTCGAATATGATATCTTCTGCACCTTCCCGGCGGGAACGCAAACGGGGTCGATAGAAACGGGTGAGCGATGAAATTCAGCAGATTCAGTCTCGTGCCATCCGGCTTACTAGCCGTTCTGTTGGTCTCGACCGGTGCGCTGTACGCGGGCGAGTTGGCGCCGGATTGCCAGCGACCTCAGCGCCCGGCAATACCGGACGGCGGCGATGCCGCTAAGGGGGAATTGCTCGCCGCCAGAGCGATCCTCGAACGGTATCTTGGTGACGCGGATCGATTTCTCAAATGCCTGAGGGCATTCGAGGAAGGGCTGAGCGAGGAGGTTGGTGAAGTCGATGGCCACGAACTGCTGCTCATGTACAACACAATGGTCGACGAAATGTATTTGGTGGGCGATGAATTCAATATCGCGCTGAGGAAATTCAAAAACCGGTAGAATTCGCCCAAATCCGGGCCCTATTTCGTGCCCGCCCGCCGTTGAACCAAATGCGCGGTTACCGCGTCAATCCCGCCGTTTTTCGCGACATAATTGAAATCCGAGCGGAACGTTCGTGCCAGGCTGACGCCGCTGAACGAGACATCGAACAAAAGCCATTTTTCCTCTCGCTCGATCAGTCGGAAATCGAGGGGCACGGCATCGGCATCGGCGACCTTGAACGCCGCCATTACCACTGCCGTGTTGTTGCGGAGTACCGGTTCGTCCTTGACATCCAGTTGGATTTTTTTGCCGTTGGCCAAGGCCAGCGCATACGTGTTGATGATGTATCCTTCGAACGCTTGGAGGAATTCGGATTGCTGATCGACCGAGGAATTCGTCCAATAATCCCGCAGGATCCACCGCGCCAGTGACACATAATCGATACGAGGGGTCAGCAGGGACGCGAAAATTTCACGTACCGACTCGTCCGACAAAGTATCTGCCTGCCTTTGTGTTTCGATACGGGCCAGCAGCTCGTCGAATATTTCGCGTACGACGATTTCGGGATCGCGGGTAGCCGCCGCCGGGCAGACCGGGATGGTGAGGGCGACCAGCAGCAAGCAACGAGCCGCAAAGGTCCAGGATGACGCTCGCGATATCGCGCTGACGGAAAATCGATTCATACGGCGGCCTCTGAGTACATGTTTGCAACCCTTCGGTCGCGGACGTTGACGTTACCATATCGGCACTCGACAAGGCTATCTGAAGTGCCGAAGACGGGTTCGGACGAACTATTTAGACGGCGCCGCGGGACTCGACGCCCCGGTCGACCGCGAGTGCCGGTTTAGACGTTGACCCGATCGGCCCCTTTGAGTTGTAGAATCCCGCGTGCTTCGTCCGGTGTGGCGACGTCGAGCGACAGTCCTTCGAGTACGCCCCGGACCCGCCGAACCTGTTCCGCCGAGCCTTCCGCCAGGCGCCCCGGGCCGCTCCACAACGAATCTTCGAGTCCGACCCGGACGTTGCCGCCCATCGCCGCTGCCATCGAGGCTACCGGGATCTGATTGCGGCCCGCGCCGAGGACCGACCACACGTACTCGTCGCCGAACAGGCGATCGGCGGTACGTTTCATGTGCATGACATCTTCGGGGTGCGCGCCGATGCCTCCCAACAGACCGAAGACGGTTTGAATGAATAACGGTGGCTTCACCCGTCCGGCATCCCGGAAATACGCAAGGTTATATAGGTGCGCCGTGTCATAGCATTCGAACTCGAACCGCGTATCGTTGCCGCCGCAGGTCGTCAAGATTGTCTCGATGTCCTGGTAGGTATTCTTGAATACCAGGTCCCGGCTCTTTTCCAGGTGTTCGACCTCCCAGTCGTTTTCGAACTTATCGTAACGCCGCAGCATCGGGAACAGTCCCATGTTCATCGAGCCCATATTGAGGGAGGCGATCTCAGGCGCAAACTCCGCGGCCGGGCGCAAGCGCTCCTCGACTCGCATGTGCGGTGAACCACCCGTGGTGATGTTGATCACCGCTTTCGTCTCATTCTTGATGCGCGGCAAGATTTCGTGAAAGGCCGCCGGATCCTGAGTCGGTTTGCCGTTCGCCGGGTCGCGTGCGTGCAAATGAATGATCGCCGCCCCGGCCTCAACTGCGTCGATGGCCGCCTGCGCGATCGCGGCCGCGGTGACCGGCAGATGGGGTGACATTGTCGGGGTGTGGATTGCGCCGGTCGGCGCGCAGGTGATGATGACTTTCCGCGATTTGGACATGGTGCTTCAGTTTCCGATTTTGGCGGCTTCACGCACCGCTTTGACAATACGGGCGTAGCCGGTGCATCGGCACAGATTGCCAATGAGTCCACGGCGGATCTCTGCGTCAGTCGGGTTCGGGTTCTTCTCCAGAAACTCGGTCATATTCATCAGGATCCCGGGCGTGCAGTATCCGCATTGCAGGCCGTGGTGTTCGTTGAATGCGCGTTGCAGCGGTGTCAAATCGCCGGTCGACAACCCTTCGACCGTAGTGACTGCGTGGCCGTCGGCCTGCACAGCCAGCATCATGCAGCTCTTGACGGCTTCGCCATCGAGATGGATGGTGCACGCGCCGCATACCCCTTCATACGTACAACCCACGTGGGTGCCGGTCAGGCCCGCCGTGTCGCGAATGAAATCGACTAACAGCATGCGCTCGGGCACCGTTTCCTCGTACGCGGAACCGTTGATCGTGACCGTAATCGTCTTCATCGGACTGTCTCCTAGCGGGCGCGCTGAAACGCACAATGGGCGGCCTCGGTGCCGATGCCGCGAATGAGCTGGCGCCGGTACTCGCCGTCGGCCCAGTGGTCCGAGTGTGTCTCGACCGAATCGGCGACCGCGGCCATCGCCTCGGCAATCGCTTTGTCGCTACCGTCCGTGCCGACGAGAGCCACCGCGCCCGCGGGTGCAAGTTGAGCGCCGTCGGCCAGACCCGACAAGGCGACTCGCGCGCTTTCGCAGGTGTCGCCCGCAGCGAGCGTAACGCTGACGCAAACGCCGATGACGGGTACCGCGTCGGCAACGAGGCCCCATTTCTTGTACGCGCTGCCGCAATGCGCCGGCGGCGCCGGCCAGGAAATCGAGAGCAGGATCTCGTCCTTCTCGCGCGCGGTCTCAAACGGCCCGAGGATGAAATCTTCCGCCACGACCTCGCGCGTCGAGCCCTTGCTCGATGCCAGCACTACCCTGCCGTTGAGGCCCAGAACGACCGCCGGCATACATGAGGCGACAAAATTCCAGCATATGCTGCCACCGATCGTGCCGCGGTTGCGGACCTGGCGGTCGCCGACGTGTTGGGCTGCATCGTTGAGCGCCGCATAAGCGCGGGGCAGCGTTTCGCATTCGGCAATTTCAACGTAGCGGGTCATCGCGCCGATGGTAAGGCCCTGACCCAGGTCTATCCCGCGGAGTTCCGCAATGCTCTGCAGGTCCACGAGGCAGCTCGGGCGCACCATGCGCGATTTGACGGCCTGCATCAGGCTTTGGCCCCCGGCGACGAACATGGCTTCGTCGTCGCCGTACCGGGCGATGGCCTCGAGCGCTTCCGCGACCGTCTTGGGCCTTACGTAGTCGTCGATTTTGGCCGGAAACATGCGTCCTCCGTTATTGGAATACCCCGATTCGTCGCCGACTGTAGCCTCGCGCGTTTCGCGTTGACGCTTCGGCGGGTGAGCGATGCTTGATCGTATTGTCCGCGGCCTTGGTTTGTCCACCGCTTCGTCCGCTCGATTGGTTTGTCCGGCCCTGCACGGATCTCAGAGCGCCCCGTGCTTTCGATTGACTCCCTCCAGCGGACGCGTTAGCGTTTTTTCCACCGGTCGCCGGTCGCAGAGAAAACTCGAACCGCGGAGTAGCAACAGCATGTCCTACGCTATCGAATGCCTTGCCGATGACGCCAATCATCTTGGAGAAGGGCCTGTCTGGGATGTCGAGGAGGGCGCGCTGTACTGGGTAGACGGCACCGGTCGTCGGGCCGGCAAGCCGTCTATCTGGCGGCTGGACCCGCGTACCGGCAGAAAGCGCAACTGGTCGCTGGATCATGACGTCGGTGCGATGGCCCTGCGCCGGGACGGCGGCGCCGTGCTCGCACTCGACGATGGGTTTTATTTCTTCGACTTCGGCTCCGGCGCGTTGGATTTGATCGAAAAAATCGAAGCGGACGAGCCTCGCAGCCGCTTGAACGACGGCAAGGTCGACCGCCGCGGCCGCTTTATCGCGGGCGGCATGGACGACGAGGAAGAACTCGGTTTGTGCGGTTTGTGGAGCCTCGATCCCGATCTCAGTACGACGAAAATCGATGACGGCATCATCTGCTCCAACGGGCCTTGCTGGAGTCCGGATGACAAAACTTTCTATTTTGCCGATACATTTCAACAGCTGATGTGGGCATACGATTACGACATCGATAGCGGAACCGTCACAAACAAACGCGAATTCGCGACTTCGGCCGAAGACCAAGGCTTTTATGACGGGTCTACCGTAGATGCGGAAGGTTGTGTATGGAACGCCATGGTCATCGGCGGCGAACTGATACGCTACGCACCGGACGGTAGCGTGGAGCGTCGTATCGGCATGCCGGTAAAGAATATTACGAGCGTCAATTTCGGCGGCCCCAATCTGGACGAGATCTACGTCACGTCCATGGCCCGGGTGACTCATCCCTCGACCCACGGTCATTTTGCCAAACAGGTGCTACCGCAATTTGGGGCCGGGGCGCTGTTTCGCATTCGCGGTTTGGGGATCCGCGGCGTCGAGGAGCCGCGCTTTGCCGGATGAAAGTCGAGCGTTCTCGGTTCTAACGTGATTCATCTCACTGCCGCGCTACCGGATACAATAGCGTTTGGCCGCTTTAGCGGTGAAGCCACACAACTAACGAAAGGAGACGAATAATGCGGTCATCAAGCCCCGGTGAACTGGGGATCGACGAGGCTCGCATCGCCCGCGTCGGTGCCCGCATCGATGCCGACATCGAAGCCGGCAGATACCACGGCGCCGCCATCCACGTTCGCCGTCGCGGCGAGACCGTTCTCGATAGCGTACACGGGTACGCCGATCGCGCCGCGGCTAGAGTCTTGACCCGGGAGGACGTTTTCGTCTCGTTTTCCGTTGGTAAGCAGTTTACCAACGCGGTCGTCCTGAATCGTATCGAAAGTGGCGCGCTCCATCTGAACATGCAGGTCGGCGACGTTATCCCTGAATTTCGCAGCCGCGGTAAGCGTGAGATGACGCTTTTTCATTTGCTCACTCACACCAGTGGCATAATGTCGGCGGTCCCGGCGGTACCAGTGGAAACTCTGATCGATCCGGAGCGGCTCACCGAGTATGTTGCAACGCTGCGCCCGGAATCGGTGCCGGGCGATCGCGTGAACTATTCCATCATCGCCGCGCATTCGGTGATGGCAGAAATGGTGCGTCGGGTCGACGGCGGCACTCGCGATTTCGCCCGGATCGTTGCCGAGGATCTGTTCGAGCCCCTCGGCATGCGGGAGACCAGCCTCGGGCCGCGCGAGGACCTCTCCGGGCGAGTCTGTCCGATCGTGGCGTGCTACGAGGAGCCGGGGATGTTTGCTCCCGAAGAGGTTACCGCGATCGGCGATCTCGTCGCGATCGACGGCTGCCAGATCCCCGCTGGCGGCTACTTGACGACCAGCCACGATCTGGACCGCTTCGTGTTGATGCTGCGTAACGGCGGCGAGCTCGGCGGCGTTCGCGTTCTGTCGCCGAGGACGCTCGAGTACTGCGCAAAGAACTTCACCGGTGAAAAACACAATGCGCTGTTCGATTACACCCGGGATACGCGCGGGTGGAAACCCTGGCGGGCCAATATCGGTATCGGATTTTTCGTCCGCGGGGAGGGTGTACAGCCGGGGCCAATGAGTAATCTATCGAGTCCGGGAACGTTCTGCGGTTGGGGCGCAGGGTCGACCTGCTTCTGGGTCGATCCGCTCCAGGACCTCAGCTTTAGTTTTCTTTCCGCCGGCTTGCTGGAAGAGACCTATCACGTCGAGCGCCTCCAACGGTTGTCGGATCTCGTCGTCACTTCGCTCGTCGATTAGATTGGCCGGACCGATGAACTCCGAATTGCTGGAAGCCCTGGGCGCCGAGAGCGGGATCGTCTGTTTGGTCGGCGCGGGCGGGAAGAAGACGACGATGTATGCGTTGGCCCATGCCCACTCGGGACGCGTGTTACTGTCGTCGACATCGCACATGTATCCCTATGACCCGGATGCCGTCGACTGCGTCATAACGTTGCCGAACACCGACGCGCCGATGCCGGGCGCTGAAAACCACCGCGTGGTGGCGGTCGCGATCGCTACGGAGACGCCGAAACGTGTCGGTGGGCTGGAAGCGGAGCGAATACGGGAAATCTATACGACAAGCGGGTTCGATCTCTGCATCATCAAGGCCGACGGCGCGCGCGCTCGCTGGATCAAGAGCCCGGGGACGCACGAACCGGTGATCCCGCCGTTCGCCGACACGGTCATCCCCATCGTATCGGCCCGGGTGATCGGTCGGCCGCTGGACGACGATATTGCGCATCGGCCTGAGCGACTGACCCGACTCTTGGGCATCGAACACGGCGCAACGATTACTCCGTCGCATATCGCTGCACTCCTGTCCCATCCCGACGGCGCCCTGAAGGGTGTCGGCGAGGCCGACGTCGTGCCGTTGATCAACATGGTTGACGACGATGACCTGCACGAGCTGGCGCGCGAGGCCGCGCGCGCGGCCCTAGCGCAAACCGCGCGCGTATCGCGGATCGTGCTCGCGTCGATGAAGCACGCACGCCTGGTCGAAATCGTCGAGCGCGGCGGCTGACCGCGCCCGGCGGTCGGCTACAGGAGAAACACGACGCCTACCGCCGTTCCCAGGGTCAGGGCCAAGCCGGGCAGGATCAGAGAGCGCAGTGCCGCGGAACCGGTCGCGAGCACGATCCCGGCCTTGACCACGGTATTCGATGCCGCCGCGAGCACGATCGCGCGGGCGGCGACGCCGCGATCGAGAGTCGCCGGGTCTCGGCTTAGTTCCGCCATGGACAAGGTGATTGCGTCGACATCCGCGAGTCCCGAAACGATGCTGGAGACGTAGATCCCCTTGTCGCCGAAATAGATACGCGCGAGGTTCGTAACCAATAGAATGACCACGTAGGCCAGCCCGAACGTCAGCGCCGGCCCCAATTCAAACGGATTCGTGAAGTTGTCTTCGTCTTCCTCCCGCTCTTCGCGCTCCGACGAATAGAGAACTACGCAATAGGTCAGACTGACGACGGTAGCGGCGCACATAGGCAGCCACACGTCGTTCAGCAGTGGTCCGTTGACGACCGCTACCTCGAGCAATACGCGCACGAACATAATGGTCCACGCCAGAAGAATCGCAAGCGCAAACGGTCTCGCGAGACGGTCCAACCCGCGGCTGCGCTGCGCGAAACTCAGCGTTACGGCGGTACTCGATGCCAACCCGCCTGCCAATCCCGTCAACGCGACGCCACGCCGCGGCCCGACGATCTTGATCATGATGTACCCAAGAAAACTGATCCCGGAAATGAAAACCACCATGAGCCAAATCTTGTACGGCACCAGTACATCGAACGGGGCCGGAGCGATAGTGTAGTGGGGCAGCACGGGCAGAATGACCAGCGTCAAGACTGCGAACGTGAGGGTCGAGCGTACGTCTTCGGACGTCAGCCTGGTAGCGAACGCGCGGGTCTGCAATTTCAGTGCAAGCACGACGGTGGTCGTGACCGCTAGGGCAGCGGCAAAGACGAGTTCGCCCCAGTAACACAAGCTTCCCGCCAGCAGGGTTATGATGGCGGCGACCTCCGAGGTGAGCCCGAGCCGCCCGACACGCGCCGCGAAGTGATACGAAACGATGATCAAGGCGCCGAATACCAGGAACACGGCGGTCATTGGGAGCGGGGAGCCGACTCTGTCCGATACGAAAGCGGCCGTGCAGCCGAGGAGACTCAAAAGTGCAAAAGTTCGTGCGCCGGTCGAGGCCTCGCGCGCGTCGCTTTCGCGCCGTGTTTGAGTGAACTCCCGCTGCAATCCGACGAGCAGCCCAATGGCGACCGCCGTGCCAAAGCGGTAGAACAACGCGGCCTGGGTGAGGTCGGCTTCGTCCATCGTCGGATTATCTCTCAACCGGACATTGGGGAACTGACCCAGGTCAGAACACAATGTATGAACGGTCGCGGGACTTTGAAATATGGGAGCTGTTTGTGCGGTCCTGATTACATGCAGGCCGGCATTCGTTTCCCGGTCCTGTTGGATTGAGACGAAATCGGGAGGAATCGGAATGGAACTGGGGGACTACGGTGCTTTGTTCTTTTTCACGGTGGGTGTGTCGGCGTTTCTCGCCACTTATCTTCCTTTCTCGCCAATGACGATCGATATCGTCAACCTTCGGCGTGAAACTCAGTTGGAAATATTTCGCCACCGCGTGGCGTTATGGACGATAGGTTCGGTGTCCCTGACGGCCGTCTTGTCGCTTGGACTGACAGCGATGGCCGATCCCGGGTGGGGGTGGGCCGTTGTTGCCGCCGCCGGCCTGCTGTTGTTCATGTTTTGGAGCGGCTACGTTCCCTGGGTGATGACGGCGCCTGCCGACCAGCGGGTCGTGACCGCCCAGGAGGCCGGCCAACTGCTGAGCCCGGACGAATCGGTATTGGGTCTGTACCATCGAGGTGAAGCACGCGCCTATCCGCGAGCACTCATCGCGCGACCGCATTTCCTGACCGACACGGTCGCCGGCACACCGATGACCATTTCCTATTGCATCCTGTGTAACAGCGGCATTGCATTCATCTCCGAACTCAACGGCCGCGCGTTGGATCTCGACTGTGTGACGGCGTACAACAACAACATCATTTATCGCGATAAGCGTACCGGTAACATCATCCAGCAATTAGACGGGCGAGTGATCGAAGGGCCGGACTGCGGTGAGAGCCTAGAGTCGCTGCCGCTGACGGTGATGACTTGGGCCGAGTGGCGTTCGCTGCATCCCGAGACTCGCGTTTGTTATGCTCCCGCACGGACATTTCGTGACAAGATGGTGGGGACCATGCTCGAATTTTTGATCCCGGTTTCCAAACTGTCTAAACGCGCAGCGCCGTGGCACCGGGTACGTGGCGACCTGGATACCCGCCTGCCGGCAATGTCCTATGTGTTCGGCGTCGAGATCGGAGACGAACGCTGTGCCTTTCCAGAGTCGTTTCTGCGTGATCACCCAGTGCATAACGATGTCGTCGGAGGACAGGCCATCGTGACGCTATTCGATCCCGCCGGCGCCTATGGCGGCGTTTTCGGCCGTGCGCTGGACGGGATGGTCTTGCATTTCGATGCCATAAAGGACGCCGACGGCATAGACCGGATTGTCGACCGCGAGACCGAAAGCACATGGAACATCGCTGGCGAAGCAGTCGACGGGGAGAAGCGCGGCCGGACGCTGAGCCCGGTCCCGCATTTCAACAAGGTGTTTTGGTTCGGCTGGAGCCTGTTCAAGCCGGGGACTAAGATTGTGCAGGAAGAAACCGGCGTTGGCGCGGGTCCCGAGCGGCTGGCGACATGACGGCCGGCGGCGCGTAGGAGACAATCTATCTGAGGAGATGGAGAATGATGAGAATCGGCCGAGGCGGCACTATGAATGCGCTGCATGTCGTATTAGCGGTTGTGGTTGCGGTGTTCATCGCGCCGGCGGCCGCGGACACGGGTTATTACGAGGCGCTGAGTCACCCGCCGATACGGGCTGCCGGCAACGACGTTGACCTGTCTATTTATAGACCACAGGGCAAACCGGACTACGGCAAATATCCGTACAAGGCGCCGGCCAAAGGGCTGGTATTGGTCGATCCGCCCCACGGCACCCAGACTCGTTGGACCGACGAATTCGAGATCGCATGGACAAAAATGGGTAAAGCCGGCCCGCTGGTTCTGTTTCTGCACGGCGTCCCGACCAACCGCACCCAGTGGGAGGATATCCAGGGGCACGTGTCCCGTTTCGCCGAAACGATCGCGATCGACATGTTGGGTATGGGCGAGAGCACGAAGCCGCGGATGTACGGCGGCGAAGGCACCACCTCCCCGAACTCGCGCTGGCATTGGAAAAACGATCTCGACTACATCGAAAAACTGATGCAACACTACTATCCAGGGCGCAAGTTCATCTTCGTCGCCGACGACTGGGGTAGTGGTATCGCCTCGCATTACGCGGGTGAGCATGGGGCAACGCGCTTAGACGCTTTGGTGCAACTCGATGCCATTGCGTTCGACGGCTACCCGGTTCACGAGATCCAGGCGATCGGTCGTGCTTCGATGATCCCGAATACGCCGGAGGGTGATGCGCAGTTCGCCGCGGCAATGGGCGCATTCGACCAGACCCTGGTGCAGATCTATAAAACGATGGTGTACGACTCATCGGTTTACAATCAGTACAAGCTCCGCGGGGTCACTTTCCCCTACGTCGACGTCGATTACCATCGCAACACGGACCGCGACGGCGTCAGCGATGTGGCGAAATCGGTGACTTTACGTTTAAAGATGCACAATATCCGCGTCCTCGCCGATCGCGCCGCGATCTTGAGCCCGGCCCTGTTGCTGCCCTACCACCCGGAGAAGAACCCGAACGGGGTGAAATACACCAACATTACCGTGCCCTCACTGATCATGTGGGGTGAATTCGACAACATGATGCCGGCCGCCCAAACGCAACGTTTCGCCAACGTAATGGGGACGGACGATGTGCAGATCAGCTATGTCCCGCGCGCCGGTCATTTCGCCGGAACCGACAACCCGAAATTCGTCGCCGACACCATTGTGAACTTCCTGCGACGGGTCAAAGGGCGGGGCGCGCTGGCGGATATCAACCTGGGCAATGAAGGCATTTGGAAAGGCGACGAAGCCGCGCTGATCAAAGACCTGCGTAAACTGCACGGGATAGAATAGGGAGCGACGATGGAAACCATTTTGGTGACCGGCGCGGATCGGGGAATCGGTGCGGCACTCGTCCGCCAATATCAATCGCGCGGCGCGCGGGCGATCGCCGCTTGTCTCGGCGACGGCGCCGAGGTCGCTGAGGCGGGTATCGAAGTGGCGCCCGACATCGATGTGACGAGCTTCCCCAGCCTCGTCGCGTTGCGCGATCGGCTCGACGGCACGGAAATCGATATCCTCATCAGTAATGCCGGCGCGTTCGTCCCGGACAAGTGGCGCGAGTTTGACTACGAGGCGATGATGCGCCTCTACGATATCAACGCGCTTGGACCACTACGCGTCGTCGATGCACTGAGCCCGCTGCTTGCCCCCGGCAGCAAGGTCGGCATTATCACGAGCCGGGTCGGATCGCTGGCTGACAACGCCTCGGGTGGCATGTACGGATACCGAATGTCGAAGTGTGCCGCGAACGCTTTGGGCGTGAACCTCTACCATGAATTACGTCCGCATGGCGTTGCGGTCATGCTGTTGCATCCGGGCCAGGTCGCGACCGAGATGACCCGCGGTCTACGCGGTGTTGGCGATTTCATTACGCCGGAACTATCCGCGGCGGGGCTGATCGAGCGGATCGACGAACTCGGACCGGCGACCCCGCCGGAATTTCGACATACCGACGGTGGTTTGCTGCCCTGGTGAACGTCGCTGCCGGCTGTGGGTGGGTGCAATGATAAAGGTTTTCGGATTGGCGAAATCCTGGGATTTTCCCGACGCTAGCCCGTATGTATGCAAGTTAGTCATGTGGCTCAGGCTCGCCGGTCTCGAGTACGAACTGATCTATGTCCCGTGGCCGGAGATGGTCGAGCGTGCGCCGCGCAAGAGCGTGCCGTGGATCGAAGACATTGACGGTGAACTCATACACGATTCGCAGCGTGTGATCGAACGGCTCACCGAGAAGTACGACCTTGCGCTGGACGTGCACCTGTCGCCACGCGAACGTGCCCAGGCACGGGCCTGGCAGCGTCTGCTCGAGGACCACTACTATTGGGCCGCGCTCGTCCACATGCGCTGGGTCGATGACGCTAACTGGGCGATCTACAAAAAGGAACTCGCCGCGGAGCTAGATCCGACTCCCGAGATAGACCGGTTCTTCGAAGACATTCGGGAGTACCTCGT
>CAZFZX010000048.1:0-23596 GCA_964523765.1 uncultured Enterobacteriaceae bacterium
GACGACGGGCGGATCATGCTGCAAGTCGAAAAGATCGATGGTAATGCCATAGAAACGGTCGTTTTGCTCGGCGGCGAACTTTCCGACAACAAGGGGATCAACCGCGAGGGCGGCGGACTGTCGGCCAAGGCATTGACGCGTAAAGATCGGATGGATCTGAAACACGCCGTAGACCTAGGCGCGGACTATATCGCAGTATCTTTCCCGCGCACCGCAAAAGATATCGACGAGGCCAGACGCCTGGTCGAAAAGGCCGGTGGTAACGCCGGCATCATCGCCAAGATCGAGCGTGCCGAAGCGATCGCGCACGCCGAAGAGATCACGCGGGCGGCGGACGGGATCATGATCGCCCGGGGTGATCTCGGTGTCGAGATCGGTGACTCTCGTTTACCGCCGGTACAAAAGCAACTCATCGACCTCGCACGAGGTTGCCATCGCATCGTAATTACCGCCACACAAATGATGGAATCGATGATCGAAAACCCGATGCCGACCCGCGCAGAAGTTTTCGACGTTGCCAACGCGGTTCTTGACGGCACCGATGCAGTGATGCTGTCGGCCGAAACGAGCATCGGGAAGTATCCGGAGAAGACGGTCGAGGCTATGGCCAGGATTTGCCTCGAATCCGAACGCGAATGGCCCGACAACCAGGCCGAACTACGTCTCGATGCCGCGTTCGAACGGGTCGATCAAGCCATCGCGGTGTCCACGATTTATTGCGCGAACCGGATCGAAGTCAAAGCGATTGCGGCACTCACGGAGACCGGCGCGACCGCGAAATGGATGTCGCGGATCCGCACCGATATCCCTATTTTTGCGATGTCTGGGCTTACACAAACCCTGCGCAAAGTAAATTTGTATCGCGGGGTACAGCCGGTCGCGTTCGATATTAGCAACATCGACACTACGGAAGTCACCGCCGGCATTCTGACGCAACTGCTCGAGCGCGGCGCTGTCACCGACGGCGACAGGGTGATCATTACCAAAGGCGACCTGATGGGACTTAGCGGCGGGACGAACGGCATGAAGATCGTTACGGTAGGCGAATTCGTCGAGCACGTCGGGTGAGCGATCGAGCCGCGGCACCCGCCGGAGCGTAGCGACCGCGTAGGGGAACCGGCTTTTATGGGGTCGCAGTGATACGGTCTAATGCCTCGCGGTATTTTGCCGCGGTTTTTTCAGCGATCTCCGCCGGCAAAGCCGGCCCGGGCGCCCGCTTATCCCAATCTAGCGTCTCCAGATAGTCACGGACGAATTGCTTGTCGAAACTGGGCGGGCTGATCCCGATTCGATACTCGGATTGAGGCCAGAAGCGTGACGAGTCGGGCGTCAACGCCTCGTCGATCAAAAATAACTTGCCGTGCGCGTCCGTACCGAATTCGAACTTAGTGTCGGCGATGATGATGCCTTTATCTCGCGCGTATTTCGCGGCTCGCGAATAAATTTCCAAACTGACTTCGCGAACGCGTTTCGCAACGGTTTTCCCGATCAGAGACACCGTAGTCTCGAAATCGACATTTTCGTCGTGGTCGCCTACTTCGGCCTTCGTTGACGGGGTGTAAATCGGTTCCGGGAGTTGCTCGGCCTGCTGCAATCCTCGCGGTAGCGTGATCCCGCACACCGCACCGACGCGCTGATAGTCTTTCCAGCCGGAGCCGATGATGTAGCCGCGTACGATGGCCTCCACCGGCAAGGGGTTCAGTTTTTGTACGAGGATCGCGCGGCCGGCGACTTGCGAGCGTTCGGCCGGATCGGGTATTGCTTCCTCGAGCGTCAGGGAGCTTAGGTGGTTGTCGATCACGTCCGCCATTTGCTCGAACCAGAAATTCGACATCGCTGTCAGGATCGCACCTTTGCCGGGGATCGGATCGGGCAAAATGACGTCAAAAGCTGAGATCCGATCGGTCGTCACAATCAGCAGATGCGCGTCGCCGACAGCGTAGATGTCGCGAACCTTGCCTCTCTGGATCAGCGGTAAGCTGCTGATGTTTGACTCGTATAACGGACTAGCTGTTGCCACGGTTCGAACTCGGTGTACTTGGAAGGCACGATTTTCGCACAAGCCACACCGGCTTGGTAGAATCAGCTGCGCTACGAGGTCAAGCCGGGCGCTCCTGATGCATCAACGATTCGATGTCATCGATCTGTTTTGGTGCATTGGCGCTCAGAACTTCGTGGCCGAGTTTCGTTACGAGAACGTCATCTTCGATCCGGACCCCGATGTTCCGCCAGCGCTTTGCCAGACCCTTGATATCCGACGAAAGATATAGTGCCGGTTCCACGGTGGTGACCATCCCGGGCTCGAAGGTTCGCCACTCATCGACGAGTTTGTAGTCACCGACGTCATGTACGTCCATGCCGAGCCAGTGTCCGGTCTTATGCATGTAATAAGGGCGAAACGCTTCCTCGCGAATGAGTTTTGCCGGGCGCCCCTTAAGGATCCCGAGAGCGATCAAACCGCGCGTAATCACGTCGACTGCCGCTTCGTGGGGCATGTTCCAAGTGTTGCCCGGCTGAACCTCCGCAATAGCGGCCAGCTGTGCTTCCAATACTACCTCGTAGACGGCGGCCTGATCCTCGGTGAAGTTACCGTTGACCGGAAACGTCCGCGTGATGTCGCTGGCGTAACAGTCGTATTCCGCGCCTGCGTCGATAAGGAGCAAATCGCCGTCTTTGAGCTGATCCTGGTTCTCGATGTAGTGCAGAATACAGCTGTTCGGCCCGCCGCCCACGATACTCGGATAAGCGGGCGAGCGTGCGCCGAGTCGCATAAAAGTGTGTAACAGCTCGGCTTCGATTTGATATTCGTACATACCCGCGCGGCACGCCGACATCGCGCGCCGGTGCCCTTCCGCGGCAATCGCCGCAGCGCGGCGCATCGCCTTTATTTCCTGATGGCTCTTATACAGGCGGCTTTCGTGTAACAAATGCCCGAGCGAGACGAACTGATCGGGAGCGTGGATCCCGGCCCGACCCTTGTCGCTCACGCGAGTGATCCAGCCGACGAGCCGCTGATCGAAGTCGGGATAACGCCCCATCGTGTAATAGATACGCTCTTTGTTCTCTAACAAGCCCGGTAGAATGTCGTCGAGATCAGAAATCGGAAACGCATCGTCCGCACCGTAGAGTTCGCACGCGCCGTCGAGTCCCGCGCGGCGACCGTGCCAGGTTTCGGCATCGACATCACGTTCTCGGCAAAATAGCAGGAACTCTCCCTGTGGACGGTCCGGTACCATGACCGCGACCGCATCCGGCTCGGGAAAGCCGGTCAGGTAGAAAAAATCGCTATCGGCACGGTGCGGATACAAAACATCCCGGTTACGAACACGCTCCGGTGCCGTTGGTTGGATCGCGATGCCACCAGCGTCGATCATGTCCATCAGCCGCTTGCGGCGGCGGGCGAATTCTCGTTTGTCCATATCTCTCTTCGCCTCTAGTGGATGGTTCCGCCGCCGGGCGCGCTATCGGCTATGAACCCCGTCTCCTCGCGAAGCAGCAGCGCGCCCATGCGGGTGTACTCGCAGATTTCCATCAATGCGAATTCGTCAGCGCTATCGTCCGATTCGACCACCTCAACGCGGCCGATTTCCTGCAGGTCACACAAGAATCCGCGACTATCCTCGCTGAGTTTCTCGGTCGCGGCTAACTCAGTGAGACCGAACCCGGAGAGGAAACCGCGGCACCAAGAACCGAGCGCTTCAGTCCGGACAACCAGACCATGATCCTCTTCCGGCAGCAAAAGCGCCAAGGAAAAATCGTCGGCGGAAAACCCGGCTACGGTCTCGTCTAACAATTGAGCGAGGGCGTGGCCGGTTCCCAGATCGGTCAGCTCGACGGCTTCATGGTATCCCGTGGTGTGCCCCAGCCATACTGCGGGATCGAACGACGCGACGCCGCAAAGCATCCCACATAACATCCCGTGGCATTCCGAAGCGCCGATATCGCAATCCATGAGCTGCAACGCGGACTCGACCGATTCGTACAGCGATTTGTCGGAAAATTCAGTCATATGAGCGTATTAGGGAACCTGGGGGAGCCCGGCGCGATTATCCCACGCCAGCGGACATCACTAAAGGGCGCCGTCGCTGAGAGCGTACACGCTCGGGGAGTGACACGATCCGCTTATGGTCCGGCACGGATTTACAATGCGGAATTAGCCCTCAGACTCGACCGGCAGGCGGTTGACCGATGTTGGTAGCGGCTCTATATTGCGTCGGACTAGGAAGGAATGCAGGCACACAATCGTAACGTTGCAACATGACGCAAGCAGATACAGAAAAACTTGAACTAGCGGCGCTCGAAACAAGAGTCGACGAATTGATCAAGACAATAGAGAGCCTCGCCAACGAAAACGAAGCGTTACGCAACCAGCAGGCGACGTTAACCGCCGAGCGAGCAACCTTGATCGAGAAAACCGAACAGGCGCGCGCGCGAGTGGAAGCGATGATTGCCCGGCTCAAGGCAATGGAAACGCGTTCATGACGGAAAACGTAAAACCGATCACCGTCACCATCTTGGATAAGGAATATGTTGTTGGCTGCGCCGAGAACGAACGAGAGGCACTATTCGCGACGGTGGAGTTCTTAAACAGCAAAATGCAGGAACAACGTGACAGCGGTAAAGTGATCGGCAGCGAACGCATCGCGGTCATGGCGGCGTTGAATGTGGCGCACGAATATCTACAGTATCGCCGCGATAACGAAAACATGAGTTCGGACCTCGGCGCAGGCATAGACCGAATACAGAGCAAGATCAATAGCGCGTTATCGCAAGGTGGGACTTTCGAACTAACCGACGCCTCTTAAGATCGAATAGTAATTGAGTACGGTGTTCTCTGTGTTGTACGCGTACAGGCTGGATAATCCTTGAGCCTATAATCGATGTAGCTAGGAACTGATCCGTCGGCGATGTTGCGCAAGGCCGCAGCTTAGCGGAAAGCCTGATTCGCCGCGAAAGGTTCCGCCTTGAACCTTTGGTTCAAGTTTACGGCCGGTCGCGGCATCGTGGAGAACACCCCTTTCTTTTATTTAACCTGACTAAGATTTGACCAACCGCGGCCGACGCGGGGTGCAGGGTTTTCAGCGCGCGGCATTTCGAAAACGGTCGGCGCGCGGACCGGAACTCCGGGGCGACGCAACCGGTCAAGCATAGGTCCTCGAATTGTTACCGGTATCCTCCATGCAGAAATGGCTAATGAAATCTGAACCCGGCGAGTTCAGTATCGACGACCTCAAAGCCAGTCATAAGCAAACAAATATGTGGGACGGCGTTCGGAATTATCAAGCCAGGAATTTCATCCGGGACGGCATGGAAAAGGGCGACTTGGCATTCTTCTACCACTCCAATTGTGATGAACCCGGGATAGTCGGGATTATGGAAGTCGTCAAAGAAGCGTATCCCGACCCGACCGCGCTCGACCCGGACGACAAGCACTTCGATTCGAAAAGCGACCCTGATGAACCGCGCTGGTTCGCGGTGGACTTGAAGTTCAAGCGCAAACTCGGTCGGACGATCGGGCTCGCCGAGCTTAAGCGCCACGAAAGGTTAGCGGAAATGCAGTTGTTGAAACGAGGCAACCGATTGTCCGTCCTACCGATCGGGGAATCGGAGTGGGATTTCATCGTCGCCCTCGAGTGACCGGTCAGGGCAGCTCGGGAATACCGTCGCCGGGTCGCAAAGAGCGGGCCGTCGCCCTTCCAACCATGCAGGAAAGAAGGGGCGACGATACCCGATCAGACGTTAAACCGAAAATGCATGATGTCGCCGTCCGCGACAACGTACTCCTTGCCCTCGAGCCGTAGGCGCCCGGCTTCCTGGGCGCCGGTTTCGCCGCTAAATTCGATGAAATCTTCGTATCCGATCACCTCGGCTCGAATGAAACCCTTGGCAAAATCAGTGTGGATTGCGCCCGCCGCCTGGAGCGCGGTAGCATCTCGCCGAACCGTCCAGGCGCGACATTCTTTCGGTCCCGCGGTGAAAAATGTCTGCAAGCCCAGCAGACGATAGCCGGCCCGGATAAAGCGGTTAAGCCCCGGTTCATCGAGGCCCATTTCGTGAAGAAATCCGTCTCGCTCGCGCGCCTCCAACGTAGCGAGTTCGGCTTCCAGCGCCGCGCACAAGACCACGCACTCGGCACCCTGAGCGCGCGCGTACTCTTCGACCTTTTGCGACATCGCGTTGCCGTCTAAGTGAGCTTCGTCCACGTTGGCGACGTAGACCACCGGCTTGGCCGTGAGCAAATTGAAAGCGTTGATATTGGACGTCGTAGCGTCATCCAGATCTTGCTTACGAACCGACTGCATTACATTCAAGCTTTCGGTTACATTTTCGAGCTGCTCGACCCGCACTTGTGCCTGTTTGTCGCCCGAGCGCGCCAGCTTTTGTGCCTTCTCGGACGCGCGGGCTACCGTATCGAGATCGGCGAGCGCCAATTCGGTCTCGATGATCTCGGCGTCGGCCAGCGGATCGATGCGGCCTGCAACGTGCACGACGTTGTCGTCATCGAAACAACGCACGACGTGAGCGATCGCGTGAGTTTCGCGGATATGCGCAAGAAACTGATTGCCGAGCCCCTCCCCTTTCGAGGCGCCCGCGACCAACCCGGCGATGTCGACAAACTCCATCGCCGTCGGCAATACCTGTTTGGGGTTCACGAGACTGGCGACTTCGTCGAGTCTCGGGTCCGGTACCGGGACGACCCCGACGTTGGGGTCGATTGTGCAAAAAGGGTAATTTTCGGCTGCGATCGCCGACCGCGTCAACGCGTTAAAGAGCGATGACTTGCCGACGTTCGGCATACCGACTATTCCGCATTTGAAACCCATAGTTCACGTTCCGTTATAGGAAATCGTTTAAACCGACTCGCGGCGGCGCGGAACCATGCCGAATGACTCCGCCCCTTCTTTTCTCCCATGATGCGCCGGTTGGCGCGACCCGTTGGGGCAACACCGAGCAATTTGCCGCTGTTGCTGCTCCGACCGGTACGGCCGCACGGCCTCTATTTCACAGGGATACAACTGTCGAGCGCTGTCGCTGCCGCCTCAAAGTTGCCGCCGACGACGATTTCGATCCGCTCGAGGACGCGCCTCAGCGCTTCCTCGATGAGCTCCCTCTCGTCGACAGGCGGCGCATTAAGCACGTACCGGGCGACATCGCGCCCCGATCCCGGATGCCCCACGCCGATCCGCAGTCGACCGAAACCAACCCCGAAATGCGATGCGATATCACGCAGTCCGTTGTGCCCTCCGTGACCGCCGCCCTGCTTCAACCGGACGGTGCCGCATCCGAGCCCCAGGTCGTCGTGAACGACGAGTGTTTCCCGCGGCGCTATCTTATAGTAGGCGGCGTAGCCTGCGACGCTAGGTCCGCTGTCGTTCATGAAGGTCTCGGGTTTCAGCAACCAGAGGAGGTTGCCGCCAACGTCGATGCGACAGACTTGCGCTTTGAATTTGGTTTCCGCGCTGAAGCCCGACGAATACATCTGCGCCAAGCTCTCGACCAGCCAGAACCCGACATTGTGGCGGGTTCTGGCGTATTGTGCGCCAGGATTGCCAAGGCCGACAATGAGACCCAGCGCGCGGTCGTTCACCGCTCAAACAGTTCCGCGACTCCCGCTGCTTCAGGAATCGCCGTCGTCGGCCTCGGCTTCTGGCTCGCTGCCTTCTTCCCCGGGTTCGGCACCCTCGATGAGTTCGCCTTCTTCCTCTTCGGCCTCTACTTCTTCGGGCTCGATAATGGCGCGCGGGATCTGCACCGACACTACGGTCTGTGCCGGATCACCGCCCTGGATCAAAGCGGCAATCTCGACGCCTTCGGGTACCAAAATATCGGACAAATGGAGCGTCGCCCCGAGGTCTAACTCGGCGACGTCGATCTCGATGTACTCGGGCAGGTTGCGCGGCAGACACACGATTTCCAGTTCGGTTATCAGGTGCGAGATCACGCCGCCGCCTGTTCTGACCCCAACACAGACATCTTCGTTGATGAAATGTAGCGGTACCCGCATGGTCAATTGTTCATTTTCGTTGATACGCAGAAAATCCATGTGCATGATCTGCGATTTGTAGGGATGACGCTGCATGTCTTTCAGCACCACACTTTCCGCGCCGTCGGGCATATTTAAGGTCAGAATGTGGGAATAAAAGGCTTCGAGCTCGGTGCGTTTGACGACATCATTGTGTTTTAACTGAAGCTGTACCGGATTCTTTCCGGCGCCATAAAGGATAGCCGGGACGTAGCCGGCGCGACGCAGGCGGCGGCTCGCACCTTTGCCCTTGCGATCACGCGCTTCGGCGGTAATCTCAAATTCACTCATCTTTGTACTCCAATCGACTGGTGTTTTCCTGAGAATCCCCGGGATTCGCGACCAAATAGCGGGGGACCGCGGATTGTATATAAAAAACGGCTCGAAGGTTAGCCCGGGAAGAAAGTCAGTCGACGAACATCGAACTCAGCGATTGACCACCGTTTATTCGGTTGATGCTCTCCCCGATTAATTCGGCGACGGTCATTTGCCGGATCGTCTCGCATGCTCGAGCCTGCTCGGTAAGGGGAATGGTGTCCGTGACCACCAGCTCGTCCAAAGCGGACCCCGAAATGTTCTCGATCGCGGCGCCGGAGAGGACGGGGTGGGTACAGTATGCGACAACGTGGCGGGCGCCGTTTTGCTTCAAAGCGGCGGCCGCTTTGCACAGTGTTCCCGCAGTGTCCACCATATCATCGACGAGTACGCAACTGCGGCCGTCGACGTCACCAATGATATTCATTACTTGCGCTTCGTTCGCCCGGGGCCGCCGTTTATCGATGATCGCCAGGTCCGCGTTGTCCAACCGGCGCGCGACGGCACGCGCCCGGACGACGCCACCGACATCGGGGGAAACGACGATTAAATCGGGGTACTCGTGCTTCCAGATGTCCCCGAGCAACACCGGGGAGGCATAAATGTTGTCCATCGGCATATCAAAAAAGCCCTGGATTTGGTCTGCGTGCAGATCCAAGGTCAAGACGCGTTCGGTGCCAACGCTTGCGATCATGTTGGCTACGACTTTAGCGGTGATAGGCACGCGCGCGGACCGCGGTCGGCGATCCTGACGTGCGTAGCCGAGGTAAGGAATCACCGCGGTGATGTTCGATGCCGACGCCCGTCGCAACGCGTCGATCAGTACGAGTAATTCGATCAAGTTGTCGTTGGTGGGTTGGCAGATCGACTGCAGGACAAACACGTCGCGCCCCCGGACGTTTTCCTCGATTTCGACATTGATTTCACCGTCGCTGAAACGACCGACGGTAGCTTTGCCGAGACGGACCTGTAAATGCGCGGCAATCGCCCACGCTAACGGCGGGTTAGAGTTACCCGAAAACAGCATCATCGTCGATTCGCTTAACATTCACGGTACCTCGATTAATTACTACTAACCTCTGGCTCAAAGGCGAATTCGCGGTCAAGGCGTCCGTTCGAAGGCCTGCGGACTGCCTGTCGATAACGGACGATGCAGCGCCCCGAGTCGCCTGTTAGCCTCAGCGCGCGGCGCAAGCTGACGCATTCGGAGGCGGCAAGCCGGTAGTCGGAGGCGCTCTTTCCCCTTACTCCGTTTTCACAATGTCAACATAATGGCTGGGGTGCCAGGATTCGAACCTGGGAATGCGGGGATCAAAACCCCGTGCCTTGCCACTTGGCTACACCCCAATTGATCGGTTTAAGATTATCCTAGATTCCGCAGTTGATCGCTCGTTTGTGGCCTCGATTAGACACGCCTTCCGGAGCTTCCCGGTCGCCGAAAACCGAATCGGTCGCGGACGCCTGCTTCGGGCACGCCGCAACGCCACGCGGCTGAAATGCTGGCTCCGAAACCGTCGCTTTGCGCTATCGATTTCAACCCTTAATGCCGGCCAGTCTATCCAATAGCGGCGATGTATTGCGCCGCCGAGTGACAAACCAAGTCCAGCGTTCAGGTACCTGCCGCGCGACACGCTCCGCCTGTGAGAAGGAATCGAAAAAGGCATACACGCATGCACCAGTCCCCGACATTCGTGGCTCGCCAAACTGCCCTAGCCATTCCAATACTTCGCCTACCTCAGGATACAGGCTTTGGGTAACCGGCGCGCAGTCGTTGCCAAGCGGCGCGGACGAGAGGTCGTGGATTCTGATGGCTGGGGTATCGCGTGTCAATTCCGGGTGTGAGAAGACTTCTGAGGTCGATACCAGGCAGCCGGGATGAACGACGAGCACGGGACCTTCGGGTGCCTCGAGCGGCGTCAGCTGCTCACCCACGCCTTCCGCCCACGCGGCATGACCGTGGACAAAGACCGGTACATCGGCACCCAGTGACAGGCCAAGTTCCGCGAGTTCGGCGCACGTATGGCCGACAGACCAGAGTTCGTTTAGGGCGACCAGCGTGGTTGCGGCATCAGAACTGCCACCACCGAGACCGCCGCCGGCGGGCAACAGCTTGTCAACTCGGATGGCGACCCCAGCACCGGCCCGCGCATGGGGTTGCAGCAAACGTGCCGCCCGGACGACGAGATCCAGCTCCGGCGGTACACCGGCAAGGTCGCTCACGCGGCTCACCCGGCCGTCGCGCGTAAGGCGGAACTCGAGCTGGTCACCGTATTCGAGAAACTGGAACTGCGTCTGCAGCAAGTGGTAGCCGTCGCTCCGGCGCCCGACGACATGCAGAAAGAGATTGATCTTCGCCGGCGCGGGCCAACGTCCGCTGCTAGCCCGCATTCCTCACCAGTTCGACGCGCCCTCGCTTGTCTGTTGAATCGCACGAATATTTTCTTCCCTCAGAAAGACAACCAATATTCCACTCGGTCAGAAAATCTCCATGCAATCCAAGTGACTGCGCGATCATCGCGCCGACTGGTGAAAAATGTGGGCTAGTCATGGCCCCAACTTCCATGAGGAAACGACGATGCGAACTTTTAGGTTCTGATATTGAAGGTAAAGTTTCGCGGGCAATTCGAAATCGCCAACCCGCATGTGACGCAGCACGCTGATCCGCCATCCAGCCTGCTGTACGTCCTGCAACCGTCCGGCCTCGTCGCGACGGATAGAACTCGGCGGCGGGCCCGGCGCGACCAGTCCGCGGAGCCAGTATTGCGCGCCGCTAACCGGTATGCTCCATCCGAGATGCTCAGCCATCAGTGATTCCGGATCGCTAGCGTAAAATCGACGCCCGTCGGGCGCGAGCAATTCTACCTCCGCGTCATCGCCCGCGAGTTGATAGGTCCCGCGGCCGAGCGGCGCGATCAGCCGTAACTGAAATCCGGCGGGCCGCTGATGCCAGCGCAGGGTGGCACTCCACCCCTCGTCTCCCCGCTGAACGGCGACGCGTCCGTCGGCGCGCCAGACGACGATACTGTCGTTCTGCTCTGACGACACGGTGGATGCTGGAACACCCGGTCGAATGTGCCCGGCAGCGCAGCCGACGAGCAAGGCCGCCAGCGGCACGAACCGCCAAATCACGGCATCAGCCGTTCGATGACGTCGAGTAGGCGTTGATCGTCGGGCGTGTCTTTCAGGGCGCTGTCCCAGATGTCCCGCGCAGCATCTTTGTCGCCCATTACCCACAATACTTCCCCGAGGTGAGCCGCGACTTCCGGGTCGTCTTTGATTTCGCGGGCACGTTTGAGGTATTCGATGGCTTCGCCGAGGCGCCCGAGCCGATAGAGGACCCAGCCCATGCTGTCGAGAATATAGAAATCGTCGGGGTTCAATGCCAGCGCACGCTCTATCAATTCGTGGGCTTCTTCATAGCGGTCCGTGTGGTCAGCTAAGGTATATCCGAGCGCGTTCAGAGCTTGTGCATTTTCCGGCTCGCGCTCGAGGATCGCGCGCAAATCCTCCTCGAGAACGTCAAGCTGGCCGATCTTCTCCGCCAACATGGCCCTCGTGTACAACAATTCCATGTCGTAATGATCGACCAGCGCACGATCGTAGACGGCCATGGCATCGTCGAAGCGCTCATGCTGCGCCAGGATTTCGCCTTCGGCCTGCACCAGGTGCAGTTTTTGTTCGTCATTCTCGGGAACGATGGCGTGCAGATGTGCCCGAGCGTCCACGATCTCGTCTCTCGAGGACAGTATCAGCGCAATACGAATTTGCGACTGAAAATGGTTACTCCCTTTCTCGACTGCTCGGTACAGGTCGAGCGCATCGCTTACCTGCTCCCGAGACTCGGCAATCTGCGCGAGGTAGAAAGTCGCGTCATCCCCGCGCACTTTGAGTGACCGTAATTTCTGAAAATTCTCGCGGGCGGCGTCGATCCGGTTTGCCTGCAAATTGAGCAGCCCAAGCGCGTACAAGACGTCGCTGTTATCCGGCGTCTTGGCCGCCAATATCGTGAATTGTACGCGCGCTTCTTCATAACGATTGGAGTCCGCCAGTAAACGCGCATAGATCAATCGCAAACCGAAGTCATCCGTGTTCTTCGCAATCGCCCGCTCCAACCAATCAAGCGCAACCCGCGATTTGTCGTGCTTCTGAAGGAGGGCGACGTAAGCCATCGCAATATTTGTATCGCCGGCGCCGGTCTCGACTACGCGTTCCATTGCCGCTTGCGCCTTATCGAGTTCCTCGGCCCGGATCGTCAACAGCGCATAGGCCGCCAGGGCGTTGACATCGCCGTCGCGACGCGAGATGAGCTCTTCCATGACCTCCAGTGCCGTGATTTTATCTTCCTCGCGGCTCAGCAGGTTCGCAATCATCCGCAGCTGGCGGTTCGCCGGTCCGGATTCGGCGTTCAGCACAACCTCGAGTTGTTCGATCGCGGCGGCGCCGTTGCCTTCCCGAATATGCATCGCTGCCAGAATTTGGCGTGCCTCGGTGTCCTCGGGCGCTTTCTCGACCCAGATGGTAGCTGCCTGCAACGCGGCTTCATTATTGCGTGCGAACACCGCGATCCTGGTCGCCCGTTTTGCAACCGCGAGATCCTGCAACTGTTTCGCCGTCTCGACATAGTGGCGCACGGCGATATCAAGGCGCCCGCGCTGCCCGGCGAATTCCGCGACGAGCAGCTGAAACAGCGGTTCGCTGTCGGTATCGAATGGTACTGCCGGCGCGGGTGGTGCGATGACATTGCCCTCGTTCAGGACGACGGGCGCCTGAACCTCAGGCACAACACTCGGCGGTGGCGCCGCCGGCGTGGCGCAGCCGCCGATCACGAGAACTCCGAGCGCGAAGCCGAGGCACCTGACAGACCAGCCGTCGCTCAGCTCGCCTCGAGGGGTGCCCCGATCGCTCTCGATATCAAACCGTTTACGGAACGCAATCAAGATCTTAACTACAATGTCTTTATTGTGGCGGGCAATGCCACTACATCGACCATCCTGGTTTAAACTATAAAACAGTATACGCCACGTTGACCGAGTCGGTTCATTTGGAACCCGTCGGCGAGCATGGCACTCAGCCCGACGCATCGAGCCTAGCATGCCCATCAGGATCTTCGGAATCAGTCATAAGACCGCGCCCATCGATGTCCGCGAGCGGCTTGCGGTGGCGGCCGATCAGCTTCCGGAAGCGCTAGACGGGCTGGTCCAAAACAGCGCAGTGTCTGAAGCCCTGATCCTATCCACGTGCAACCGGACCGAGATGTACTGCAATATCGACCCGGAGGCCGGTGAGTATCCGTTCGAATGGCTGGTCCGCTACAACAATGTGGAGGCATCGGTCCTCGCCTCTCATAGCTACACACTGGAGGAAGAAAACGCCGTCAGGCACGCTTTAAGGGTTGCTTGCGGCCTCGATTCCATGGTGGTGGGCGAACCGCAGATCCTGGGCCAGTTGAAGCAGGCCTATCAGGCGGCGGTTGGTCAGGGAACTGCGGGCAAGATGCTCAACCGGCTATTTCAGCACTCTTTTTACGTCGCAAAACAAATCCGTACGCAGACGGCAATCGGCGAAAATCCGGTCTCGGTGGCGTTTGCGGCGGTGAAACTGGCGAAACAAATCCACGGGGACTTGAGCGACAAGACCGCCCTGCTGGTTGGCGCCGGCGACACCATCTCTCTGGTAGCGCACCACCTGCGCAGGAACAAAATCGCGGATCTGATCATCGCCAACCGGACATTGGGCCGTTCCGAAGAGCTTGCGGCCCGGGTCGACGGCCGTCCCACTACGTTAGGCAATCTGCCGCAACACCTTGCGGCGGCGGATATCATCGTATCGTCGACAGCCAGTAGACTTCCGCTGATCACCGCGGGTGCCGTTCGGGCGGCATCGACAACCCGGCGCCAGGCGCCGATGTTCATTGTCGATCTGGCGGTACCGCGGGACGTTGAACCCACAGCCGGCGAAGTGCCAGACGTCTATCTCTACTCCGTCGATGACCTCAATCACGTCATCGGCGAAAATGCCCGACTGCGCGAAGACGCCGCGACGCAAGCCGAGGAAATGATCAACATCCAAGCACAGCTCTATATGGACTGGCTACAGAGCCAGGACAGCACACACGCGATCGTAGCTATTCGCAACCAGGCAGAGAGTGTGAAAGCACAGTTATTGGAGAAAGCCCGTAGACGCCTGGCGGCGGGCGACGACGCCGAGAAAGTGATCACGACGCTGGCGAATGGTTTGGTCAACCGCTTGCTGCACACCCCGACGACGAGAATTCGCGAAGCCGCCGTTGACGGTCGCGATGAAATCGTGCGCGTCGCGCGTGACATTCTCGACCCTTCGAAATAAGGCCGCTAACTGGATGATGAAAGACAGCCTCTTACAGAAACTTGAAGGCATAGCCGAGCGCCGCGAGGAGTTGGACGCTTTGCTGGCTTCGCCGGAAATCATCAACAACCAGAATCGGTATCGAGGGCTGTCGCAAGAGCGTGCTGAGATCGACCCGGTTGTAGAATGTTTCACCGATTACCGGCGGTTGCTGACAAACCTCGCCCAGGCGGAAGAATTGCAAAAGGAAGACGACGCCGAAATGCGGTCGTTTGCGCTCGAGGAAATCGGCACGTCGAAAGAACAGATCAGCGAATGCGAAGCACAGTTGGAACGCCTGCTTATTCCGAAAGACCCGGCCGACGACGCCAACATTTTTCTCGAAATTCGTGCTGGTACGGGCGGCGATGAAGCCGGGATTTTTTCCGGCGATCTGTTACGCATGTATTTGAAATACGCTGAGCGCCGCGGCTGGAAGGTGGAAATCATCAGCGCTAGCCCAAGCGAAGCCGGCGGTTACAAGGAGGTCGTGGCAAAAATCGTCGGCCGTAGCGCATATGCCAGTTTGAAGTTCGAATCCGGCGCACACCGAGTCCAGCGCGTCCCGGAAACCGAGTCTCAGGGACGCATACACACTTCGGCCTGTACCGTCGCCATCATGCCCGAAGTCGACGACGTCACCGACATCGAAGTCAACCAAAGCGACCTTCGGATCGACACGTTTCGGGCATCTGGTGCGGGCGGACAACACGTTAACAAGACCGATTCGGCGATCCGGATCACCCACCTACCGACCGGAGTCGTAGTCGAATGCCAGGACGAACGATCGCAACACAAGAATCGAGCGCGCGCCATGAGCCTGCTGAAGGCAAAGTTGCTGCAAACCGAACGTGACAAGCGCGCCGCTGACCAGGCCCAAAATCGCCGCAACCTCGTTGGTAGCGGCGACCGTTCCGAGCGCATCCGAACCTACAACTACCCCCAGGGCCGGGTGACCGATCACCGCATCAATCTGTCCCTCTACAAACTTTCCGAAGTAACCGAGGGTTCTCTCGACCTCATTGTCGAACCGCTGCTGCGAGAACACCAGGCGGATCTCATGGCGGAACTCGCCGTTGATTGATACCGGACGCAGATCGTTCACGCCGACCCGAACGGCCGCAGCCGTTACGGTCGCGGAATTGGTCGCGCATGGCGATCGCTTGCTACGGCCGAGCGAAAGTGCGAGGTTGGACGCGGAGTTGCTCCTCGCTAGCGTACTCGAGCGCGATCGCACAGCGCTGTATCGGGAGCGTGAGCTTGCGGTTGGGCGGCTTCAACGAGACCGGTTCGAGCAGCTACTCGAGGCACGGGCCGCTGGTCGGCCCGTCGCTCAACTCCTGGGAGAAGCGGAGTTCTGGTCGCTGCCCTTTCTGGTTAACCGGGACGTTCTCATTCCGCGCCCGGAAACAGAACTATTGGTGGAAACGGTGCTCGATCGGATCCCGCGCACCGGCGGATCCCTAGTCGCCGATCTCGGCACCGGTAGCGGTGTTATTGCCATCGTCGTCGGCTTGCAGCGACCGCGGGCGACGGTCGTGGCGGTCGACCGTAGCGGATCCGCGCTGCGCACGGCGCGACAGAACTGCGCCCGGCACGGCGTTTCCGGTGTTCATCTGTTGCAATCCGACTGGCTGGACGCGGTCCGCACTACGCGGTTCGACGTTATCGTGAGTAATCCGCCCTACGTCGCCGCAGCCGACGCGCTGTTGTCGAATTCGGATATCCGTTTTGAACCGACATCGGCGCTGGTGGGTGGAAGCGACGGTCTTGGGGCGCTCCGCGCGATCGTGGCTCAGGCGCCGGCATACCTGAAATCCGGCGGCTGCCTGTGTGTCGAGCACGGTTATAATCAAGGGTCCCGGCTCCGAAAATTATTCCAGGAACAGGGCTTTCGGCGGGTCGCTACCGCGCGCGATCTGGCGGGGCTGGAACGGGTTACCTTCGGTGAAAAAGGCCATCGCGACGGTTAGCTAGTAGGAACTTTAACGTTGATCAGACACCTCGAGAGCGCCATCGGAGGAGAGGTCGCCGCACGGCCTGGAGCAGGTAGCGCGGCGACCGACCACCGGGTTAGCGGTATTACACGGCACCACCGACTGCCGACTGGGGTGCTCGGGTGACGACCCCGATGCAACACGAAGCGCTGCTGCGCTACAGCCGCCAAATCCTGCTGCCGCAGATAGACATCGAAGGGCAGCAAAAAATACTGGAAGCGAGCGCTGCCGTTTTCGGCCTCGGTGGCCTCGGATCGCCGGTAGCGATGTATCTGGCCGCCGCCGGAGTAGGACGCCTCGTGCTGATCGATTTCGACGTGGTGGAAATGTCCAACCTACAGCGCCAAATCATTCACCAGACCGATGACCTCAAACGCCCGAAAGTAGACTCGGCGCGGGATTGCTTGCGGGCGTTGAATCCGGGCGTGACGATCGAGACGGTAGCGCGTCGATTAGACGACGCCGGACTCGACGAGGTCATTTCTTCGGTCGATATCGTCATCGACGGCACCGATAATTTCGAATCCCGGTTTGCGATCAATCGCGCGTGTTTTCGGGCCGCAAAACCATTGGTGTCGGGTGCTGCGATCCGATTCGAAGGCCAAGTCAGTGTGTACCATCCGGGGGTCGGCGATAGCCCCTGTTACCAATGCCTCTACGACGACCAGAGCGCCGTCGCACAGACCTGCGCCGAGACGGGCGTCATCGCGCCGTTACTAGGGATCGTGGGCAGCGTGCAGGCGGTGGAAGCGTTGAAAGTCTTGATGCAGATAGGGACGGATCTCACTGGCCGCCTGCTGCTCCTCGACGCGCTATCGATGGAATGGCAGACGATGCGTTTTGAACGCGCGCCGAACTGCGGCGTTTGCGGTTAACGGGGTCTGGTGCCAATTGGCGAGTACGGCACACCGTCGGTGCGAGGGAAATCGGGGTGGACCGAATTTGAGCGTGATCAAGTTGCCGGTGGGGCTATATCGTCGGCTTGTCGCGGAGGCGACGGCAGTACCCCTAGAAGAAGTCTGCGGATTACTCGCCGGGAGCGAGCGCGACTGCAGCGCCGTGTACCCGGTAGTAAACATTTCGCCGACCCCCGAGTGTTCCTACTACATGGACCCGCGTGGACAAATCGACGCGATGGCCGCCATGCGCCGGAGCGGAGAGACGATGATCGGCATCTACCACTCCCATCCGACGACGCCGGCCGTACCGTCTGCGCGCGACCTGGCGGAGGCGGCCTATCCGGGATTGGCGTATTTGATTATTTCTCTCCGGTACGCGGCGCGCCCGGAAGTGGCAGCCTTCGCGTTCGAGCGGGGCGGATTCGAACCCATTCGACTCGCGTTGGAAAGCGGCGACCCACGGTAGCCGCGAACCGGCGCAATCACCGCGTGAAGTGGATGGTACTGCGAGGACTCGACAGTCGTCGGCCGTTACGCTGTGGCACCCAAAGCCGCATCAAGATCCCTGTCGATGCGCCCTTCGAGGGACTCTCGCGCCGCGTCGTCGCACTTGCCGCAGCACGTCGAGACGGCCAGGCGGTCAACGAGGCACGACATCGAATAGGCGCCGTCGCGGATTTCCCGCTGAATATCCCGTTCGGTCACTTTGTTGCAGATGCAGACGTACATATTCGGCTCGCAGAAAGCGAATACGAATACTAGAACTAATGAGAACTATTCGCAAGTATATTTGACAAATCCTGCTTCTGGAACGCTGCTACTGATCGGCCCCAGCCCGGTCGCTAGCAGTCTGTCGGACTTAGGCAATCTACTCCGCAGATGGGAGAACGGTCCAAAAGCGCGCGATTTTTCGTTACATAGAACCACTATGCGCCTCAAAACCGCAAACATTTGTCCTCGCTCTCCCACCTTGCTCGCTACGATTGCCTAAGTCCGACAGACTGCTAGCCTGGATATCGCGCGAGGACGGCGGATGGTCGCTGCTCCCCGTTTGCGGACCATCAGACTTTCGATTGCAGATAGTTCTGTAGTCCCATCTTGTCGATGAGCTCAAGCTGCGTCTCCAGCCAGTCGACGTGCTCCTCTTCCCCGGTGAGGATGGCTTGGAGGATATCGCGGGAAACATAGTCGTTGACGCTTTCACAGTGGGCGACGGCTTCGCGGAGAGTCGGGATCGCATCGAGTTCCGTCGCCAGGTCGGCGCTGAATATCTCCTTGGTGTCTTCGCCGATGCGCACCGGTCCGACGTCCTGGACGTTGGGGAGTCCCTCGAGAAACAAAATTCGCTCGACCAGGCTGTCGGCGTGTTTCATTTCGTCGACCGACTCCTGGAACTCGAACTCGTCCAGTTTGGGCAATCCCCAATTCTTGAACATCCGGGCGTGCAGAAAATACTGATTGATCGCGGTCAATTCGTTCTTAAGTACCTGGTTGAGGTAGTCGATAACCTTGGCATTACCTTGCATGTGCTTTCCTCGCGCTTGGCTGAAGCTCAGGACCCGGACGGTCGGTAATCGAGCGCCTCAACAGAGCTTGGCTTGGCAAATTGCGTATTTATAACTAGCTGATATTTATAACTATTATTAACAACTGACACCGAAATACCCCAGCCTACGTCGACAGTTTGCCGGGCTCCGGATGATATACTCTTCAATTATTGTACTCACGGGACACATTTATGGATATTGGCACAATCGTCGTATTTGTCATCATCATCGCCGTCGGTCTGTACGGCGTCACGATTTATAACGGGCTGGTTGGACTCAAGCACAGCGTCTCGAAAGCCTGGTCCAATATCGATGTACTGCTCAAGCAGCGTCACGACGAACTACCCAAACTCGTGGAAGTGTGCAAGCAATACATGGGCTATGAAAAAGACACGCTGGAACGCGTAATTTCGGCCCGCTCGGCCGTATTCGCAGCCCGCGAAGCGGGCGACGTGGCGAAGCTCGGCGCCGCCGAAACACTGCTGCGCAAAGGCCTCGGAAATCTGTTCGCGGTCGCCGAAAGCTACCCGGAACTGAAAGCGAACGAGAATTTTCAGCACCTGCAGCAGCGCATTACTTCGCTCGAGAACGCTATCGCCGATCGACGCGAGTTCTATAACGAATCGGTAAATCTAAACAACGTCCGGGTCGAGCAATTCCCCGACGTAGTCGTCGCGCGGTGGTTTTCGTTCGGCCAGCGGGATCTGCTCGAATTTTCCGAGGAAGAAGTTCAGGACGTTAACCTGAAATCCTTATTTAGCTAGGCCACGACGCCAGTGGTCATGATGCGATGCCGATGATTTCTGCCCTCGGCGGCTTCGCCGACGCTATTGTGAGCGCTTCGGACCCGAAATTCGGGATGTTCGTAGCCATCGGCGGTGCCATCGCCTTGGCGGCGAGCTGGGGCGCCTACACGATGTTGATCCGCAAACGCGTCCTTCAAGATACCCCCACCGCATTGGTCCGGTCGGCCTCGCAGGGTTACATCGAACTCCAGGGGCATGCGGAATTAATGGACGGGGACCCCATTTATGCGCCGCTCTCCTCCCGGATCTGCATTTGGTACCGCTACAGAGTCGAGGAAAAGCACCGCACCCGGTCGGGCAGCGGCAGCCGGTCCGAATGGCGCACCGTCGATAGCGGCCTCTCCGACAGCCTGTTTTATCTGGTAGATGCAACCGGGCGCTGCGCCGTCGACCCGGACGGCGCCAAGGTGACGGCATCGTCCCGTGACGTGTGGTACGGCAACCACCGCGTCCCGGGCCGCCTTGCAGCCGATACGGGTTGGATGCGTTTCACGGGCATCTCTCAGGTAGGCCGTAAATTCCGCTATACCGAGGAACGGATCGAGCCCGGAGACCCGATGTACGCCTTGGGCGATTTCACGACCCATGGGGGCGCCGGCAGTCATTTTGACCGGAACGCGGAAGTGCGCGAGGTTCTACGCGAATGGAAACAAAACAACGCCGAAATGCTTGGTCGATTCGATTCGAACGGCGACGGCAAAATAGACCTGCAGGAGTGGGATGAAGCCCGGCGCGCGGCAGAAACGGAAGTGGACGCAAAACGTTCCGAAGTCGCGGTGGCGCCACCGGTCGATGTGCTGGGCCACACCCGTGGGTCGCGCAACCCTTTCATTCTTGCTGCCAAGACCGAGGCTGAAATGCTGGTGCGGTTTCACTGGTCTGCGGTCGGATTGTTCGCAGTCGCCGTCCTTTCGAGCGTCACCGTATTGTGGATGCTGTCCGTTCGTTGACGGCGCCTGGCGGACGCTAGCGCTCTAGCCCGCTATTGCACCAGCATCGCGAAAGCCGGCGGAATTCGCAGTAACTCGGAGGCCGGTTTGGAGGGGGAGTGATAGCAGTAGCGTTCGCTTGAGCGAAAACCGAACCACAGTGAGCGAGAGACCGCAGGAATCGCGATAGGACAAGGCCGAAGTCAGTTTGCCACGGGTCGAATCCCGTGCTGATTCCAGGAATCGGACCGACTATCAACGCATTACCGGGCGGGCGTTGTTCGGCTGGTGCAATCTGCAGGCTCGGAACGCTCTACGGGGCGGGCGCCGGAAATCGAGCCCATCATAAGGCGAGCTGGACTCTCCAGCTGATTCGGTTTACAACTGCGGATCATGAAGTTCCTTACCTTGATTGCGGCAACCCTTGCCCTGATTTGGGGCATATCGGCGTCGGCTGCGGAGACCGTCTATGTCATCGATAAGCTTCTCGTCGGGGTTCACCAGGACCGGGATCTCAACAGCGCGATTATCAAGGTCCTACCGACGGGGACGAAACTCGAAGTCGTTAAACGCGATGGCGAATTGGCATTGATAAAGGACCCGGACGGGACCAGCGGTTGGGTCGACGCAGCCTACTTGATGAAAGAGGCGCCGGCGCAGGTCAAGGTGAAAACGCTAAGCGAAGAAAACGCCGCCTTGGCGGCGAAACTCGCTGCCGCCGGGAAACCAGGCGACTCCAATGAGGACACCGATGCCGCGGAAACGCGCGACAAATTGACTAAAGAGAATACCGAGCTGAAACGTAAACTGTCGGCCGAAAAGCTCAAAACCGGCGAGCTGCAGACGAAAATCGGTGCGCTGGAATCCGAGGTCGGCAACCGGCCGGTCACCCCGGCCGACACCGTGATTGCCGACCTCGAAAGCGCAAACGCGGTGCTGACCCGCAAGCTAGAGACCGCCGCGCAACGGAGCAAACAACTCGAGTTAGAACTGGACGAACAGCAAGGATCACCGCTCCCACCCGTAGTGGTTGAGTCGTTTTCGACGCCGGTTTTCGCCGCCTTCGGTATCGGATTACTACTCGCTTTTGGTGGCGGTCTTTATTTTATGGATTACCTCAACCGCCGACGCCACGGCGGATTCCGCGTCTAGGGCGCCTGTGGGGCTCAGGTCGATTCTACGGCGGCGCCCTCCCGCTTCGCCGCCGCACGGTGCGTCTCGGTCCGGCCGACGGCGCCCGCAGTGCACCTTGAAATTGTCATCATCGGGCCCTAGAATCGCGCCCCTCTTTAGCGTATTTGCGGCCACAATACAATGAAATCCGACATTCATCCCGCCTATCAGGAAGTCACCGTCACCTGCAGCTGCGGCAACACTTTCCAGACGCGCTCGACGCTTTCCGATCCCGACCTGCACCTGGACGTATGCTCCGCTTGTCATCCTTTCTATACCGGCCAACAGAAGATCGTCGATACGGCCGGACGAATCGATAAATTTCGACGTAAGTACGGCTAAGCGTACTCCCATCCGCGACCTCGGGCGTCGGCGCCGAATGCCCCGAATTTTCCCACTATGGTTGGCGCCTCCCGGCGCTAACATCGGCGTCATCCTGTTCTTCTTCTTGGCTGGAGCCACCGTTGGCTGCGCTGTCAATCCTGTGACCGGTCAGCAGGAATTCGTCCTGATGTCGGAGCAACAGGAGCTGGCCATCGGTAACCAGGCGAACCGGCAGGTCCTGCAGCAGTATCAGGTTTACCCCGACCAACAGCTACAGATCTATGTCGCCAGCGTCGGGCAGCGTCTCGCTCGGATAAGTCACCGCAAAGATTTGAGCTATCATTTCACCGTCCTAGACAGCACCGAGATCAACGCCTTCGCCTTACCGGGCGGCTATATTTATATCACGCGGGGCCTGTTGGCCTATCTCAATTCGGAAGCCGAACTCGCGGCCGTCCTCGGCCATGAAATCGGCCACGTAACGGCACGCCACAGCGTACGCCAGCAAACTTCAGCCCGGGCGGCCGGCGTCGGCGCCGGGATCCTATCGATACTGCTACCGGAATTGGCTAACGCCGGACTCGGACAAACAGTCAACGTACTCGGGACGGCTTTGTTGAGCGGTTACGGGCGCGAGCACGAACTCGAGGCTGACCGGCTCGGGGCCGATTACCTTGCGCATAGCGGCTACGATCCGCAAGCCATGCTGGCGGTGATCCGAACGTTGAAGGAGCACGAAATACTCGAAAGCCGCCTGGCACGCGAGGAGGGCCGCCGCGCGCGCATCTACCACGGGGTCTTTTCGACCCATCCCGATAATGATACGCGGTTGCGAGAAATCATCGCCCATGCAGCATCGCAGGGGACGACAGCGGACGCGCTCTACCGCGACCGTTTTCTAGACGAAATCGACGGCTTGATCTTCGGTCCGAACCCGACGGCCGGGGTCGTCACCGGAGCCGATTTCTATCACCCGGCACTCGGATTCGCGGTCCAGTTTCCGGCCGGCTGGGAGGTCGCCAATCAGCCCGACCAAATCATCGCGGTCAACCCTCGCAAGACCGCCCAAGTGCAACTGACGACCCGACAGGTCGAATCCGGAATGACGCCGCGCAAGGTCCTCGCCGAATCGCGGATAGGAACCTTAACGGCCGAAGGCCGGCTCGACGCGGCGGGTGTAGATGGAATCACAGGCATCGCTACGGTCAACATGGAAGGGG
>CAZFZX010000049.1:0-23501 GCA_964523765.1 uncultured Enterobacteriaceae bacterium
GGCTAAGAATTGGAAGATCGGGCAGCATGACTCTTTAGTGGTTATTCTGATCTGTTATCGACATCGTCCTATCCGATCCAACCGTGGACGAATATCGCGAGCAAGGCCAAAAGGCCAAGTATCATTGCAAATGCGTAGTGGTAGAGATAACCCGACTGGATGTGCCGTATTATTCCGGACCACCAGCCGACCATCTTCGCAGAACCGTTGACCATGATCCCGTCGATCATGCCGACATCGCCTACTTGCCAGAGCAGCCGCCCGGTGCGGGTCGCGCCGCCCGCGAAAAACCAGTCGTTGAAAGTGTCGAAACCGTACTTGTTGACCAGCGTCCGGTAGACCAACGAAGTCCCTTCGGCGACTCTCCGCGGAATATCCGGACGCCGCAAGTAGCAAAACCACGCGACCAGCACACCGCCCATCGCGAACCAGAACGGCATCTGCAGCAAGCCGTGCCCGATGAAACTCAAGACACCGTGATATTCCTCGCCAACGTGCGCAAGCACGTCGTGGCGCGAATCGACGAAAATGCTCGTGCCGAAATAGTCACCGAACAACATCGGCTCGATGGCGATGGCGCCGACGAGAACCGAGGGGATAGCTAGCGCCACAAGCGGCCCCCAGACAACCGCCGGCGTCTCGTGCACATGTGCGGCCGTTTTCTCATCCATTCGTGTTTCGCCGTGAAAAACGAGAAATACGAGCCGGAAGGAGTACAAGGCGGTGATGAATACGCCCGCGAGACACGCCAGATAGCCTATTGTCGCCCCGGGCGTGTCTGATGCGTGTACCGCCTCGATAATGGCATCCTTGGAAAAAAAGCCGGCCGTACCCGGGAAGCCGATCAAGGCGAACGACCCAACCAGGCAGGTGATCCAGGTGATGGGCATGTATTTTCTCAAGCCCCCCATGCGACGCATGTCCTGCTCATGATGCAAGCCGATAATGACCGAGCCGGCAGCAAGGAACAGCAGTGCTTTGAAAAACGCGTGGGTCACGAGATGAAATATCGCAGCGGCGTAGGCCGACGCGCCCAAAGCGACCGTCATGTACCCCAATTGCGACAGCGTCGAATACGCGATCACTCGTTTGATATCGTTTTGCACCAACCCCAAGAGCCCCATGAAGAATGCCGTAATCGCTCCGATCACCAGGACCACCGACAAGGCCGTCGTCGAGAGTTCGAACAGTGGCGACATCCGGGCGACCATGAAGATGCCCGCAGTCACCATCGTCGCCGCGTGGATCAATGCCGAGATGGGTGTCGGACCTTCCATGGAATCCGGTAGCCATACGTGCAACGGCACCTGTGCCGATTTTCCCATCGCGCCGATGAACAATAACAGGCACACCACGGTCATCAGCGACCACTCTTGCCCGGCCCAGATCGAAATCTGGAGCGCCTTATGCTCGTTGGCTCGCGCGAACACTTCCACGTAGTCGAGAGAAGAAAAGTACGCCAGGATCGCCGCAATACCCAGCAAGAAACCGAAATCACCAACCCGGTTGACTAGAAACGCTTTGAGGTTCGCATAAATCGCGGTATCGCGTTTGTACCAGAACCCGATCAGGAGATAGGAAACGAGGCCCACGGCTTCCCACCCAAAAAACAACTGCAGGAAGTTGTTCGCCATTACCAGCATTAACATGCTGAAAGTAAACAGTGAAATGTAGGAGAAGAATCGCTGATAACCCGGGTCGTCGTGCATGTACCCGATGGTGTAGATATGCACCATCCACGACACAAACGTGACCACTACCATCATCGTCGCACTGAGTTCGTCAATGAGAAACCCTATCTGAAACGGGACGCCACCGCTGTCGAGCCAGGTGTAGAGATTCGCGTTATACGGAGCTTCGCCGGCGATCACGATTTGCCAGAAAACGACGAAGGAAAGTACGAAGGACGCACCCACCGCGATGATCGTGATCCAATGCGCGCCCGCCCGTCCGACTTCACGTCCGAACAGTCCCGTAACAACGGCACCCACCAGAGGCGCCAGCACGATCATTAGACAAAGATTCTGCACGTGTCTATTTCAACTCCCGGTTTCTGATCGATCGCCCACGAACCTGTTTCAACCCCGCATCGCGTCGAGATCTTCGACATTGATCGAATTGCGATTTCGAAATAGCACCACAAGTATGGCCAGGCCTATCGCCGCTTCCGCGGCCGCGACGGTAAGGATAAAGAAAACGAATACCTGGCCTGCGATATCACCGTTGAAGTGGGAAAACGCAACAAAATTCATATTCACGGCCAACAGCATCAATTCGATACACATCAACAAAATGATGACGTTCTTCCGATTGATGAAGATGCCGGCGACGCTGAGGCAGAACAGGACGGCCCCAATCAGCAGAAAATGTGCTAGTGACAACATCGTTCGCTACGCATTTGAGATAATGAATTCCAGCCTATTCCAACCCGTACCGAGCGCCTCCCTATTCGGCGTCCATTTTTACGACTCTAACCCTGTCTTCCCGTTTTACGGCCACCTGCCGCTCCGGTTTAGGCGCCTTGGTCTGGCGCGTGGTGCGCAAAGTCAGTGCGATTGCCGCCACGATCGCCACAAGAAGAATCACGGCCGCTATTTCAAATGGAAATACGTAATCCGTGTACAGTACGAGCCCCAAGGCTTCGGTGTTGTTATAGGAAGCCGGAGCCTTCTCAGGGAGCCCCACGGCGTCCAAGCCAAAGTTCTCTTTACCTACGATCAGCCCTAGAGAAACCATCATCATGAGAGCTACGATGAAGGCGATAGGCAAGTACTTCGCGAAACCGTCCCGCAGTACAGTGAGATGAATGTCGAGCATCATCACAACAAACAGGAAAAGTACCATCACGGCACCGACGTAGACCAATACCAACGTGATGGCCAGAAATTCCGCCTCCAACAGCAGCCACAGGCCCGCGCTGGAAAAGAACGATAATATGAGAAACAACGCGGCGTGTACCGGGTTGCGCACCGTGATTACCATCGACGCCGCGAACACGAGCATGATCGCGAAAAAGTAAAATACGACTGCTTCTACACTCATCTCAATTGATTCGCGGCTGTTCCCATAATCTCATCTCTCAGCGGTAGCGCGATTCCTGCTCCCGATCGAGCGCGATCTGCGCTTCCAAACGGTCACCGTTTGCGAGGAGCTTATCCTTAGTCATCAGAAGGTCTCCACGTTGTTCACCATGATATTCGTAATGCCTCGTCTCGACGATGGAATCGACCGGGCACGACTCCTCACAAAAGCCGCAAAAGATACATTTGGTCAAGTCGATCTCGTATCGCGTAGTACGGCGCGTTCCGTCGTCGCGCGGCTCGGACTCGATGGTAATGGCCGCGGCCGGACACGTTGCTTCGCACAGTTTGCAGGCAATACATCGCTCTTCGCCGTTTGGATAACGGCGCAAAGCATGCAGCCCGCGAAACCGCGGCGACTGAGGCGTCTTCTCTTCCGGATACTGCACTGTGATCTTAGGCACGAACAAGTGGCTGCCGGTCAACCGCAGACCCTTAATGAGTTCCCACAACGCCAGGCTCTTCAGATAACTCACTGCGCTCATAGCCAATTCCTCGTCATGCGGCGAACCATGGCGGAACCCGGTAGACCACCATCGTGGCAACGACGACTAACCATACGATCGTAATCGGCAGGAACACCTTCCAGCCGAGACGCATGATCTGGTCGTAGCGAAATCGCGGGAACGTCGCCCGGAACCATAGGAAAAGGAACAGGAACAGAGCGGTCTTGAACACGAACCAGTGGACACCGTCAGCAAAAAAGAGACCGGCCAACGGAAGATCGGACAATCCGGGGAGCGGCGACAACCACCCGCCCGTAAACATCACCGCGGTCAAGCCCGATATCATGATCATGTTGGCGTATTCGGCCAGGAAAAACAGGGCGAAGGCCATACCCGAGTACTCGACATGAAACCCGGCGACAATCTCAGATTCGCCTTCACTGACGTCGAACGGCGCACGATTGGTCTCGGCAAGCCCCGAGATGAAATAAATGACGAACAACGGCAGGAGCGGAACCCAGAACCAAGTCAAAGGCGAACCGCGTTGCGCCTCTATTATGTCACCCAAATTCAAGCTGCCGGCGGCGATCAATACACCCACGAGCGCAAATCCCATCGGGATTTCATAGGAGACGATTTGCGCGGCCGAACGCATTGCACCGAGAAAAGCGTACTTCGAATTCGAGGCCCAGCCGGCGACGATGATGCCGTAGACGCCGAGCGAAGTCAGCGCCAGAATGTACAAGAGCCCGGCGTTGATATTGGCCAACACCATCTCCGAACCGAACGGGATCACGGCCCACGCTGCCAGCGCCGGCCCGAGCGCCAGGATCGGCGCGAGCAGAAACAGGAACCAATTCGCGCCGGACGGAATGATGATTTCCTTACACAGCAGCTTGAACGCATCCGCGATCGGCTGCAGCCAACCGCGGGGACCTACTCGGTTTGGCCCGATCCGAACCTGGATGTAGCCGATGACCTTACGCTCGGCGAAGGTCAGGTAGGCGACCGACAACATAATGGGAACGACAATCAAAATGATCTGGACGAGAATGATCACCGTGGTCGTTACCGGCTCCGGCAGGAAAGTGAGATAAGAACGCAGTAAGTCAAACATCGCTGTCCGGCACGCTACGCGGCGCTCCACAATCACGTTCGAGAAAACGTACCAGCGTCCCGCCGTTTCGCGGGGTAACATCGGAAACCGCGATTCTGGTTGTCACGCAATCGCGCGAGACGAGAGCCAGCGAACCATAAACGTCTAGAGAACAGCGCACCGCGTTAGACCTTCAGTATCTGTATCTGGCTGGCGCCGCTGAACGCGGTCGCTCCCGGGCGTGCCGCGTATAGCAGATAGCTGCCATCACCAACGGAATCATCGACCACCACCGAGACGACGGTCTCAGCGCCATCGCCCTTGATCACTGCTTGCCCGCCCGCCTTTAGACCGAGTTGCTTGACGGTCGCCTGGTTCAGATAAACGCAGTCGCCGTCCGGCTGGGCGGTCGCCTGCAAGGCTCGCCCGCGCCGTACGAGCGGATCGCCGGCGTAAACCGGAACTTCGATTACGGCCTCGGGCTTATCCGAGGCACCCGACGGGGATGCGAGCCGGACGGTTCGGGCGTCGCCGCCCCCCGGCATTTGCGCGCTGCCTTCGCATAGCGCGGCTATATCTCGTCCCACGTCCTCGCAAGTAACCGCGTCGAAACCGGGTAGCGACATTTTTTCTCCCAGCACTCGAAATAGTTTCCACGCGGGTCGCGCCTCCCCGGGCGGGGGTACGGCCGGCGCAAATCGCTGCCATTGACCAAGCACGTTTACGAAACTACCCTCGTTTTCCGCAAAGGCGGCGATCGGTAGTAAAACGTCGGCGACGGTTTCTAGCGACGGATGCCGAAAAGGGGTCAGCGCAACCACAAATCCTGCCGCGCGCAAAGAATCGATCGTTTTCTGCGACCGCAGACAATCGAGCTCTGGCTCCAAACCTAGCAAGACGTAAGCGGCAAGAGCCGAATCGAACATTTCGACCGCGTTCATTCCAACACGAGGTAATTTCCGGCCGCTGGGGCCCCGGTGCGGCACCGCGCCTGCCAGCCACGCACCAGCGCTGTTGGCGCCGTCGGTCAGCCGTGCGCAGGGGGCGGACGCGGCTTCGGCCACGATCGACGCGATAGTGCTCAGTTGACCGAAGTCCGAGTGCCGGTGCGCGTAATTGCCGATAAGGACAACGGCGACGTTCGCGGCGCGAAGGTTGGCGGCAACTGCCTGGTGCTCGGTCGTCGCGGCGAACCCGGCCAGCCCGGCGCGGACGCTATCGGTGACGGCCGAGTCGTCGACTACTAGTTTAGCGATGGCGCCAAGCGCGGCCACCATCTGGCTCGGTCGGACGATGAGCTTCTCGGCGAGCCCAAAATTGAAGTCGTAATCGACAGGATTGACCGCCATGACCTTGCAGCCGCGCGAAGCGGCTTTGCGGATGCGATGGTTGATCAACGGTTGATCGTGACGAGGATTGCTGCCGACCAGCAATATCGCGTCGGCCCTCTCGAGCTGGTCTAGATCAACACCGAGGGACGGTGCCAAGGGAGCCGCGACATCGGCGGAGAAGTCTAGTTGGCGGGCGCGATGATCGACGTTGTTTCCGCCTAGCTCTCTGATCATCCGCTGCAACAAATAGAACTCTTCGGTCGTCGACGAAGCAGAGGCAAGGGCGCCTATCTGGTCGCCGCGCCCGTCGATATTGAGTTGTCCCAGACGTTGGGCAACCATATCGAGCGCGACATCCCAATCGCAATCGTGCCAATCGCCGTCGCGTTTGATGCGCGGGTTGGTTAAGCGATCGTCACTTGCCAAACCCTCGTAACTAAACCTGTCCCGGTCGGACAACCAGGTTTCATTAACCAACGCATTGTCTTTGGGCACTATACGTTTGACCGCGGAGCCTTTAATGTGAAAATGGACGTTGGAGCCAAGACAGTCATGCGGGGCGATGCCATCGCGCTGTTGCAGCTCCCAGGCGCGGGCCGAAAAGCGGTACGGCTTCGAGGTCAATGCGCCGACCGGGCACAGATCGATGACGTTGCCGGACAATTCCGAATTCATCGCTTTGGCTACATAGGTTCCGATCTCCATTCGGTCGCCCCGGCCGATCGCGCCTAGTTCCCGCATACCGGCAATTTCCTCTCCAAAACGCACACACCGGGTACAATGAATGCAGCGGGTCATGTCGGTCTGTACCAGCGGTCCGATATCCTTATCGCTCACCACGCGCTTGCGATCGGTGTAGCGCGACACGTCGCCGCCATACCCCACCGCCAAATCCTGGAGTTCGCACTCGCCGCCCTGGTCGCATACCGGACAGTCCAACGGATGATTGATGAGAAGGAATTCCATCGTCGAGCGCTGGGCGTCGACGACTCGCTGCGAACGGGTGAATACTTTCATGCCGTCCATCACCGGCGTCGCGCAGGCCGGCAACGGCTTGGGCGCCCGCTCAACCTCGACCAGACACATTCGACAACTTGCGGCGATGCTCAGATGTTTGTGATAGCAGAATCTAGGTATGTAGACACCCGCCGCATCGGTCGCCTCGATCAGCATCGAGCCTTTGGCGGCCGGGATCGTCCGTCCGTCGACTTCGATTATAATCTGTTCCTCACTCATGTTTCGTCCACTTCGGCTACACGGCCGCCGACTTGTCGGCCGTAGCCACTAAACTGCTGCCGGTCGCGATGTAATGCTCGAACTCGACCCTGAAGTTCTTAACAAAACTCCTGATCGGCATCGCGGCAGCATCACCAAGCGCGCAAATCGTGCTCCCTTGTATCTTCGACGCGACGTCGTCGAGTTTGTCGAGGTCCTCGGGTACACCTTTGCCATCGACGATGCGGGTTAGCATTCGATAAAGCCACCCCGTTCCTTCGCGGCAGGGAGTGCATTGACCGCACGACTCGGCGTAGTAGAAACGCGACAGCCGGTGTAGCACCTGGACCATGTCGGTCGTTTCGTCCATCACGATGACGGCGCCCGAACCAAGCATCGATCCCGCGGCCGTGATGGAATCGTAGTCCATATCGACCGTCATTACGGTTTCGGCGGTCAGCACCGGCACCGATGAGCCACCGGGGATCACGGCTTTCAATTCGTGACCGTCGCGGACACCGCCGGCGAGCGCGAGCAATTCTGTGAACGGTGTACCCATCGGGACTTCGAAATTACCCGGCTTGTTGACGTGACCACTGACGGAAAATATTTTTGTCCCGCCGCTGCCTTCTTTGCCTAGCCCCGAAAACCATTCGGGACCTTTGCGCAGGATCGTAGGCACCGAAGACAGCGATTCGGTATTGTTGATGGTAGTCGGTTTACCATACAGACCGAACCCGGCCGGAAATGGTGGTTTGAATCTGGGTTGGCCCTTTTTCCCTTCCAACGATTCCAGCAGCGCCGTTTCTTCGCCGCAGACATACGCGCCGGCACCGAGGTGGTTAAAAAGATTGACCTCGATGCCGGAACCGCGGATATCCGCGCCCAGATATCCGTTGTCGTAGGCCTCTTTGAGCGCGCCTTCGAATCGACGGCAGGGCTCGTCCATGAATTCGCCGCGCATATAGTTGTAGCCGACATTCGCGCCGATCGCATAAGCCGCGATCGCCATACCCTCGACCAGTGCATGCGGGTTGAAACGCAGGATATCCCTATCTTTGCAGGTGCCTGGCTCGCTCTCGTCGGAATTGCAGACGATATATTTCTGGACGTCTGAGTCCTGCGGCATGAAACTCCATTTCACACCCGCCGGGAACCCGGCGCCACCGCGCCCCCTGAGCCCCGACGCCTTCACTTGTTCGATGATATCGCCGGGCGGCACTTTGTCGCTCAGGATCCGCTCCCACACCTCGTAACCGCCGATTTTCCGATAAGTATCGAGCGACCACGGCTCATCGTATCCGAGTGTTTCGTAACAGGTTTGATTGATTTCAACGCTGTTCATTTCAGCTTCGCCAATATTTCGTCGACTTTCTCAGGCGTCAGGTTTTCGTGGTAAACGTGATCGACCATCATCATCGGCGCGCCACAGCATGCGGCCAGACATTCTTCTTCGCGCTTCAAATATATTCTTCCATCCTCGGTGGACTCGCCCAACTCGATACCCAAAGACTTTTCCACGTGCCCAACGATTGCCTCACCGCCGCGCAACATACACGACACGTTGGTGCAGATGGAAACACTGTGTCGCCCTACCGGCTCGGTCTCGAACATCGAGTAAAAACTCGCAACTTCGTAGACCGCTATTCGTGGCATATCGAGATAATCGGCGACCATGTCCATCAACTCTGCGGTCAGGAATCCGCCGTTTTCGTGTTGGACCTCGTGGAGCGCTGCCAGTACCGCGGATTGCTTTTTATTGTCCGGGTACTTCTTTAGCGCGGCGTCTATCACTTCGAGCGCGTGGGTCGAGAATTTCTTCGTTGGCGTCGTCATCGTCGGCCCGCCTATCGGTCGATCTCGCCGAACACGACGTCCATCGTACCGATGATTGCAACGACATCGGCCAACATGTGACCCTCGACCATCTCGTTCATCGCCGCAAGATGCGCGAATCCGGCAGCGCGGGCCTTCATCCGGTAGGGCTTGTTCGCGCCGTCCGACACCAGATAGATCCCGAATTCTCCCTTTGGGTGCTCGACCGCCGCATAGACCTCCCCGGCGGGTACGCAATAGCCCTCGGTAAACAATTTGAAGTGGTGGATCAGCGATTCCATGTCGCCCTTCATCCGCTCCCGCTTGGGCGGGGTCAGTTTGTGATCATCAAGCATCACCGGCCCCGGGTTATCCCTTAGCCAGGCGAGGCATTGCTTGATTATCCGCGCGGACTGACGCATCTCTTCCACGCGTACCAGGTAGCGACCGTAGCAATCACCGTTGATTCCGACCGGGATATCAAAATCGAGATCGGCGTAGACTTCGTAGGGTTGCTTTTTCCGGAGATCCCATTCGACGCCCGAACCGCGCAGCATCGGCCCGGTGAACCCCAACTCGACCGCGCGCTCTGGGGTAACAATACCGATATCTACGGTGCGTTGCTTCCAGATGCGGTTATCAGTCAGCAGGGTCTCGTAGTCGTCGACGCAGCCCGGGAATCGATCGACAAAGGATTCGATGAAATCTAGCAAGCCCCCCTGTCGATTTTCGTTGCGCTTTCGAACTTCGTTTTCGTTGTGCCATTTCGATGCAGAATATTGCGGCATCTGTTCGGGCAGGTCACGATACACCCCGCCCGGCCGGTAGTAAGTCGCGTGCATTCGCGTACCGGATACCGCCTCGTAACAATCCATGAGATCTTCGCGCTCGCGAAAACAGTACAACAAAACCGTCATGGCGCCGATATCGAGGCCGTGAGCACCCAACCACATGAGATGGTTCAGGATCCGGGTTATTTCGTCGAACATCACCCGGATATATTGCGCGCGTATGGGCGGGGTGACGCCGAGCAGTTTTTCGATCGCTAAGACATAGGCATGTTCGTTGCACATCATGGACACGTAGTCGAGGCGATCCATGTAGCCGATGCTTTGATTGAATGGTTTGCTTTCCGCCAGCTTTTCCGTCCCGCGATGGAGCAACCCGATGTGCGGATCGGCCCGCTCGATCACCTCGCCGTCCATTTCAAGCACCAGCCGCAGCACGCCGTGCGCGGCCGGGTGCTGCGGACCGAAATTCAGCGTCATGTTACGAATCTCAGGCATCAGTCCGGCCGTCCTCGGCGGTCTGCGCCGATCCGCCGTCGTCCCGGCGTACCTTCGGCACGAGTACGCGGTTTTCGATCGTTACCGGCTGATAGATGACCCGCTTTTTGTCCGGGTCGTAACGCACCTCGACATGACCCTCGAGCGGAAAATCCTTGCGGAACGGGTGACCGATAAAACCATAGTCGGTCAGGATCCGACGGAGATCTGGATGTGAATCAAACAGGATGCCAAACAGATCAAAAGCTTCACGCTCGTACCAGTCGGCGCTGGGCCAGACTTCGACGACCGAATCGATGCGGGGCGCGTCGTCGTTCAAATACGCTTTCACCCGGACCCGGCAGTTGTGCTCGATGGATAACAGATGATAGACGACGGCGAATCGTGACGGCACTGCCTCCGGAATCTCGGCCTCGGGCGTGCTGACCCCGCGGCTGAAACCGGAATCGGTTGCTCCTCGAGTCTGCCAGTCGCACTGTCCGAACGACAGGTAATCGATTCCGGCGAGATCCGAAAGCTGTCGGAACGCGAGTTCAGGCTCGTCGCGTAGCGTTTTCGCGACGGCAAGGATTGCGTCTGCCTGCACGACTACGGTCAATTCCCCGTACTCGACGGTTTGCGAAACAAGCGCCGTCCCGAGTAGCTCGCCAATCGAGGCGGCCAGATTTTCGACCTTCGGATCCGTCATGAAGTAGGTGCGCACTCTTACCGGTTAATCGTGTGGCTGCGTTTTATCTTCTTTTGAAGTTGCAGAATACCGAACAACAGTGCTTCGGCCGTCGGCGGGCACCCGGGAATGTAGATATCGACCGGCACGACGCGATCACAACCGCGAGTAGTGGAGTACGAATAGTGATAATAGCCGCCGCCATTCGCGCACGAACCCATTGAAATCACCCACTTCGGTTCCGTCATCTGGTCATAGACTCGACGCAGAGCCGGGGCCATCTTATTGGTCAGCGTTCCGGCGACGATCATCACATCCGATTGCCGCGGGCTCGGGCGGAAAACGACACCGAAACGATCCAGGTCATAACGCGCCATGCCCGCGTGCATCATTTCGATCGCGCAACAGGCCAGACCGAAAGTCATCGGCCACATAGAGCCGGTCCTGGCCCAATTGACGACGGTATCGACGGTCGTGGTTACGAAACCGTGCTCCATCGATGGGGCTACTCCCATTCCAACGCCCCTTTCTTCCATTCGTAGACGAAGCCAACGACCAGAAGTCCGAGAAAAACCATCATAGCGAGGAAACCGAACATCCCGATTTGTTTCAATACAACCGCCCAAGGAAAAAAGAACGCGATCTCGAGATCGAAAATGATGAACAAAATCGCTATAAGATAATAGCGCACATCAAATTTCATGCGTGCGTCTTCGAACGCCTCGAACCCGCACTCATAGGGCGATGATTTTTCAGGATCAGGCTGGCGGATGTTGAGTACCCACCCGACAAAATAACTCGCGGCCAGAGACGCCACCCCAATCGCGAGTGCAACGAGCACGAAGACCAATATTGGAAGATATAATTCTAACAAAACGTTGATTCCTGCCGGGGCTGAGATTCAAGGCGCCCGCACCACCGCATTCTACCCGATTCGCCTTTTCAATACGCCCGATGAGCCCAGAGTGATGCGGTCTGAACTCAGCGATGGTGCCGATGGCCGGAGTCGAACCGGCACGCCTTGCGGCACTGCCCCCTCAAGACAGCGTGTCTACCAATTCCACCACATCGGCTGATTGAGAATCGCATCGGTCGCTGCGACAAACGATGTCATAAAGTAACGCTACATGATACGCAATGCGGCACCTCGCCGCCAGAGCAGACGCAACGCTATTGCGGAATGTCCAGCGGAATATCGGGGAGATCGGTGGGCGCTGAAGCCGGCGGGACGGCGGGAAGGTCTATCTCCGCTTCATCGATGACGGCGGTCGCCGGTTCGACCTGATCGAGGATGCTCTGCGGGGCGATCGTTTGACCTGACAGGTAAGCCAACAGGAAACTGTTGGCGAAAAAGACCAGCGCGAGAACGGCAGTGGCCCTCGTCAAGAACGAGGTCGACCCTCGGGCGCCGAATACCGTCGACGACGCCCCACTACCGAACGCGGCCCCTGCCGTTGCTCCGGCCCCCTGCTGCAGTAGGATGATCGCGATCAGCGCGAGGCCGAGGGCAATGTGAAGCACCAATAAAATCGGTTGCATTTGAAAACTCCGTGTGGTCGCGCCTCAGTCGCGGGGCGCGGACCCGCATATGGTTAAGAAATCTTCCGCTTTGAGCGATGCCCCGCCGATCAATCCACCGTCGACGTCGGCCATTCGGAACAAATCAGCGGCGTTATCGGGTTTGACGCTGCCGCCGTACAGTATCCGGATCGCGGCCGCAGCCGTCCCGTCGACCTTCGCGATAGTCTCCCGGATAAAAGCGTGGATCGATTCGGCCTGGTCCGGTGTCGCGGTCTCGCCGGTCCCGATCGCCCAAACGGGCTCATAGGCGATTACGCTCGCGCCGAGCAACGCCGTCACGGCTTCGGTCTCTAAAATCGGATTCAATTGACCCGATATCACGGCAGTCGTCGCGCCGGCCTGGCGCTCTTCCAGGGTTTCCCCGACGCAAATAATGGCGATGAGACCAGCCGCGACGGCGGTTTTCGCCTTGGCCGCAACAACATCACTGGTTTCGCCGAAAAGATGCCGGCGCTCAGAATGACCGACAATTGCATATTGGCAACCGGCGTCGCGCAACATCGCCGCGGAAGTCTCTCCCGTATACGCTCCGTGCGCGAATTCGGATACAGTCTGTGCCCCTACTCCAACCTCCGTGCTATCGAGTTCATCGGCCACCGTGGCGAGCAGGGTGTGCGGCGGGCAGACGGCGATCTCTGTTGCCGATACGGCCGAAGCGCCTTTGGCAACCGCACGCGCAAGCTCCCGGGCAAACACGGTGGAGCCGTTCATTTTCCAATTTCCTACGACTAACGGGCGGCGGTCCAATTGCTAATCTCTCCAAGGGTCTGTTTACACGACGCGCGGCGCGCATAATATCATCTTGCGGGGCCATGGGGCGACGATCCGAATGCACACCCGGCACGAAGGGGGCAATTCCCGCAAAGCGGTGTTTTCCTGCAGATCCGCTTGGCGTGCTCGACGATGAGGGCATGAAACTCACCGAACGCCGGGGCCCCCCCGGTTAGCTCCACCTCCACACGTCTTTTTAATCGGTCGTAGGCGAGGTCTCCGTCGGTAACGCCGATCCGAGCGAAAAGCCGCCGAGTATAAGTGTCGACGACAAATACGTTTCGATCGAAAGCGTAGAGCAAAATGTCGTCGGCAGTTTCCGGCCCAACACCGTTAATAGCGAGCAGCTCGGCGCGCAGCGTTTCTGTATCCCATGCGGCCACCGCTTCGATACCGCCGTAATCGCACAACCAGCCGCAAAGATTGCGCAACCGCTTCGCCTTTATGTTGAAACAACCGGACGGTCGCACGAGCACCGCGAGGTCCGTTTCACCGGTGCCGAGCATTCGCTCCGGAGTCATGCAATCCACCTCGACGAGACGAGCTAAAGCCTTTTCTACGTTTCGCCACGCGGTATTCTGCGTCAAAATCGCACCGATCATTACCTCGAAACGAGTGTCACCCGGCCACCAATCCTGCGGGCCGTAGTGGCTTAGTAACGTCGAATAGAGCCTGGCGACGGACGGTGTCGCGGTTGGCGCGAGACCCGTCACTCTCCACTGCGACGACTGAAATCGACCAACCGATAAAGGTCGTCGAGCATCACGCCCTTTATTTCGAAATGCGCACCGGCCTTCAGATCGCGCGGGAGCATAACATTCGCGAAACGAGAACGGATCAGACGGCTTACCCGACACCCTTGCGACTCCCACATTCGCCGAACCTCGCGATTACGACCCTGACGTACGACACAATAATACCAACGGTTCGCGCCGCGACCGTTGCCGGCTACTACGTCTTCGAACGTACAGTTTTCGCCATCGATCTCGACGCCAAGCTTCAACCTGTCGAGCGTCTGTGCGCTGACGCTGCCAAAAACACGCACCGCGTATTCTCGATCGATCCGGTAGCTCGGGTGCATCAAGCGATGCGCCAACTCGCCGTTGTCCGTAAACAGCAACAAACCGCTCGTGTTGACGTCCAGGCGTCCAACGCTGATCCAACGCATACCATCTTTTTGAGGCAACAGGGAAACGGCGGTAGGTCGCCCCGCGGGGTCATTGGAGGTGCAAATCACGCCGTCGGGTTTATTCAGTGCGATCACGCGTGCGCGGGTCGGCTTCGTCGGGAGCCGCAACAGTTTACCGTCGAGCATGATCCGATCCCTGCTCGATACGCGGATGCCGGGCTCCGCGCGTTCACCGTTAACCGACAACCTCCCGGCTACGATCCATTTTTCGATTGCGCGCCTCGATCCGTAGCCTGCCCGCGCCAAGATCTTTTGCAGGCGCTCACCGTCGCTATGACCGGTTCGCATCTGCTACCGCGCGACGAAGTACTTCAGTGCAGAGAAATGCCGCATGCTCGAAGTGGTTCGCTACCGGCTTCCCGCGGAAACAACCGGCTCCGACTCGGTATCGGTATCGGTATCGGTATCGGTATCGGTATCGGTATCGGTATCGGTATCCGTATCCGTATCCGTATCCGTATCCGTATCGAGCGGCACCCCGGCGTCGGCGAAAAGGTCGGCGTTAATGTCGTTGATATCCTTGAGTTCGGTAAGACTCGGCAAATCCGTTAACGATGCGAGGTTGAAATAATCGAGAAATTGTTTAGTTGTCGCGTAAACGGCCGGCTTCCCCGGGACGTCCCTGTGGCCCACAACTCTTACCCATTCACGTTCCATCAGCGTTCGAATCATGTTTGTACTGACCGCTACACCACGTATGTTTTCGATCTCTCCGCGCGTGATCGGTTGCCGATAAGCAATGATCGCCAGGGTCTCCAACAACGCGCGCGAATACCGAGGACGCTTTTCGTCCCACAATCGGCTGATCCATCCCGCGACTTCGCTTCGAGCCTGAAACCGGTAACCACTCGCTACGCGCACGAGTTCGATACCGCAGTGATGGTAATCATTTTCGAGTTCCTCGAGCGCCGTACGCATCTGATCGCGGCTCGGCGCAGCGTCGCCGTCCTCACTGAACAATTGATACAAGCGATCGAAATTGACCGGAGAAGCGGCGACCATCAACGCGGCTTCGAGAATTTGCTTGAGCTTTTCGAGTTCCATTGCAGAGATCGTGGTTCCCTAAATAGGCGTTCCAAAATATCGATCAGTTTCGGGTTAAAGGCCGATCGCTGTAAATCATCACCGTCACCCCGGCCTCGAATCGAGTCCGGGGTGACGGCGGTTGGTGTAACTACAAAAGTGATGCATCTTTTGGAACGCCTATTTTAAACTACGAGTTTGACGTAAATCGGCCCGTGATCGTCATTCTGCACCATCTGAATGAGGGATTCTTTGAGCAATTCCAAGATCGCGATGAGCGTAACGACAACCCCGGCTCTTCCCTCCTTCACAGTGAACAACTCAGAGAACGAGATAAAGCTATCGCTCCGAGCACGTTCCATCACCAACGCCATACGCTCGCGTACCGACAAGGGTTCGCGTTGGACTCTGTGATCAGCAAACATCTCCGCTCGATCCAAGACGTCGCGAAAGGCGTCCAACAGTGCGTCTAAGGTCACATCCGGCTGCGGTCGTTCCAAGCCATCGGGCTCGAATACCACAGTAACGCGGTGCAGTTCGCGTTCCAATCGCGGTAATGCATCGAGGTCCTCCGCCGCTTTCTTATAGCGTTCGTATTCCTGAAGTCGGCGGACTAACTCGGCCCTGGGGTCAGCGTCTTCGGCTTCCTCCGATGGCGGCCGCGGCAGGAGCATGCGGGACTTGATTTCCGCCAGCAATGCGGCCATCACCAGGTATTCGGCTGCGAGTTCGAGTTTGATCTCCTGCATCGTATCGATGTAGGACATGTACTGCTCGGTGATGTGCGCGATCGGGATATCGAGGATATTGAGATTCTGTCGCTTTATCAGGTAGAGGAGCAAATCGAGCGGGCCCTCGAAAGCCTCCAGGAAGACCTCCAATGCATCAGGGGGGATATACAGATCCTTGGGCGGTTCGATTACCGGCGTACCTTGAACGACCGCAAACGGCATTTCGCCTTGCTGGGGGCGCTGCGATTGCTCGATAAGGTTTGTCGGCTCTGACACGGGACGCTTAACGGTGGACCAGATTCATCGCTTGCCGAACCTCCTCCAGGGTATCGCGGGCTGCTTCGCGAGCGGCTTCGCAGCCTTCGTCGATAATCGCCTGGACCGCTTCCGGATCCTGGAGAAAGTCCTCGCTTCGCTCTCTGATCGGCGCCTGTTCCTTCAAAACGGCATCGATGATTGGTTGCTTGCAATCAAGGCAACCAATCCCGGCGCTGCGGCACCCGGCTTCGGCCCAAGCTTTGACTTCCGTGGCGGAATACACCTCGTGGAACGGCCACACAGGGCACTTGCCCGGATCCCCGGGATCCGACCTCCTGACCCGGGCCGGATCGGTCTGCATGGTGCGGATTTTACGCTCGACCGACGCCGGCGGCTCGCGCAAACCGATCGTGTTGTTGTAGGACTTCGACATCTTGTCGCCATTCAGTCCGGGCATCTTTGCTTCCGGCGTCAGCAGCGCGCGCGGCTCCGGCAAAATGACTTTGCCGCCGCCTTCGAGGTAACCGAGCAGTCGTTCGCGGTCGCCGAGCGATATGTTCTGTTGAGACTCGAGAAACGCATGCCCCTTTTCCAGGGCCTCGCTATCGCCGTCTTCCTGATAGCTCCGCCGGATCTCGAAATACAGCTTGGCGTTTCTTTTGCCCATTTTTCGCGCTGCATCCTTAGCTTTCTCCTCGAACCCCGGTTCGCGCCCATAGAGATAATTGAAGCGTCGCGCCACTTCGCGCGCCATTTCGATGTGCGCCACCTGATCTTCGCCCACGGGCACGAACCCGGCGCGGTAGATGAGAATGTCGGCCGCCTGCAACAACGGATAACCTAAAAAACCGTATGTCGACAGATCCTGTTCCCTCAGCTTCTCCTGCTGATCTTTATAGCTGGGCACCCTTTCCAACCAGCTGATCGGAGTGATCATCGAAAGCAGCAAGTGAAGTTCGGCATGCTCAGGGACCCGCGACTGAATGAATATGCTCGCTTCTCCCGGATTAATGCCTACCGACAGCCAGTCGACAACGATATCGAAAACGCTCTCAGTGATACCCGAGGTCTCCTCGTAGACCGTCGTTAGCGCATGCCAATCGGCGATGAAGAAAAAGCAGTCGTATTCGTGCTGGAGTTCGATCCAGTTCTTGAGCACGCCATGGTAATGACCGAGGTGCAATTGCCCGGTGGGGCGCATACCCGACAACACGCGTTTATTTGCTGTTACGCTCATGGTCTAACGAGACGCCCGGATTCTGATTCTTTGCACCGGCCTAAGGGATACTGGCGGCCAGGAGTTTCTGGATCCATGCCGAAACCGGCGCGAATACCCTACCCAAAACGCCGTTGAACAGGCGTCCCGCCAAAAGCAGAAGGGCGCAACGCGCTCACGTAGTATCTTGAGACCGCTTCTAGCGTGATTGTCGTGTTGAACATTATCCCAGCCCAGCACATGTAAAGCAAAACTGCGACGACCGGGGTGCCCGCTACGTTCTTCGAGAGCATCAAGATCCCATAGCATGTCAACGTAATGGTCACATTGGCGAGCGACCGGGCGGCGGCCACCGGTGCGATGCTTATGAAGTGCAATAAGTGCAACACGCCGCCGCGTTCAGGAACCTTCCAGATCCAGTAGATGTTCGACCTCACCCAAACCGCGCCTGACCAGTACCGGGTCTCCCGATGACAGATCGATCACGGTGGTCGGTTGCGCCCCGCCGGCGCCGGCATCGAGAAACATATCGATCCGACGACCGAAATGCTCATCAATCTCGTCCGGGTCGGACAACTCCATCCCGCCGGAAACATCTCGCGCCGTCGCACTCAGCATCGGTATTCCGACCGCCTGCAAAAGCGCGGAGGTGACCGGATGCTGGGGAATGCGCAAACCGATCGTTTTGCGTTTGGGGTCGCGTAAACGCCGCGGCAGTTCCCGGGTCGCTTGGAGAATGAATGTATACGGACCTGGGGTCAGTGATTTGAGTAACCGGTAACAGGCATTATCGACCCGTGCGAACGTCGACAATTCGGACAAATCTCGGCAAACGAGCGTGAGATAGTGCTGGTCGCTCATGCGCCGGATCGCGCGGATGCGCCGAATCGCGTTATGCGAACCCAACGTGCATCCCAACGCGTAGCAGGAATCGGTGGGATAGACGATCACACCATCGCCGAGAAGTTTGTCGCGAGCCATGGATATCAATCGCTTTTGCGGGTGCGTGGGGTGTATTTCAACTCTCATGAGTATCTGCAAGGAACCTCTGATTAACCCGCCGAACACCGTTTCAGCACCGAAATTTCCCACGCCGCCTTACGGATCCCGCCGTCAGTTCCTCCCAGAGGCCGCTTGGTGAGCCGGACCGGACGAGATCCGATCTCCCACCCGCCGAGAAGCCAATATCAAATACCGGCAGGCAACAAAGGACGAGGAGCCTACCGGATGGGCGTCGCCAACGCTACAACGGGAAAACTAGGGTCGGGATCATGCAGCCGGCCGTCCGCCCTCGGCTACTACAAACCTCACAATGAGCACGCCCTTCTATTTTCTCAAGCGACTAACACGGATATTTCATGGGGACCGTGGATAGTCACTTCCGCCACCACTCGCTCCGGCGACCGACAGCTTCACCCGAGCGCCTCGGCAGTACGTGGGTCACAACGGCGCCGATGGTGAAGGCGAGGCGAAACGAGTCACCGCCATCGGTACACTGAAATATCCGAGCCAAGGAGGCGCACGTAAGGGTGCTGCTTGCCGATTTCCGGCTCGTTCCGGTACGCTAGCAGTCCGTCGGACTGGGCAGTGGCAATGATGGTGGAGGGGAGTGCTTCCGTTGCATAGAGATTTCGAGCGCGGCCACGGTCGCCGCCTAAAGCGGTCGCCGATTGAAAGCCGGCATGACTGAGTAACTATCGATGTTATATGCGATTATTTGGGAAGATAATGACGACAGCCTGGCCCTGCGGCAATCGGTCCGACCCGCCCACCTCGAACGCGTCAATCGACTGGTCGACGAGGGACGTCTCGTGATCGGCGGCCCGTTCCCGGCGATCGAAGCGACGGACCCGGGCCCGGCCGGCTTTACCGGCAGTTTGATCATCGCCGATTTTCCGTCGCTCGCCGCCGCCGTGCGATGGATCGAAGACGACCCATACACCGAAAGCGGCATAATTAAAGACTTTAGCGTGAAACCATTTCTGCAGGTCGTCCCATGAGTGAAGCCGGACCCGCCGCGGCGCGAATCGACCGGATCCGTCGGGCGATCGAACTTGCTCTGTCGCCCGATTTTCTCGACATTACCGACGAAAGCCATCTGCACGCCGGTCACCTCGGTGCCCGAAGCGGCAAGGGGCATTTCCGCTTAAGGATCATCGCGCCCCAGTTCTCGGGCATGACGCCCATCGACCGCCATCGCCTGGTCTACGCCGCGGTGGGTGATCTGATGGACCGTGATATCCATGCGCTCGGCATCGAAGCCAGCGCACCCGACGAACGTAGCGACTGAATCGAACCAACAGCGGTCAATGGCTAGAGTCAAAACACCGAAAAAAGTATGGGAGTCAATCGATGGCGGATCGTCGCTGTATCGCGGCGATCAAATAACGCTAATGAAGAGCCTACCGGATGAATCCTTCGACTGCATATGGACCGATCCGCCCTATTTTCTCTCCAATGACGGTACTACCTGCGTGGCAGGGCAGCGGACGACCGTCAACAAGGGTCAATGGGATCGCAGCCGCGGGATCGAAGCCGACCACGCGTTCAATTTGGATTGGCTGGAACAATGTTATCGTCTGCTCACACCAGAGGGAACAATTTGGGTTAGCGGTACTCACCACGTCTACCTCAGCGTCGGCATGGCGCTGCAACAGCTTGGTTACCGCCTATTGAACGATATCGTATGGGAGAAACCGAACCCGCCCCCGAACCTAGGATGCCGCTGCTTCACGCATGCGACCGAGATGTTGTTGTGGGCGACAAAGGCGGCTAAGGGCAGCGGCCATCGCTACACTTTCAATTATAAAGAAATGAAGCTGCGTAACGGCGATCGGCAAATGAAAAACGTCTGGCGTTTCTCTGCGGCCGGTAACGATGAAAAACGCCACGGGAAACACCCTACCCAAAAACCACTCGCGTTGATCGAGCAATGTCTAAGCGCAAGCACCTTGCCGGGAGATCGAATATTCGACCCGTTCGCCGGATCGGCGTCGACGGGGGTCGCTTCGCTTATGCTCGGCCGCCATTTCGTCGGGTGCGAAATCGACGCCCAATTCGCACGTCTGGCGAGCAAACGGCTCCGTGAAACGGATACCGAATCAAGCGCGAGCGCCGCATTATGAATTCGCCGACGGTCGAACTCGCCAGCGAACTAATCCGGCGCGTATCCGTCACGCCGAACGACGCGGGCTGTCTCGAAGTGATCGCCGCCCGGCTCGAACCCTTGGGGTTTGAAACCGAGTTCTTGCCCTTTGGTGCGGTCAAGAACCTGTGGGTAACGCGCGGCAGCGGCAATCCTGTATTCACATTCGCGGGACACACCGACGTCGTTCCGGCGGGTAATCACGATGAGTGGACGTCCGACCCGTTCGTCCCAGAAATCCGCAAGGACCACTTGTACGGCCGTGGCGCCGCCGATATGAAGGGCAGCCTGGCAGCCATGATTACCGCCATCGAACGATTCTTAGACGGCGGTACCGAATACAAAGGAACGCTGAGCCTGCTGCTAACGTCGGACGAGGAAGGCGTCGCGACGGACGGGACGGCGAGAGTCGTCCAAGCATTGGGCAACCGCGGGCAAACGATAACGTGGTGCCTGGTGGGAGAGCCGAGCAGCGAATCGACCTTAGGCGATACGGTTCGCAACGGACGACGGGGATCGCTAAACGGGCGACTTAGAGTCGGCGGGATCCAGGGTCACGTCGCTTATCCCGAGCTAGCCGCCAATCCGATCCACTCGGCCGTCCCGGCGCTAGAGGAGCTCTGCCGCACGCGCTGGGATGAAGGCAACGAATTCTACCGCCCGACATCGTTTCAGATCTCTAATATCGCTGCCGGAACCGGCGCCGAAAATGTGATCCCTGGCGTTCTCGAGGCGCAGTTCAACTTCCGCTTCAGCACGGCAAGCAGCATCGCCGAACTGCAGCGACGTACTGTTTCGATCCTGGAAGCCCATCGATTGGAATACACCATAGACTGGCATCTGTCCGGCAACCCGTTCTTTACAGCCGGCGGCCATTTTCTCGACGCCGTCTTGGACGCCGTCCGGGACGTGCTCGGTGTCGAGCCTCAGGCGTCGACCGGCGGCGGTACGTCTGATGGCCGCTTTATCGCTCCGACCGGCGCCGAAGTCATCGAACTCGGCCCGGTCAACGCGACAATACACAAAGTCGACGAATGCGTGCGAACGGACGATCTCGACCGTCTGTCTGCGACCTACGAAGCGGTCTTAACCCGGATGTTGAGAAAGTGAGTTACCCCGCGCGGACGCGCGGGGTAACGAGATGTGCGCTAAGCCGTCTGCGCGGCGGGTGCGTCGAATTGCTCCTCTTCGGTTGAGCCGTTAAGAGCGGTCACGGAGGAAGCGCCACCCTGGATGACGGTCGTCACATCGTCGAAGTAGCCCGCACCAACTTCCTGTTGATGGCTCGCGAACGTGTATCCGCGACTGGCCGCATCGAATTCCGGCTCCTGGACCATCTCTACATAGGCGGTCATTCCGCGGCGGACATAAGCGTGGGTCAAATCGAACATGTTGTACCACATGTTGTGGATCCCGGCGAGCGTGATGAACTGATACTTATACCCCATCGCCCCGAGTTCGCGTTGGAATTTAGCGATCGTCGCGTCGTCCAGATTCTTCTTCCAATTGAAAGACGGCGAACAATTGTAGGCGAGCAATTGCTCGGGATAATCATCGTGAATGGCTTCGGCGAAACGCTGCGCTTCCTCGAGGTCGGGAACTGCCGTCTCGCACCACAGCAGATCTGCATAAGGCGCGTAGGAAAGCCCTCGTGCGATCGCTTGATCGAGCCCGGGCCGGGTCACATAAAATCCTTCCGAAGTACGCTCGCCAGTCATAAATTCATGGTCTCGCTCGTCGATATCCGAAGTCAACAGCGCCGCCGCGTTGGCATCGGTGCGCGCCAGTACGATGGTCGGCACGTCCATAGAATCGGCTGCAAGCCTCGCGGCGACTAATTTCTGCACGGCGTCTTGGGTCGGAACCAGTACCTTGCCACCCATGTGCCCGCATTTCTTTGCCGAAGCAAGCTGGTCCTCGAAGTGCACACCGGAGGCCCCTGCTTCTATCATTCCTTTCATGAGTTCGAAGGCGTTCAAAACGCCACCGAAACCGGCCTCCGCGTCCGCGACGATCGGGGCAAAATAATCGATCTCATCGCGGCCTTTGGCCCACTGGATCTGGTCGGCCCGTTGAAACGCATTATTGATGCGACGGACGATCGTCGGCACGGAATCGACCGCGTAGAGGGATTGGTCCGGATACATCGTCTCACAGGTGTTCGCATCCGCCGCAACCTGCCACCCCGATAGATAAATTGCCTTTACCCCGGCTTTGACCTGCTGCACCGCCTGGCCACCGGTAAGCGCGCCCAGTGTCGGCACGAAGTCCTCCTCGTTAACCAGTTTCCACAGTTTCTCGGCACCGCGACGCGCCAGCGAGTATTCGATCGGGACACTACCGCGCAATCGCACGACGTCGGCCGCGGAGTAATCGCGTCGAACGCCTTCCCACCGCGGATTGCTTGCCCAATCGGTTTCCAGCACATCGACCTGTTCTTGAAATGATAAAGCCATCGTAGTTCCTCCTGCCCTGCAGACATTCCAACGGTTTCCAAGACTAAGAAAGCAGCCTTTTTGTCCGCGCCGCTTGCGCGCGAATTCGAGCGGGAACTTACGCTGCACTGCACCAATTGTCAACAGTGCGCGGAGCCCGCTTAACCTGAATATTGCACGAATAAGAAAGGCAAAGCCCCTTTAATCCGGTAAAAT
>CAZFZX010000050.1:0-23279 GCA_964523765.1 uncultured Enterobacteriaceae bacterium
TACCTAAGGAACCTCTGAACAAGTCATGACTCGGCATTTTGCGCCCAGAATATCCGGCTACCGCGTTGCAAAGCTTCGAAATAGCACCACTATTCCGTGCGCTTCGCGCCTTGTATCCGAATATTCTGGACACAAGCCGCTCGACCCAGACTTATTCAGAGGTTCCCTAACTGCGGCAATCATTGATCGCAGAACAAATAAAACGCAACATGCATAATCTTACGGCCGACGCCCTCATCCGTGGGCTACACTAGGACAATGCCATGGTCGACGAAGATCGATTTGTCAATATCGAGACAAAGCTTGCCTTTCAAGAAGAGTTGGTGCAAACGTTGAACGATGCAATCGTCCAACAGTTACACCGGCTTTCGGCGCTCGAAGAGCGGTACCAGACGTTGTTTGACCGCGTCGCGTCGCTCGCTGCGACAACGGGCGCCGAGGTCGAACGTGACGAGCAGCCACCACATTATTGAACAGCTGCCGCGGAGTGATTGGTCGGCCGTAAGCCGCTACTAACGAATACCGGCACCGCCGGGCCGCTTCAATGCGGAAGGGAGTTTCGGAAAACCCGCGGCGCGGCGGTGCGTGGCGCGGGCCTCCCCGTCCTCGCGCTGAATATCGCGAGGGTTATCTACGAGGTAAGAACCGGCGGCTTACCAGCGACCGCCGCCACCACCACCACCACCACCCCGACGACCACCACGGCCACCGCCCTTCTCTTGGGCCATGTTCACGCGCAATGCTCGCCCTGCTAGATCCTGTCCATTCTTCTCCAAAGCGCTTTCTGCCGCCTGCTGGGTCGCAAACGTAATGAAAGCAAAGCCCTTCGACCGGCCCGTCTCGCGATCCATGATCAGCGCCAGTTCCTCGATCTCGCCATAGGGCGAGAAAAGCCCGCGCAGTTGTTCCTCGTCGACCGAATACGGAAAATTCCCTACGTACAATTTATTCTGTTGCATAACAACTCCAAGTTCGATATCAATTTGTTAAATGAGCAAACTCACCCAGACCGTCCAACACAATGCCTCGGAATCGCGGCGCAACACCTGTCGCCCTGCTGAAATCCAGCAGAGGAATGAACATGGAGAAGCTACAAATTCGCAGGTTTACCGAAGGAAATCTCAAGCGGAGAGCTGGTTTCAGTATAGACGAAGGGTTGAAGATAAGCGAGTTTGGGCCGTGCTGCCCAGCTGAGCCCATTGGCGGCCGGCCACGGTGTCTTCCGGAACCTTCGGCGTTTATAGTAGCAGGTGCCGGTTTTCCCGGCATCCGACCGGAATATCGGACTGAAAGAGAATAGCGGGGGGAGTAATCATGACTTATCTCATCGTCGGCTTAGCGCTGTTTTTTGCAGTGCACTCAGTATCGATCGTCGATGAAGGGTGGCGCGACCGGACCGCACAGAAAATCGGCGAATTGCAGTGGAAGGGCGTTTATGCCGTGTTCGCGATCGCCGGGTTCGCGCTCATTTGCTGGGGCTACGGGCTCGCGCGCCAGGAGCCGGTCGTGCTCTATTCGCCGCCAGCCTGGTCGCGACACGTAACAATGCTATTGATGGTTTTCGTTTTCCCCCTGTTCTTGGCTGCGAACCTGCCGGGACGGCTCAAGGCCGCGGCCCAACACCCCCAGGTCGTCGCAACCATGATATGGGCGTCAGCACACCTACTCGTCAACGGTACCCTGGCGGACGTCTTGCTCTTCGGCGCCTTCCTCGTATGGGCGGTTTTCGATCGCATTTCGATGAAAGGACGCACCGCACGGCCGATCCCGTCCGCGCCGGCCTCCAAAATGAACGACGTCGCCGCGGTTCTCGGCGGTTTACTGGTCTTTGGCGGGTTCCTCATATGGGGCCATGAAGCGCTCATCGGGGTCCCCGCGTATTGAGCTTAAGCACCAACGCCGGTATCTTTCGAAACCCGCGTGATCGAGGTCCGGCGGGGTCTACGAACCATTTCATCATTCTAACGAGCCCAGGAGAACACCAACATGGCATCAACGACCGCACAGCTTCCGAACGCCGGAGAGCCTAGCGCCGACTCACGTATCTCGGGATGGGCTAAGGCGCCGGCACCGAAAGTCGGCATGCTCGGCGCGGAGCCCCCCATGACCGAAGAAGAACGAGCAATGGTGGATGTCCTGCACCGCTTTGCCGAACAGGAAATGCGCCCGTTGGGTCAGATTCTAGACCGTATGTCCCCGGAAGCGGTGATCGCTCCTGATTCTCCGATCTGGCCGTTCTACGAGAAGTTCGCCGAACTCGGTTTCACGGTCGACATGTTAGTCGAGATGGAGCCGGCGCAACGGGCCAAGGCCAACTGCCTCTTTTATGAGGAACTCGGCTGGGGTGATTCGGGACTCGCCATTTCGATCGGGGCAAGCACCCTGCCGCGCTACATGGCGAGAATGTTCGGTAATGATTTTCTCGCCGAACTGTGCCCGGAAGGTAAACTCGGCTGCTGGGGGATCACCGAGCCCGACCATGGCAGCGATACGCTCGACCCGAACGGCCAGGCGATGCACGCCGCCGGTGACTACGGCCGCCCGAACTGTATCGCCACCTTGAAGTCCGACACCATCGTCATCAACGGACAGAAATCCGCATGGGTATCGAACGGTGTCATCGGAGAAGTCTGCGTGTTGTACTGCGCGGCGGATTCCGGCGCGGGGCCGGATAAGGAAAACGGTGCGGTCATTATCGTGCCCTGCGACACAAAAGGCGTGAGCAAAGGTCAACCCCTGAACAAGATGGGTCAACGCGCTTTGAATCAAGGCGAGATATTTTTCGACAATGTCGAGCTGCCAATGGAACACCTGCTCGCGGGCCCCGAGAATTTTCAGCGAGCCGTTTATGCCATTCATACCGACGCGAATGCGTTGATGGGCGCCACCTTTACCGGTGTCGCCCGCGCCGCCTACGACCTCGCACATGCTTATGTCCACGAACGGAAACAAGGCGGCGTACCGATCATCAAACACCAGTCGGTCGCCTATCGCTTATTTCATATGTTTCGTAAAGTCGAAGCCTCGCGCGCGCTGACCCGCAGGGTCGTCGAATACAACACGCTGGAGACACAACCGTCACTGCACGTGGCCATGACCTCGAAGATCACCGCCACGCAAACGGCGTTCGAGGTGGCGAGTGACGCCCTGCAACTTTTCGGCGGCAACGGTATGACCCTCGAATATCCGATCGAAAAGCTGTTGCGCGATGCACGCGCTTCGATGATCGAGGACGGTTGTAACGAAATCCTCGCGATCAAGGGTGGCGCCTCGTTACTCGATCCGGAGCTTCTGTAAGAGAGGAAAGAATGATGCAACAAAATGCTTATATCGCCGGCGTCGGCATGACGACATTTAGCAAACATCAGGATCGCACGCTGAAATCCTTAACCCAGGAAGCGGTCGGCCTCGCATTACAGGACGCAGGGTTGGAGGCCAAGGAGCTCGAAGCCGCCTACTTCGGCACGGCGGCAACGGCCGTCACGGTCGGCCAGGTCATGATCCCGGGGCAGGTCGCGCTACGCGAAATGGGTATCGGGCGCATTCCGGTCATTAACGTCGAAAATGCCTGCGCGTCCGCAGCGACGGCATTTCAGCAGGCATGCACCATGGTCACGGCCGGAGTGTACGACGTCGTCCTCGCGATCGGGTCGGAAAAGCTGTACTGCGAAGACAAACAGAAAACCTTTTCGGTGTTCGCCGGCGCGGTCGACTTCGAAGGTTTCGAAGAAGTTTCCAAAGAGCTTTACGGCCGCATCAAAGCTGCCGGAGTAGATGTAGATGAGGCTGGCGCCGGTAGCAAGCGCTCACTATTTATGGATGTCTATGCGGCGATGGCGGTAGAGCATATGCGCGACTATGGCACGACACGCGAGGACTTTGCCGCGGTTTCCGCGAAAACCTCGTTCCACGGCAGCCTCAATCCCAAAGCACAATTCCAGGAAGTCTTAAGCGTCGAGGACGTACTCAACGCGCGCGAGATCAGCTATCCGCTGACCTTAGCGATGTGTTCACCCATCGGCGACGGCTCCGCGGCAGCGGTGATCGTCAGCGAAAAAATCGCGAAACGTCTCGGTCTCGCCAACATGGTGGCGGTCAAATCATCCGTACTGCGCTCGGGTTGGGACATCGGCGAGAATGAGCCGAGCGTCACGGAGGTCGTGGCGAAGGAAGCTTACGAGGAGGCTGGCGTCGGCCCCGACGACGTCGATGTCATTGAACTGCACGATGCATCGTCGCCGGCGGAACTCATGTACTACGAATCTCTCGGTTTGTGCCCCAAAGGCGAGGGAGCCCGCTTCATCACCGAAGGACATAGCCGGCTCGGCGGCAGCACGCCGGTGAATCCGTCCGGCGGATTGTTGCGTAAAGGGCATCCCGTCGGCGCCACCGGTCTCGCTCAGATCACCGAGCTCGCGGACCAACTCCGCGGCCGCGCGGGCAAGCGGCAGGTCGAGGGAGCAAGAATCGGCTTGGCCGAGAACGGCGGCGGTTTTATCCGCAGTGACGCTGCGGCGATGGTCATTACGGTCCTCGAAAAATAGCGGTCGCGACAATGAATACCGAACCTTCCGATACGGCGATCTTCGCCAACCTGATCGCAGACCGCATGCGCCGATGGCCCGATCGCGACGTCGTGACCTTCGTCACCGTTAACGCGGACGGCGGCTTCGACGACGAAACCCGCACCTACACGCAATTGTGGCAGAACGGCCAGCGGGTCACGGCCGGTCTGGATGCCGCAGGCATGCGGTTTGGCGACGCGTTCGCGGTGATCGCGCAAAATCACCCGGAGTTCGTCGACGTCATGGTCGGCTCTTCGATCGCGGGCACCGTGTTCGTACCCATCGACCCGCGGACCAAGGGTAAGAAGCTCGCCTTCATGCTCGAACACGCGGAGTGCCGCGGCGCCGTGATCGGCGATTACGCGCTGCCCCAGCTGGCTGAGGTCGTTGAAGCTTGCCCCTCGCTGCGGTGGGTGTGGGTCATCGGCGATCCCGCCGGGGCGTCTTCGATCGATTTGCACACAAGCGCCATCGCGGACGTACTCGCCGCGGCCACGGACGACATGGAAGTTCGGGTCACCGATCCCGAAACGCCGATGCAGATGCTGTACACCTCGGGGACCACCGGCGACCCCAAGGCAATCATGTCGGCCTACTCCCGTTTTGCCATGGTGGCGGGCTTGGGGCAGGCGCTCGGGTTACGCGAAGACGACCGCCCCTACACAGGTTTGTCCCTGACTCATGCCAACGCCCAGTTGATTACGCTCGGCGCGACGCTGCACATGGGGCTGAGAGGAGTAATCAGCCGCAAGTTCACCAAATCCCGCCTATGGGACATCACACGGCAATACGGTTGCACCGCGTTCAACCTGCTCGGTGGCATGACCACGGCGATCTACAGTGAACCTGCAAAGGACAACGACGCCGATAATCCGGTCCGCTACGTCCTGAGCGCGGGTATGCCGGCAACGATCTGGGAGAATTTTGAGCAGCGCTACAATCTCAAGGTAGGGGAATTCTACGGCGCGGCCGAAGGTGGGATAACCCTGAACTTACCGGGAACCGGTCCGATCGGCAGTATCGGGAAGCCACCGCCAAACCTAGAAGGCCGGATCGTGGACGAGGACGGTAACGATTGTGCACCGGGCGAGCCCGGTGAGATCATTTTCCGCAACATCGACGGCAGTGCCCCGGTCGTGACCTATTTCAAGAACCCGGACGCATCGCAAAAAAAGACCGACGCCGGGTGGCTGCGAATGGGCGATGTCGGTTATCGGGACAAAGACGGCTGGTTCTACTTTCTCTACCGCAAGGGCGGCGGGATCCGCCATAACGGCGACTTTATCAATCCGGCCTTCGTCGAGAAGGAACTCGCCGAACATCCGGCGATCGACGATGTTTTCGTCTACGGTGTGCCTTCTGCGAACGGCGTCCCGGGGGAGAAAGACGTCGTCGCCGCGATCGTCGCGGCCGATCCGGCGAGCTTCGATCCGAAAGCGGTTTTCGCCGCCTGCCGTAAGCACCTCGAATCGAGTTTCGTGCCAAGCTACCTGCAAGTCGTGCCGGAAATCCCGAAGACCGCCTCTGAGAAACCACAGGAGCGGTTTTTACTCGAGGCATTCGACAAGGACGCCGACAACGTCATCACCGAGTAAATTGCCGACTACTGAGACTTTCATCATTCGCGAACACGGTAGGTTGGGTTAGCCCGCAGGGCGTAACCCAACCTACGGTGCACAAGCGTTCGGTCTTTGTGTAAGCCTCAAGTAAGAACCTGTCGGATTTCGGGGTTCCGATCAACCGGAAGAAGCCCCGCGCCGTATTAGAACAGCCCCGGCGCCTTCAATTTCAGTGCGTGCTGGAGATATTCCAGTTCCTGTTCGCGATCCGGGAGGGGTGCCGGCGTCGTGAACATCTTGTCCCGCGTCAGCTCCTCGACGACTTCCTGACTGCGCGGATAAGGATTTCCGTAGGAATTTATCGAAAAAAGCGACTCAAATGGCTGTCGCGGTCTTTGGCCGCCCGCCTCCCAATGTTCTTCTGGATAACCGACCGTTTGCATCAGCACGAGACGGCAGGAGCTGGGCACGCCGAGAACCTTGAGCAGGGCGTCACCTTCGGGCGTACCGAGGAAACAAGTACCCAGACCAAGCTCATAGGCCATTAGCGTCGCCTGCGCGATGCCCTGTCCGCAATCGATCTCGTTCAGCCCCGGTTGTTTCAGAAAATCCTTGATACCAGCGAATACCGGCAGGAACTTTTCTTCGAGATCCCGCTTCCTCACCTCCGGATCGCCGAAGCCGAGCGCACCCACGGACATCAATTGGCGCAGGCGGTCGGACTGCTCATCCACCGCTTCCGGGTTGCAGTACCAGACGATCACCACCGGCGCGATGCGCAACTGCCAACCGACGACGACCGCCTTCAGCGAATCAAGAATCTCCTGGGAGGCGGTTTCGCGATGGACCGCAACCGCGCGCAGGCTTTGCACGTTGCCCCAATGCGCGGCAATACGCGCCGCTTCGAACATCATTTGGATCTTCTCGGGCTCGACGGCCTTGTAAGGCTTCACGAAGCGGATGGATCGACGGCGGCCGATAACTTCTCTCAGTTCCATTATGGTTCCTCCTCGTTGGACATTATTCTGGAGTGGTTGCCGCGCCATTATAGCGCCCGCGCGCTAGGATTCGGGTTTCCGCGCGGAACCTCGATACTCGAATCCGACGAGCTAAATATTTTGCTCCGAAATATCGATCAGTTTCGGATTAAGGACTGACGGCCGTGCGTCGTCACCGTCATACCGGCCCCGGATCGAGTCCGGGGTGACGGCAGTTGGTGTAACTACAAAAGTGATGCACTTTTTGGAACGGGTATTTAGAGTTCCTGATAGAACGTCTCGGCGATCGTCCCGAAATAGGCCTCGGTCTGTTCCGGCGCCAGCGATAGAATGGGGGGGATCAGCGTCATGGAATCGGTAAACTCCCAAATTGGCTCGAGCTTCGCGCGGACCTGGTCCGGCGTCCCGGTGATCACGAACGTGCCGGCCATCTCGTCGGAGACCAGATGCGCGACGCTCTGATAGTCGCCACGCCGCGTCCCCTCTTGCAGTGCCCGGCATTCCTCCTTGAAACCGTGTGCCGCAAAATAGGGCTCGTACTGTTCCATTCCGGCATAGAACGATACACAGGCGCGAGCGTCTTCGACCGATTGTCGCGTGTCGGGATTTGGCGTGACCCAGAACCAATAGTTGACCTCGACATCCGACCGCTGCCGCCCGCCGCGATCGAGGCCCTGCTTGAGTTGTTCGGGGATAGTGGTCGTTGCCCAGTGGGTCGACCAGATCGGATGGCCGATGACCCCGTCGGCGATTTCGGCCCCCAGCCGCAGCATCGCCCCCCGTACGGCCGATATCCAGATCGGTATTTCGGTACGCGGCGGCGCTGACGGCGGTTGTAGTTCCGAGAAATCCAATTGGTGGTACTTGCCGTCAAAACGGTCTAACTCCCCGGTATGCGCCTTGGCAACGCACAGACGGATGAGTTCGGTCACCTCACGCAGGTGCTCACATGGCTTGCCATACGGCATGCCATAAAAACCCTCGATCCAGGACTCCACGGCAGAACCGAGTCCGAGCACTGTACGGCCGTTGCTCATGCTGTCGAGGTCGATCGCCGCCATAGCAGTTTCGAATGGGCTGCGGGTGAAAGCGAGCGCAATGCCGGTACCGAGGCGCAACCGCTCCGTACTCGTGGCCGCCGCCGCAAGCGCACTGAACGGCGGACCGTACACCTGCGGCGACCAGGTGCCGTCGAACCCGAGGTCTTCCTGCTGCTTCGCGGCCGCGGCTAAGACATGGGCTGGCATCTGCGGCGATACCAGACCCCAGTAACGCTTTTTCCGACTCGCTTTCGTCACGCTATTACCTCCCGGGAATGTCGTTTATGCAGCCGACACGACCCTGCGGCAGATGCCTCTAGGTCGTGCCCCGTAGGGTTTCAACGACGTCTTGAACTAGGGTGGAGACTCTTGCCGAGAATGTGCTCGCTCGCGTGGATGACATGACTACCCGACCCGACGATCAACGGATCGGGGCGCCGTACAACCTCGGTATTCTTGTCAGGATACGGCAGACTCCACAAAAAGTGCCGCATACAGTTCAGCCGCGCGCGCTTCTTATCGTCCGACTTGATAACTATCCATGGCGCGTCGGCAGTGTCGGTATAAAAAAACATCGCTTCCTTAGCTTCCGTATAATCATCCCAGCGGTCGAGCGAAGCGCGATCGATGGGAGATAATTTCCATTGCTTCAAGGGGTCGGTCTTTCGTGCCTTGAACCGCCGCGCCTGCTGTTCGCGGGTGATGGAAAACCAAAATTTGAAAAGACGGATGCCGCTGCGCGTGAACATGCGCTCCAGATCCGGCGTCTGCCGCATAAACTCGAGATATTGATTCGGCGAACAGAAGCCCATCACACGCTCCACGCCCGCACGGTTGTACCAGGAACGATCGAACATGACGATTTCCCCGGCGGTCGGCAAATTGTTGACGTAGCGTTGAAAGAACCATTGCCCGCGTTCTTCCTGAGTCGGGACTTCGAGGGCGACGACGCGCGCGCCGCGAGGATTCATGTGTTCCATAAAGCGCTTTATCGTACCGCCCTTACCCGCCGCATCGCGGCCTTCGAACAGCAGTACGATTTTCTGGCCTTCTTCCTTGACCCAACGCTGCGCTTTCAACAACTCGACCTGGAGTTCGGCCTTGTGCTTTTCGTAAGCCGCCCGCGGCATTTTCCGTCGGTAAGGATATTCGCCGGTCTCGAATGTCCGGCGGATGGCCACCGGGTCGTGCCGTATTTCCGACAGGTCGTGCAGCGCCGCCGCCACTCTTTTGTGGGGATCTTCGACGCCTTTTTCCGCTTTCTCGGCCGCGCTACCCGGTTTCGCTTCGCTCACGCTTGAATCCGTCGCTGTTCGTTCTGTGTCGCTCATGGTTTGCTGCCCAATCCGGTCTTTGAAGATTGTCGATTGTGTCCGCCGCCGCCTCGATTCTCGGCGGCAAAATGACGTCCGCCGGCCGAACAAGAAACGCGCTGCAAGCCGATATCGAGGTACGCCTTATTCATCTCGTCGGCAAAAACACAAATTTTATCAGAACCGATCCCGGTCGGTGGCACTTGATATGGATCAGATCTCTGGTAACCCGGCGAAAAGTGGGGTCAGGCGTGGTGCGGGTACAGTTTCGCGCCGCTTCTTGGGACGGACATCGGCCGCAAACGCGCTCCGAGGTCCGCAAAGCGGGCGCTGCCCCTTAAGCGTCGCGCTCCGTGACCTCCTTGATCACGTCTTCGGCGACGCTTGCCGGACACGGTGCGTAGTGCGCAAACTCCATCGAAAACTGGCCGCGACCCGAGGTGATCGTGCGCAAATCCCCAATGTAGCCGAACATCTCGCTGAGCGGGGCGTCGGCCTTGACGCGGACTCCTGAAGCCCCGGCCTGCTGGTCTTTGATCATCCCCCGACGGCGATTGAGGTCGCCGATGACGTCGCCGACCTGTTCGTCCGGCGTGAACACGTCCACCTTCATGATCGGCTCGAGGAGCTGTGGCCCGGCTTTGGGAATCGACTGACGATAGGCGGCGCGCGCAGCCGTCTCAAACGCTACCGCGGAAGAATCGACGGCGTGGAATCCACCGTCGCAGAGCGTGACCTTGAAATCCAGGCACGGGTAGCCAGCCAACACTCCCCGCTCGAGACTGTTGGCGAAACCTTTCTGGACCGCCGGCCAAAATTCCCGCGGCACATTGCCGCCGGTAACGGTGCATTCGAATTGGAACCCGCTACCGACCTCGCCTGGTTCTATGATGAAATCTATCTTGGCGAACTGCCCGGACCCGCCCGTTTGCTTTTTGTGGGTATAGGTATCTTCGATGCGTCGGGTTACGGTTTCGCGATAGGCGACCTGCGGTTTACCAACCTGGACCTCACAACCGTGGGCGCGTTTCAGAATATCGACCTTGATGTCGAGGTGCAGTTCCCCCATACCTTTGATGATGGTTTCACCACTGTCCGCGTCGGTCTCTACCCGAAAGGACGGGTCTTCCTGGATCATTTTGCTGAGCGCGATACCCATTTTCTCTGCGCCTGCTTTGTCCTTCGGCGCGATCGCGACCGAGATCACCGGATCCGGAAAGATCATCGGCTCTAGCGTCGCCGGGTTCTTAGGGTCGCATAGCGTGTGTCCGGTTCGTACGTTCTTCATGCCGAGCACCGCGACGATGTCGCCGGCCTGAGCAGTGTCGACGTCCTCGCGGGAATCTGCATGCATCTCGACGATGCGCCCGATACGCTCGGTTTTCCCGGTATAACTATTGAGCACGGTCGAGCCCTTCTCGATCTTGCCCGAATAGATGCGGATAAACGTGAGCGCGCCGTAACGGTCGTCCATGATCTTGAAGGCGAGTGACCGCAACGGCCTGTCGACGGCGACCGTGGCGACCTCTCCCGTTTCGTGGCCTTCCAAATCGATTTCGGGTTGCGGTTTGACCTCCGTCGGGTTCGGCAGGTAGTCGACGACGGCATCCAGCACGACTTGTACGCCCTTGTTCTTGAACGACGAACCACAATAGGTCGGGAAAAACGCTAAATTGATCGTACCGGTACGGATGCAGCGCTTGAGTGTATCGACATCGGGCTCTTCGCCTTCGAGGTATTTTTCCATTACCTCGTCGTCCTGTTCGATCGCGGTTTCTACCAATTGCTCGCGATAGGTTTCCACGTCGTCAACCATATCCGCCGGGACGTCTTCGATGCGATATTGTGTCGGGTCTCCGGAATCGTCCCAGATCCATGCCTTGCGCGTGAGTAAATCGACGACTCCAGTGAACTCAAACTCGATACCGATCGGCAGCGTCATTACCAACGGGACAGCGCCGAGAACGTCCCGCACCTGATCGACCACCCGATAGAAGTCGGCGCCGGTGCGGTCCAACTTATTGACATAGATAATGCGCGCAACTTCGGATTCGTTCGCGTAGCGCCAGTTGGTCTCAGACTGCGGTTCGACGCCGCCCGAACCGCAGAAGACACCAATACCGCCGTCGAGAACCTTGAGTGAACGATAGACCTCGATGGTGAAGTCGACGTGCCCTGGTGTATCGATAATGTTCAGCTGATGGTCATTCCAGAAGCAGGTAGTCGCGGCCGATTGGATGGTGATCCCCCGCTCCTGCTCCTGTTCCATAAAGTCGGTCGTCGCCGCGCCGTCATGGACCTCCCCGATTTTATGGATCTTACCCGTAAGCTTCAGGATCCGTTCCGTCGTAGTCGTTTTGCCCGCGTCCACATGCGCGAAGATGCCAATATTTCGGTAGTACGTAAGGTCTTTCATCTTGTCTCTCTGGTAAGTTTCGACAGCCCGCGGAGCACACCCTCAAAGTTGACTCGGAGAGAAGCCACGGTCCGTTCGCCTGCGACCGCGAGGCGCGGCCCAAATTCTGCTTGCCAACTCGGCAGGGGCGCATCTTAATCGTCTACGGTGCGGATCGGAATACCTTTAGCGACTAAATTGGGCATAACCGGGCCAAAATTGCCGATTTCCGGACGAAATCGGGCCCATTCCCGGGAATTTGTCCGGACAAAATACCCGATCCAGGGCAATTCGGCGTAAAATCATCGCCGAGGCGGCGCCAGATTCGTCGACGATTGATAAAATTACGTATTTACCTCAATGCGAACGTGACCAACGCCCACCTGCATTCTTTTCGCGTCGCGAAATTGGAGATCCTCGCGCAGGATACCCAGGCCGCCCTCGGTGACGCTACCGGGTTCTTCTGTGAGTTTCGCGATCACACGTTCCTCGTCACGAACTGGCATGTCGTCTCTGGTAGGCATCACCAAACGAAGATACCGCTGCATCGATCACAAGCGCTCCCCGGGAGCCTGAAAGTCCACACGCATATCGCGAAGGCGGTCGTCCCGCGCACGGTACCGTCTTCGTCGACCGTATTTCAAATGTCTCTGCTCGACGACGCCGGCGACCGTTGCTGGTTGGAACATCCATTGTTCGGCTGTGATGTCGACGTAATTGCGATCCACATAGACTCCCGAGGATCCGATCGCAATGAGTTCTGCCGTATCGATCTCGAATCGGAGTTGGCGCGAGATACACAACTCGTCGTCATGGACCAGGCCTTCGTCACAGGATATCCGTTGAGCGCGACGACAACGCCGAACAGTCTGCCGATATACAAAAGTGGCACCATCGCCTCGGAGCCCGACGTCTTCGATTCAGTGCCGCGGATCTATATCGATGGAAAGACAAAAACGGGCATGTCCGGATCGCCGGTGATGGTAAAGCGGCGCGCGCAGCCCGAAGAAGTTGGGGACCTTCGCGGCACAGCCGCGAATACGCTTGATTTTATCGGCGTCTATTCCGGCCGGGATCGGCAAGAGCAAACTGAATTTGAGGCCGAACTCGGAATAGTGTGGCCTTACAAGGAGTGCTTGATCCCGATCATCGAATCATTTTTTGGCGCAGAAACCGTACCGCACGACGCCACGAAGGAATTGTCGCGCGGCGGTCGATAGTGCGTTCGCATCGGCGGTTGTACCCGCTCCCCCGGATCAACGCGTTGCTACAAGGTGCCGAGAAATTCCATCACGCCGGCGTCAAAAGCCGCGCGATTCTCCACGAAAGGCCAATGTCCAGCGTCCGCAATGGTCACAAGCCGACAGTCCGGCAATTTGTCGCGAAAGTACTCATGGTATTTCAGCGGCGTCAAAGGATCTTCTTCCCCGCATATCGCCAACGCCGGAACATTGATCTGCGCCAGGCGACTCATGAAATCGAAACTATCGTCCGCGATCCAGTCCTTGTAGGTCACCCGGGGGTCGCAGCCGGCGGTGATTGCGCTGATGCCGTCCACTACGGAGCGCGGCGTCTTTTCCGCATAGCCGAACCGGGCATCGGCGTCGGGTACGCTGCCGGCTTCGGCAGCCTTCCGAGCGAAGTCCAATAATCTCGGGTTGACTCGCAGCCGCGCACCGGTATCGATCAACATCAGACCCGCAACTAACGCCTCGAAATAGACCGCTACCGCTAGTGCGATCCCACCGCCGAGCGAATGCCCGGCGACGATGCAGGACTGCCAACCCAGGCGGTCTATTAACGCGGCGACGAAAAACGCATAATCGGCGGCGCCGCGAAAACCACTACCTTCGGAACGGCCGTGCCCCGGAAGGTCAATGGCCACGACTTCGTGCCGGTTCGATATCGCACGCAAGTGGTCTTCGAACACTCTCCCGTTGCAGCCCGTGCCATGGATATAGATCGCGCGCTGACCGGGCTCTGCTTGACTCGGTAGGTAACGGTCGTAGCTGATCCGCAACCCTTCTATGGTCGTACTCGGCATCTCGTCCCTTCCTTCCCCTAACTAGGCCCTCTCCCAAAATTAAGAAGGGCCGCGCTCGCGCGGCCCTCCGTGAGATTGAATATCCTCAACCTCTGGACCGGTTTCCCGATCCACATACCTCAAGCGGAGAAAAGACTTTTCTCGACGCTCCAATTGAGGTCCAAAGGTCGATCAGATATCAACAGAATCTCACTAGACATTTGGATCACCTCCTTCAAATAGTTGCACCGGTTCCGAGTATCACCGGAACGCATTCTTAAGTCCATGCCAGACCTCGGATCTATGGGGCGTCCGCTCCGGCCGGCCCGGTCACGTTGGTCGTTTCGAGAAATCTCAAATCCTCGAGAACGCAAACCGCGATTGGAAGCCTATGCGTCACCCAAACTCCGATCGTCTCGATCCGTTTGATTTCCGCGAACTTCATCACATCGGCGATTCGTTCTGTCTACTATATTTTTTGTTCCCGGAGCCGATACCTAAAGAAGTATCTCTACGGATTTTGCATCCGATGGGCGGATGATTCTTTTCCAAACAACAATTTAGAAGTCAACGCAGCGATGTTGCAGATGAAGATTGCCGCCGGCCAGGTGGCCAAGGGTATGTACGTTTCCAACCTCGACCGGCCTTGGATGCGTCGAGTGCGACCGAGGTTGAACTACCGGGGACTATGGAGCGCAGGCATGGTATCTAAACGACACGCCGTTTGGACCTCGGTTGCGTGGTTGTGCTACCTCGCTGCATGCACGGCGGCGGAATCGGCCGAACCGCCTCTCGATTGTGACGATCCCGTGAATTCGGGTCCCGCGGCGGTCCGGCAGATCTTGGGTGCACTCTATCGCGCCGAGGTGGAAGCGGTGCAGTTGGCGTTGGCCTCCGAGGAACTCGATCACCTGGTTGTAGCCGCAACCTACTGCCGTGCGCACGTCCAATCGCCCGGGAGCGGCGCCAGTCGCGACGTCGCCATCGAATGGATGATGCTCCATCAATGGATAACTCGTTTTGCCGATTTCGTATCGTTGAACGCGAAGGGCCAGTACCGCGTCGACTGGGAGGCCGAGTATGCGGAGTTCGCCGAGCTATACGAACTCGAAATCTGAGCGCGGCCCGGCGACACGACCGTTTTTTGGATAGCCGTTACTACGACGAACAATACTCGGAGGACCAATAGATGCCAACGTTGTTACAGGTCGATTTTCCTTTCACCGGTCCGTTCGGCGATGAGATGGCGGCAGCGTTGTCTGATCTTGCGCTCGCTATAAGCGAGGAACCGGGATTCATTTGGAAGATTTGGACGGAAAACGAAACCGAGAAGATAGCAGGCGGGATCTATCTATTCGCTAACGAAGCCTACGCGCGGGCGTATCTGGAAATGCATATCGAGAGGCTCAAGGGATTTGGCATAACCGGGGTTAGCGGCAAAGTCTTTGATGTTAACGAAGCCCTCAGCGAAACCACCCGTGGTCCGATCACCTAGCCTGCATTATTCATGCGTAACCACAATTCTCGGCATCCGTGGCGGTCGTCGTAAGGCGAGTGGAAAAGAGGGAAACAGGCGTAGAAATCTCGAGAAAGCGCTTGTGCGATGCAATACGTTATGGAATTGATTCCCCGCTCATTGTTTTGCCTGCGATACGAACGCCAGAGACTCTTCCATTAATGCGATCCAGGCTTTTCGGTTGCGCTTTTTTACGAGCACCCATTCGCGAAATATCCGGCCAGCCGGAGCGAAAGCTTCGCCGCGACCCGCCTCGATTAATCCGGCGACCCGGCTTTTGGGCAGCTTGACGATGAGATCCCCGCTTCGATGTTCGCAGGTACTGAAAAAATCACCGTTTACGCGAAGACAGGGGAATCCCATAAGCGTACCGCGATCGACGTCGTTGAGACGCAGAAAATCGGCCGCAATACCCCAATAATAAGTGGTCTCGCTAGTGTTTCCGTTACGCGCGGTTGTCATAGCCGCCGAAGTTCTAATCGAGTCCGTCGAGGGCCCGGCGGATGGCCTCGCCGCGCAGCGCGCTTTTCGACGCGGCGAAAGCCGGGCCATCGAGCTTCGCCATGGCTTCGGCCCGGGCGAGTGCCGTTTCACGGAGCGCTTCGGGCTCCGTGACTTCGTCTAAGTAGCCGACCTTTGCGGCCGCATCGGGATCGTACATGTTCGCACCCAGGGTCGCGGCGGTCAGCGCGAGCGGAGAAAGTCTTGCCGTCGCGAGTTCGATGGCGAACGCCGGCAGTGGCAAACCGACCGCGGTTTCGTTGAGGCCGATTTTAAAATCTCCCCGGATTCCCAGCCGATGGTCGGCCGCGAGCAGCATTAAGGCACCCAGCGCAACGGCGTGCCCGGTTGCGCCGACGATTACCGGTTGCGCGTGCCCGTAGAGGCGCATCAACAACCGCGCGCCGGCAACGACCAGCCGCATGATCTCCGATTCGTCGCCACCGCGGATCACGGCAAGATCGAACCCCCCGGATAGAAGACCGGGGCGGCCGAGTATTGCCACCGCCCGGGCGTCGTTTTCGGCCCGATCCAAGGCTGCGTTGAAAGCCTCGATCACCGAGTAGCCGAAGGCGTTCGCTTTACCATCGTCGATAGTGATGAGCGCGGTCTCCTCAACGCGTTCGTAATCAATTGCGTCGGACATCGGGATCCCTTATCGCAAAGTGTATTAAACGTCGAAACGATAGGCGTCGCCGTCGCGCACAATACGGCCGCCCACCGGATCGGCGAAATGGGTGCCGAGCACGAGAACGGGCGCGTCCGCGTACCGTTCGAGGAATTGTTCACGTGTTGCGCGCGCCGCCGGGCTATCGGCATCGAACGGCGTCACCCAGTCGGGCCGTGCGATCTGACACGGGTGGTGCATCATATCTCCGGTGATGATCGCCTGTTCACCATTCGACTCGATATGCACGCTCACATGACCCGGGGTGTGCCCGGGCGTCGATTCGAACCGCACGCCGTCGGCAACGCGATGGTCCGTTTGCACCATATCCGCTTGCCCGGCGTCGACGACGGGTCGTATCGACTCCCCGAATACGTCACCGAACGAATCGTCATCCAGGTCGCGCCAGAATTCGAATTCCGGTTCGACCATTACGTAGCGCGCATTCGAAAACGTCGGCACCCACCGACCCCCCACTTTGCGCGTGTTCCACCCGACATGGTCGACGTGCAAGTGGGTGCAGATAACCTTGTCGATGGAGTCCGGGTCGTGGCCGAGGGCCTTCAAGTCGTCGAGGAACGGCAGCTGCAGATCCGCCCATGCTTCGATCGTGAGTGCCTTGTCGTTGCCGATGCAGGTGTCGACGACCATTTTTTGCTCTGGAGTTTCGATGATCAACATCTGGATATTCATGATCAGGATCCCGTCCGGCGTCACAAAGTGGGGTTTGAGCCACGGGACCTCGGCGAGGTTGGCCGGTGTCGCCTCGGGTAGTACCTCCAGCGCACCGCTGCTGTCGGTGATTTCAATGAGTTGGGTTATCGTGATATCGCCGATCTTCCACTGCAGCATCGCCATCCTCCGGGCATTTTTTGATTAATGCAGCCCGCAACTTAACATGGCCGCCGGACCGGGGCATAGGGAGTCGGTGGCGTAAAGATCCATTGCGGCGCAGGCACGTAACATTCCGTCAGGACGGGCGGTCTAACTCTGTAGTAGCCGGCGCCCCTTTTTCTTGTGGATCGGGAACCGGAACCGGCCGATTGCAATCTGTAAGCGTTGGCCTATCCTGAAAAGTAAAACAGAGTCGCCGTTGCCGCGCGAGGGCTCCGACTGTCAGACACAATCCCTGGGGAGGGTTTCATCATGAGTGCTAGTGTTACCTGTTTATTCGGTTTGATTGGCTGGGCGATCGCCTTAATGTTTGTCGTACTCGGCGCCCGCGGGCATGCGATCTTCGGCCAAGGCCACGAACCCAACCTGTTCGACCAGCAGGGCGGCGACCTGGCGCCGCTCGGCCGGCGTATTACCCGGGCGGAGCGTAACAGCCTCGAATGGTTGGTGATCCCGGCTTCACTGTTACTGTATGGGATTGCGACCGGCCAGAGCGAGGTGACCGATGGGCTCGCCATGGTCGTTCTGTGCTCGCGGGTGCTGCAGTCCCTTACGCACATCATCTCGACCGCAACCCCCGCGATCCTCGTCAGGGCGACGCTGTTTACGGTACAGGTTGTTATCTGGGCCATCTGGGCGCTGGGTTTCTATAGCGCCGCGTAGAAAATTCGTTTTGGCGATCGCGGCGGTTCTGCGTCAGCTGCCGCGATCGCTAGACCGTGTCGATCAGAGGAAACGCCACGCGCCGAAAGTCGCCGCCTGGCCGCATAAGCAGCCGGCCGCGTCCGTCACGTTCCAGACGGTGGCGTGCTCGATCATGAAACGGTGCCCACCGGCCGAAATCCTGACCCCGCAATAATCCTCGATGAAACCCGTTTGCTCGACCTTTCGCATCAAGGCGGCCCGCGTGTCCTGATCCGCCCGTTCGGCTGATTCGCGCGCAGGCATCGTGATCAACGATGTCCAGTCGAGTTCGAACAGTCTGAGCGCGGTCTCGTTGGCATAGTTGAACACCGGGTCTGCTTCGGTCCCCGAAGACAATACCGCGAACGCAGCCCTGAAGAGCGTTTCGCCGAGGGCGGCGGGCGAGTTCTTCTCCGGAATCAAGGGGCGTCCGATTAGGCGCGCATGACTTTCATTCAGGAGCGCGGCGTGGTCCGTGAGGTACGCGTTTTCTTCCGACGGTGCGTTCACGGTCCTGTCGGGAGTTCTGAATTCTCACCAAGTCCGCGCCGACTTCACGCCGACTGCGGAGCATTTCGGGCCAGGGCCTGCGTGATCGCGAGTGAGATGGTTTCCGGCGATTGGGCGCCGGAAAAAAGAAAGCGGCCGTTTAATAGAAACGCCGGGACGCCTTGGATGCCCGAGCTCTGTGCTTCGCGTTCTTCGGTTTCGATAATGTCGTACGCTTCGTCGCCGGCGAGAAAGTTCTCAACGGTTGCGCGTTCGAGTCCGGCGGCCACAGCGATGTCGATGAGTACAGCGCTATCGCCGATGTCTCGTCCATCGACGAAGTAGGCGGCAAAGAGGCCGTCGACTATCGCGTCCTGGGCGTCAAACCGCTCGGCCAACCAGATGAGACGGTGCGCCATCCGCGTATTGGGTACGCGGGTGATGTTCGCATAGTTCAATTCGAGGCCGTCATTACGGGCATTGGCTGCGACGTTTGCGATCAATTGCTCGACGTACTCTTCGGAGCCGAATTTGCGGACGTAGTAAGCCTTGCGGTCCATGCCGTCGCGAGGCATCGTCGGGTTCAGTTCGTAGGGCCGCCAACGGACCCGCATTGGGAGTTCCGGTCCGAGTAGCTCGAGCGCCCCGCTGAGGCGCTGCTTGCCGATGTAGCACCACGGACAGACTACATCGGAGACAATATCAAGGGTCGTCATCTCGGAATTCACATTCATCGCTGTCACCAACTATTGCGGTCCTGGGTCATTGCTAGGAGGCGGCCATGATACCCCCATCCAGCGGAATAACCGCGCCGGTAAGGAAGGCGGATGCGGGCGAGGCCAGAAAAATCGCGAGCCCGGCCATATCCTGCGGCTCACCGAAGCGGCCGAGCGGCACACCCGCCCGGAGCCTATCTCCCATTTGCGCGATCATCGGTGCCAGCATCGGCGTTTCAAACGGGCCGGGCGCGATGGCGTTCACCGTGATACCACGCGCCGCGAGGTGGGTTGCGGTCATCCGTGTCAGGTGATGGACCGCTGCCTTCGAGGGGCTGTAAGAAAAATTCTCGAATACCGGTGTATGGAGGCCGTCGATCGACCCGATGTTGATAACGCGTGCCGGATCTTCCGCGCTCGCCCCCGCCTCTAGCAGCCCCAGCAGTTTCTGGGTGAGGAAGAAGACCGATTTAACGTTCAGATCCATGACTTTGTCCCAGCCCTTTTCCGGGAAGTCGTCGATCGTCGCTCCCCAGGTCGCACCGGCGTTGTTCACCAGGATGTCGAGTCGAGGTTCGCGCTCACCAAGCTCAGCTGCGAGCCGCTCTACTTCGTCCATGCGCGATAGATCCGCTGGCAGGGAGATGCATTCGCCGTATTCGGAAAGCTCTGCCGCGGTTTCGTCACAGACCTGCTCTTTGCGGGAGCAGATATAGACCTTTGTGCCTTGTTCGACATATCCGCGGGCAATCATCCGTCCGATCCCGCGGGAGCCGCCGGAAACGAGCGCGGTCTTCCCGGCAATGGAGAAAAGGTCTTGCATGGTAGTCTCCTGGTCTGTTGGTCTGTTGGTCTGTTGGTCTGTTGGTCTGTTGGTCTGTTGGTCTGTAACGAACTTCAAGCAGTCGCGGAACGACACCCGACGAATTATGAAGGTTAATTACGGAATGGGGCACCAGCGCGAACAGATGCGAGATACCCCATAACACGGGCCAGATTAGCGAAATCGGTGATCGTGCGCTATTCGGCTTCAAACTTTGACCAACTTCCAGCGTCCGCGTCTGAATACTACGAGTGCAATTAGCGTCATCAGCGACTCGCCAATCAGGATCGCCATGAACACGCCGTCCGGTCCACCTACGATCCGTTGCGTCAACCAGTAAGCCAGGGGCAGTTGAGTGAGCCAAAACGCGACGAAATTGATCCGGGTTGGCGTCATCGTGTCGCCAGCACCATTAAAGGCCTGATTCAATACGAGCCCTATCGCGAACAGACCGAAGCCGTAACTCAGCCAGCGCAGGCAGCTCGCGGCATGGGCGACAATCGCGGGGTCTCGGGTAAACACATGCACGATGGGTTCCGGAGTTAGCACAAATACGACGCTGACAGTCGTCAAGAACACGAAGTTGTAGGCGGCGACGCGCCAGACAAGCCGCTCGGCCCGCTCCGGTTGTGCTGCACCCAGGTTTTGCCCGACCAATGTCGCCGCGGCGTTGCTCAAACCCCACGCCGGCAGAATAGTAAAATCGATGATGCGTATGGCGATCGTGTAACCGGCGACCGCGTTGCTGCCATAGGCGGCGATGATCTTCACCAGCAGTACCCAACTCGAGGTCGCAATGAAATACTGCAGGATGCCGCCGATTGACACGCGGACCAAAAGCAGGATCTCGTCGATCCGCGGCCGCAGATCCGGCAGCGACAAGGCAACGCGGGTGTTGCTCCCGAATAGATAATAGAACTGCAGTAAGACCCCGCAACTGCGGCCCGTCGTCGTAGCAACGGCGGCGCCGGTCACGCCGAGTTCTGGAAAGGGCCCGAGGCCGAAGATGAGGCACGGGTCGAGAATAATGTTGATGCCGTTGGCGAACCAAAGCACCCGCATCGCGATACTGGCGTCGCCCGCGCCGCGAAAAATCCCATTGATGAGAAATAGAAAAAGGATGCTGCCGCAACCGCCGAACATGACAGACGTATAGCCGGCGTGTTCGGCGCGCGAGCTCTGGCTCGCCCCCATCAGGTTCAGTATGTCGCCGGCGTGAGCGACGCCCAAGACCCCGAGCCCGATCGACAGCAGTGCGCCGACCCATATAGCCTGGCCCGCGACGATCGCCGCACCCTTGCGGTTGTGCGCGCCAATGCGACGAGCGATCAATGCCGTCACTGCCATGCTGAGCCCAATGGCAACTGCATAGAGCAGCGTGATGACCGCCTCGGTGATACCGAGCGTCGCAACCGCATCGGCGCCCAAACGCGAGACGAAAAAGATATCGACGATGGCGAAGATCGATTCCATCAGCATCTCGAGTATCATCGGTATGGCTAGCAGCGCGATCGCCCGGTTGATCGGTCCGCGGGTGAAATCTTCATTGCTCCCGAGCAACGCCAGGCGCGTGATCCGAATCCAAGCGGCCAAGCAGCGCCGCGACCAGCCAAAATATCGTTTGAAGACGGTGAATATCATGGGATCAGCGGTCGGCGCGCGAACGGGCGAGACGACACAGCGAAGAACCATTTCGCAATCGTGCCGTCATGTTTGGCCCAAACTCATAGATGACAAGTCCGCAAACGATGCATCCGGTGCCGACGAAAATCGCCGCACTCAGGCGTTCACCGTTGAGCAGATTGCCGAGGAGGAGCGCCAGGACCGGTGTGATCAGGGCGATCAGCGATACGCGCGAGACCGCCATGCGGCGAAGAATGTAGTAGTACATGGCAAAGCCGATAGCAGACGCGACGACACCCAGATAGACGATCGACGCCACGGCTCGCAGGGGAAATTCCGAGGGCATCGCGCCGCCCGCAAGCATCCACGTGACCAGCAGCAGGGGGACGGCAAAGCTGAGTCCGCCGGCAGTGATGGCGAATCCGCCGACGTTGGCGTCGATGCGTTTAATCAAAACGGCGCTCAAGGCGTGAAAGCTGGTCCCGGCGAGGATGGCCACTATGCCACAGAGGAACTTGCCACCCATGCTCGCGCCATGGGAGAAGACTACGAACAGCCCGATAAAGCCCAACACGATGCCCAAGACTCTGTGCCGCGACAGGGCATCTTCGTTGAGCATCGCGGCGGCCATTGCGCCGGTAATTATCGGTGACAGCCCGAATACCACCGAAACCCAGCCGGATGGAATGTACTGCGCGCCCCAGTACACGCTGTTCATGGCAGCGTAAATACCGAACCCGCCGGCGGCATAAGGCTGTACGGCGCGCCGGTGCCATGGTATGCGCAGGCCAAGAAAATGGACGATCAGAACCGTTACGATGAGACCGAGCAGCATGCGCGAGGTGATCCCGAACAGGTACCCCAAGCCCTCGCTGCTCCATTTGATCGCGAGCGGCGTCGTACTCCAGATTATGATTACGCCAAGGTAGGCGATTTTCGTCGTCATTTCTTCTCATCCTGAACCACACGGGCAAAAAAAAGGCCGCAGGTGGATTGCAACTGCGGCCGTTTCGAAATCTTTTTTGAATCACGATCGATTCATGTCACCGTCGATTTCCAATCGGCACGCACGCGCGAGCGTTTGCCCAGACGCGGTTGTATCGCGAGCAGTAGGCAGAGTCGGAACATTGGTGTTGCAAATTGCATGGCGGCGCATTCTCTAGAACTGTGCCGTCGAAGTCAAGCAGGCCGGTCTACCGGGCAACGATTTCATGCTGTTTGGTTTCGCCGGGCGGCCGTTGAAGCCGATCGGTTTTCCTTGATCAGTTCGTAAGCAGCCCTGATCTCCTGGGTCTTCTCGGTAGCGAGGTCGATCATTTCTTCCGGCAAACCCTTGGCGATCAGTTTGTCTGGGTGGTGCTGGTTCATCATGCGACGATACGCTTTTTTGATCTCCGCGTCGGAATCGTCGCGTTTGACCCCTAGCCCGCATATTGCATGAGTGTCGGTGATGCAGCTGCATATGGGTTTGAT
>CAZFZX010000051.1:0-23114 GCA_964523765.1 uncultured Enterobacteriaceae bacterium
CGATATTTTGGAACACTTAGGGAACCTCTGATTAATTCTGGGGCAGTCGAGTCGCCGCTTAAAATCGTTCAGGTCAAGGCGCGGATCGCAGGTAATAGCCGGGACTATTGGCAAGATCCGCAACACAGACCTGAACGATTTTGGGCGCGAGGCGACGTTCCATGAATTAATCAGAGGTTCCCTACCTCGGGGTGGCCCGGAGGTAACGTTCGATCGAGTTCCTGACGTGTGCGGCCGTGAGTTCGAAGTGCTCGTAAAGATCGGCGGCGGGCGCCGACGCGCCGAAATCGTCGAGTCCTATCACATGGCCGTCGAGGCCGACGTATTGAAACCAGCCGCTAGTCGAACCGGCCTCGATCGCGATACGACGCCTGAGGTGGGCTGGCAACACGGACTCTTTGTAAGCAGCGTCTTGTCGCTCGAAAACATCGGTGCTCGGCATCGATACTACGCGCAGGCGCGAACCCTGCCCGTTCAATTCTGTCGCCGCGGTTAACGCCAGCTCGACTTCGGAGCCCGTGGCGATGATTACACCGTCCGGTTTGCCCTCCGGTTCCAGCAGCGTGTACGCACCGCGGGCGATTGCTTCGAGTTGTGCTTCGCTGCGGGGTTGCAAGGGCAATCCCTGACGGGTCAGGAGCAGACAGGTGGGACCGTCGCGGCGTTCGACGGCAAAACGCCATGCCGAGGCGGTCTCGGCGCCGTCGCACGGTCGCCAGACCGACAAATTCGGGATTAAGCGTAGGGCCGCAGCGTGCTCGATCGGTTGATGGGTGGGTCCGTCTTCTCCGAGGCCGATCGAATCGTGGGTGTAGATGTAGATCGTGCCTACGCCCATCAGCGCCGACAAGCGGACCGCGTTACGCGCGTAATCGGAAAAGACCAGAAACGTCCCGCCGTACGGAATAAACCCACCGTGCAGCGCGAGGCCGTTCATGATCGCGCTCATCGCAAATTCGCGTACGCCGTAGAACACGTAATTCCCGGCACCAGCCTCACGGGTCAGGGGTTGGCTTCCGGACCACCGGGTGTTATTCGACTCGGACAAATCGGCTGAGCCGCCAAAAAGCTCCGGCAAGCCGGGCCCGATCTTCTCCAACACCTGTTGCGAGGCTTTACGTGATGCCTGCTTGGCGCCCTCCGATTGTATTTCGGCGAGACAGTTACGGGCGGACTCTTGCCAAGAGTCCGGCAACGCGCCGCTCGTGCGGCGCGTAAACTCGCGCGCGAGTTCGGGATGTGCCTCGCCATATTGGGCCAGCAGTTGCTGCCACGAGGCTTCCGCCGCGGCGCCTGCCTCTAGCCCGTTCCACGCGTTGGCGATCGCCGGCGGCACTTCGAACGGTGGGTGCGGCCAATCGAGCTCCGTGCGAGCGGCAGCTACTTCCTCTTCGCCGAGCGCGGCACCGTGTGACGCCGCACTCCCCTGCTTGTTCGGTGCGCCATATCCGATGATCGTGCGACAACAAACAAGGGTAGGCCGCGACGCATCCGTTCTCGCCGCGTCGATGGCGGCGCCGATCGCGGCGGGGTCGTGGCCGTCGACGTCGCTGATCACCTGCCAACCGTAGGCGGCAAACCTTGCCGGTGTATCGTCGGTAAACCACCCCTCGACGGGACCATCGATCGAAATCTGATTGTCGTCGTAGACAACCACCAGTTTGCCGAGGCCGAGGGTTCCCGCGAGCGAACAGGCCTCGTGCGAAATCCCCTCCATCAGGCAGCCGTCCCCGACACAGACGTAGGTATAGTGGTCGACGACCTCAAACCCGTCGCGGTTGAACTGCGCCGCTAACGTACGTTCGGCAAGCGCCATGCCGACCGCGTTGGCTAGCCCCTGACCCAACGGGCCCGTCGTCGTTTCTACCCCGGGGGTGTGTCCGTACTCAGGGTGTCCGGGAGTCGCCGAGCCGAGTTGACGAAAATGCGCGATTTCGTCTATCGACAGGTCATAGCCGGTGAGGTGAAGCAGCGCATATAACAGCATCGACCCGTGACCGTTGGACAATACGAATCGGTCGCGATTGAACCAGGAAGGATTGGCCGGGTTGTGCCGCAGATAATCGCGCCACAGAGTTTCGGCGACATCCGCCATTCCCATCGGCGCGCCGGGATGCCCCGAATTGGCTGCTTGTACCGCGTCCATGCTCAGCGCTCTTAGCGCATTCGCGATCTCGCGCCGGCTCGGCGCGGTGTTGTCCGAAGCCGCTGATCGCACGGGTTCGCTCATGATGTCTACCTCGGTTGGTTGCAGGATCTCTGGTCAGTTTCCGGTCGTCGCCGCGCATCGCCCAGCGCGAATGCCAGTGGCGCGGCCCGCGCCAACGCACCGGTTATCGGCCGGGGGCGCCGTGCGTCGACATGGACATTCTCAGCCTTTGACGGGGCTGCTCCGGCGTTAAGCAAAGCTTCCAATTGTTTCGTTCTGTCGCTGCCTGCGCCGGGCGCGGCAATCTCGCTATTTGCCAGCCTCGATATCGCGCCGGTAAGAGTAGGTCACCAAGCTCGCATGACCGTTTGTGCGGGGGGGCCGACCGGGACCGCGTAATATTAACGTGATGAGCGGGTTGGCAAAAGCACATAGGCGTTGTGGACCCGGTTCGCCGGTGCCGGCGGACGTGAGGACAGTTCGAATGCAGGCGCTTCGAGCGCCCCTGCGATCGCTTGTTTCCCCGTCGCCGCAGACCCGGCGCTCGCCGGCTTACCCGCCGCCGTTGCCGTTTGCTCGTTCGCTTCGGAATCAATTGATATTTCGCTTTAGGTAATTGCGCTATTCCATTAAGATATTTCGTAAATTTTATTGTATTATGCTAAAAGTTCCGGCGAGATTGTGGGCCAGACCACCCGCGCGCGGCGCGTTTCGGCTTCCTCGTGGTACGGCGTCTAAACCAGGGTCACAGACATGCAATCCGGTCAACCGAAGAGACATTTCAGTTTCGAGTTCTTCCCCCCGCGGACGGCCGAGGGACGCGGCAAAATGGAATTAACGCGCGACAAGCTCGCGGCCCTCAAACCGGACTTCTTTTCGGTTACTTTCGGTGCTGGCGGCAGTACGCGCGAACTCACGCTCGAAACGGTCATAAACATCAGGGAGGCCACAGGTATCGACGCGGCCCCGCATCTGTCGTGTGTCGGGTTTCCGTTAGACAAGATCCGCGAGGTGCTCCAGCAGTTCCAGGCTAGCGGGGTCCGGCGGGTAGTCGCGCTGCGCGGGGATATGCCCTCCGGAACGACGGGGTTCGGCGAACTTCGTTATGCCAATGAGTTGGTCGAATTCATCCGGGCTGAAACGGGCTCGGCTTTCCATATCGAAGTTGCGGCCTACCCGGAATTTCATCCACAGTCGACCTCCGCTGCCGACGATCTGAACAATTTCAAACGCAAGGTCGAAGCTGGCGCCGATAGCGCCATTACGCAGTATTTTTACAATCCCGACGCCTATTTCCACTTCGTCGACAGTTGTCTGAAACTCGGAGTCGACATCCCCATCGTTCCCGGGATCATGCCGATCATCAATTACACCCAATTGATGAGATTCTCCGATATGTGCGGCGCCGAGATCCCGCGCTGGATAGTTCGCCGCTTGCGTGACTTCGGTGACGACCGGATCTCGATTCGGGCTTTCGGGATCGACGTCACCACCGAGCTGTGCCGGCGCCTGCTCGAACAGGACGTACCCGGGCTCCATTTTTACAGCATGAATCAGTTTGAGCCTTCCGAGGCGATCTGGCGCAACCTCGGCATCGACGCGCCGGACGGTGAGCTCCGCCGTGGTAAGTCCGCAGAAAACTGACGCCGGACCGGCGACCATGGAAGGATCGGGGCTGCCCGGCCTCATTCTGGTGGACGACGATCCGCTGATCGTAGACTCACTGAGTTTCGTGCTCAGCCTCGATTTCAACGTCCACACGGCAAACAGCCGCCGCGCCGCCAAAAAGCTGCTGCAGGGTCTCTCGGAGATGCCTTCGTTGGCGTTGATCGATTTGGGTTTACCACCGGATCCGCACGCACCCGACGAGGGTTTCGTCCTCATCGCCGAGTTGCTCGCATTTAACCGCGCCATGAAAATTCTGGTCTTGTCCGGGCAGAGCGATCGCAGCAACATTCAACATGCGCTGACGCTCGGCGCCGTCGATTTCGTACCTAAGCCCTGCGACGCGGACCTGCTGCGCGCGCGTCTAAACCATCAGCTCCTGATTTTGGACGCAGAGCAAAACGATGCTGCACCCGACGGCGTGAGCGAAGACGTGCTGCTCGGCGACAGTCCGGTAATGCGGGCGCTACGCGATTCCGTCAAGCAATTCGCGAACACTCCATTCCCGGTACTCATCGAGGGTGAGTCCGGGTGTGGCAAGGAACTCGTTGCTCAATGTCTGCACCGTCAAAGCGAACGCGCTGACGAACCGCTGCTCACGATCAATTGCGCAGCTTTTACCGCCGATCTTCTCGAAGCACAGTTGTTCGGTCATACCAAAGGTGCCTACACCAGTGCCGAGCAGGCGCGCTCCGGGTTTTTCGAGGACGCGACCGATGGCACGCTGTTTTTGGACGAGGTCGGCGAAATGCCGTTGGAACTGCAGACAAAATTTCTGCGCGTGCTGGAAAACGGAGAGTATTACCCGCTCGGCCAGACCCGCGCCCGCCATTCGGACGCCCGCATCGTCGCGGCGACGAATCGCGACCTCCGTGAGGCGGTTCGTACCGGTGCATTTCGTCCGGATCTGTTTCACCGTTTGAGCGTATTGTCGATCAGCGTTCCGCCGCTGCGCAGCCGTGGCCGTGACTGGCGACTGTTATTAGACCATTTTCAAAAGCTGTACGCGGGGACGGTCAAGCCGTTCACCTTGGAGGCGGCGGCCGAAGCGCTGCTCGACGAATATTCATTTCCCGGCAACGTGCGCGAACTGCGCAACATCGTTATCCGCATGGGTGCGCGTTACCCCGACGGCAGGTTCGAGGTTGGGGAACTCCGGGCCGAGCTTGAACCCGAAGTCGTGCCGTCGAAGGTGCCGTCGGTTAGCGGCGGCGACGACGACGACGCGCAAGTAGCGGCGCAACTCGGCCGTCCCGGATTTCGACTCGATGACGAAATCGCGAGTCTGGAACGTCGCATCATCGGCGTCGCCCTCAGCATGAGCGACGGTAATCTTAGCAAGGCCGCACGTCTGCTGGGAGTAAACCGAACGACACTCTATAGCAAAGTATCGCGACTCGGACTCAGCGCAACCGGCGATGATTGAATTTCAAACCGCACGTCAAACCTGCGAGCTTCAACAGTGGTGAGTAGACTTATGTATACACAATATTTCGGACTCAAAAAGGCTCCCTTCAACATAACCCCGGATCCGGAGTTCTTCTTTTCCGGCGGTAACCGCGGCGCGGTCCTGGATGCGCTGATCTATGCGGTGGCACGCGGCGAAGGTATCGTCAAAGTCGTTGGTGAAGTGGGTAGCGGGAAAACGATGCTGTGCCGTATGCTGGAGCGCGAATTGCCGGCCGACTGCGAGATCGTCTACCTCGCCAACCCGCGCCTTTCCCCGGAAGAAATCCTCCACGCGATCGCGATCGAGTTGCAACTCGAGGTAGCCAGGGACGCCAGCAAAGTGGAAGTCATGTGCTTAGTTCACACCTATCTTCTCGAGAAACACGCGAACAACCGATCCGTGGTCATGTTTATCGAAGAGGCGCAGGGCATGGAGCTCGATACGCTCGAGGAAATTCGCATGTTGAGCAATCTCGAGACGACTCAGGACAAACTGCTGCAAATCGTATTGTTCGGGCAACCCGAACTGAACGACAAACTGCGGTTGCACGAAATCCGCCAATTGAAAGAGCGCATCACCTATTCGTTCGATCTCGCGCCTTTAAATCGACGGGAAATTCGCGATTATCTGAATACGCGGATCCGAACCAGCGGTTTCCGCGGTAACGACCTTTTTGCGCCGGCAGCGATCAGGACCCTGGAAAGATATTCAGAAGGTTTGTTGCGGCGCGTCAATATTCTTGCGGATAAGTCGCTGCTGGCGGCATTCTCGCGGGGCGATCGCATCATCAAACCCCGGCATCTGCGGATGGCCGCCAAGGATAGCGAGTTCCACGGTCGTACCCGATCGCCCTGAACTCCGAGCATAAACGTCATTCCTGCGAAAGCAGGAGTCCAGTTAGATAAGTTTCGCCTTTGGCCGTCAATGTTTCACTGGATGCCGGACTGAATCCGGCATGACGATATCTACTCCGTCGTTCCCATGGTGGTCGCCGGCCGCTTGCCCTGATCTCCGAGCATAAACGTCATTCCTGCGAAAGCAGGAATCCAGTTGGATAAGGTCCGCCTTTGGTGGTCGATGTTTCACTGGATGCCGGACTGAATCCGGAATGACGATATCTACTCCGTCGTTCCCGTGGTAGTCGCCGGCCGTTTGCCCTAATCCTGATTCGTCAGCGTAAACCGCACTACGCCTTCCTCGTTCTCGCTCAACACGAGCCGGTAGCCGTTGACCTCGGCCTGCCGTGCCGATTGGTACAGTCCGATCCCCAAACCGTCGTCGGAGGCAACGGGCTGTGAGAGGATCTGGTCAGCGAGGGACGGTTCGATGGCAGCGCCGTTATCGGCAACGCTCAGCACCACGGTGCCGTCTTTCTCGTACAGCCCGACTTTAATCTGGATTACGTCCGTGTTCTTCGCTTTGTTGCGGGCGTTGTCCAGCAGGTTTTCGACGACGCTGTCCAGGCAGTCGCGGGGAACGCCGAAGTCGTCTTCATGGATATCGGCCACAAACTCGATGTTCGCAGAACGGTAACGCTCGGACAGTTCCGCCCACCAAATCGAAATCGGGACGTTTTCGCTCGGTTGCGGTGAAGGCTGTTGCAGTTTGTCCAGCGCCAGTTGCAGGCGCTGTGTTATATGCGGAAGCTGCCGGCGCAGCAGCGATTGGCGTTTCTGCTCGCGCTCGCTGTCGGCGGGCCCTGCATCTTCGAGAATAGCGGCCGTCGTCGTCCTCAACGACTGCAACAGGTTCTTGATGTCGTGTGTCAGTCGGGCGCCGGTCTCGTGCACGGCCTGTAAGTGAGCCTGGTGAGCCTGTTCGGTTTCGCGGATTTTCGCCGAAAGAAAGTGACCGAGAACCTGGATCAACAAGCGGCAGTGGATCAACAGGGAGGGCCCGACCGGCCGATCGGTAAACAGTGTTACCTTGAGATTGTCGGTCGTCAGCCGTGTGTTGAAATCGGCGTGGTCCCCTGCAGTGCCCTGCTGTCCGTTCGCCTCCCACTCGGCGCCGCGTATCCACGGGATCTCGCAGAGTTCCTCGATCGCCGCGTCGAGGAATTCCCGCGGCTGCTGCCGCCTCCCGGCGAGTTCGGCCAGACTCGACAACCAGCTCTCGAACCGTGTTCCGATATTGAGGAGCGATTTCTCCCATAACGCGCCAAGCCCCGAGCCGGTCCCGGGCGTGATAAGCCAACTGATCAGAAACAGGAATGCGCTCAACACCAACAGACTCGCGATCAGTGTGACCGGGTAGTCGAAGCGGATCTCGTAGGTCATCAAGACGCTACTAACTGCGAGCAGCGCGGTCATCAACGCGATCGTGATGCCGCGAAAGAAATCGATCGGAAACGTTTCCCGTTGGGCCGCGGTGTAGGTCGGGAACAGTAGAAGCAGAACCGGCAGGACGGTCCAGGCGATCCGAAAAGAATACAGTACCGCGTTATTCAGATCTCCCACGTCGAATATCATCGGTACGCATTCGATCAGCAGGACGGAGATCAGAAAGATCAGCGTAATCATATACGCCAGGCGTTCCTGTCGGGTCGAAAACGATCGTCCCGCCACGATACCGATGAGCAGGATCATCCAACCGAACAAGAGGCGCCAGTCGAGCGCGGCAATGAACGCGCCGGTCAGCGCGATAACCAGCGCAGCGGACCACCGATCCAACCGTTGGTCGCGCTGCCATATCGGTTGCCAGATAAAAAACAGGCCGAGGTGGGCGGTCATCAGTGAAGCCGACAGTGGGCTGCCGAAGTCGGCTCGAAGGGCCAGGTTGAGGACGATCAGCATCGTCGCCAGGATCCAATGCTCGCGGCGGCGATCGAGCAGGCGGGACAAAGTAGTCACGTCGTATTGGAAGTCCGGACTCTGCGCTGGGTGTTTTCCTAGTGTACGCGCTCCCCGGGCAAATTTGTCGGTCGACGGGCAAGAGCTTACTTCCGACGCGACTCCGTCATTCGTCCGCCACGACCCCGTGATTCGTCCGCCGCGACCCCGTCATTCGTCCGCCACGACCCCGTCATTCCCGCGAAGGCGGGAATCCAGTCGGCAAGAAGACCCGTTTGCACCGGGACAGTATTCGACGCGGCGCGGGGTTGCTCCTGCACTAGCGGTACTGCGGCGGGCCCCGCTATTCCGTCCCCACGAGGCTCACGTCTGCCAACACTTTTTGCCTTGAACGAGGCTGTTCAAGTACTCTGAATCGATGAACGTCCGGAACGCCCTTTCGGTGACGAGCTTCGCCTGGCTAGAAATCAAGCGCACTCACCTCTGGCGGTTCGTCGTCGCCTTGATCGTGATCGGATGCGCGGTGGCGGAGTTCGCGGCGTCGATCGCGGTTACCGAATCCGCTCACTACCGGCTGATTTTCTATGCCGCGAGCATGCGGTTGGCGGCCGCGTTCGTAATGGCACTGCTCGTCGCCACGAGCGTCCTGCGGGAAATCGACGACAAAGTAGTGGACCTGATCCTCTCTCGCCCCGTTTCGCGTACAGACTGGTATGTCGGAAAACTCCTCGGTTACGTCACGGCGGTAGTCTGTTTCGCCGTGCTGATCAGCCTGCCGTTGGTGCTGCAGGCTCCTGCCGAAGGTTTGTCGTGGTGCTATTCTCTAGCGCTCGAGCTCATTATCGTCGTCGCAGCGACGCTCGCGTTCGCGATAACGTTGCGACATATCGCGATCGCGATCAGCGCCGTCGCCGGTTTCTATATACTGTCGCGCGGCATCGCGGGCCTGGCGTTGATCAGCACCGGTCCGACAGTCGATCAGTCTTTGCCGTCCAGTCGTTTCCTCGCCTGGGCGGTCGATTCCCTGGCCCACCTGTTACCCGATCTCGACCGGTTCACGCAGGCCTCTTGGTTAGTCGAAGGCGCCCCGTCAACGGCGGCGCTCGCTATGTTAACAGTGCAAACATTGATCTATACGAGTCTACTGATTGGTGTTGGCTTGTTCGATCTGCACCGCCGGAATTTCTAGATGGCGCGCGATGAGCGACGAATAGATGCGGTACCGCTTGCGGTTGTGGTGCTGCTGCTCGGAAGCCTCATCACCCAGATCGTGACCCATCATTTTCAACCTCACTCGGCCGCACAGGCCGAGCGCCTACCGCGACCACCGGGTTTGAACACGGTCCGCGCGTTGAGTTTCGGTGAGGAACTAGCCGCGGCCAAACTGGTGATGCTGTGGCTGCAAAGCTTCGATAATCAACCGGGGATCAGCGTCCCGTTCAGCGCGCTCGATTACGGAAAAGTCATCGAATGGCTCGCCCTGATACTCGAGCTAGACCCCGGCGCGCACTATCCCCTGTTGGCGGCCAGCCGTATTTACGCCGAGGTACCGGATGCCGGTAAGCAGCGCCTGATGCTCGATTTCGTCGAGGGCGAATTCCGGCGCGATCCCGACGCGCGCTGGCCGTGGATGGCGCACGCGGTTTATGTCGCGAAACATCGCATCGGCGATATCGAGCTTGCGCTGCACTATGCGCGGACTTTATCGAAGCTGGCGACCGGCCCGAAGGTGCCCAACTGGGCGAAGCAGATGGTTGTTTTTGTCCTGGAAGACATGGGTGAGTTCGAGAGTGCGAAAGTCCTCTTAGGGGGCTTGCTCGACAGCGGCAAGATCACCGACCCCCACGAGCAACGGTTCTTGTCGCGGCGACTCGCCGAACTCGAGCAACGCGCGGCGGCAGACCGGCGGGAATAAATGTCGTAGCGGCCCCTTCGTTCGCTCAGCTGGTACCGACGCTCATCTCCGCGTTGAAGCTGGTGATGCCGTCGAAGGCCCCGTCGGTGCGCGCGCTTAAGACCAGTACCCGATTGCGCATGACCACGTAGTACCGTGAGCCGGGCCAGCGGTTGTCGAGTGCCGAGAACAGACCTTCCGCGGTTTCCCAATCGGCCTCGTAGTACGCTTGTAGCGCGCGCGTGGTCGGCAAGTAATTGCTTCCGTTCCTCGCTGAGTGCCGTCACCGAACAGATCGGTTCGAAGATCCGCGTCGCCAGCCCCTTCCCCTTGACCCGGACATGGTCGAGTTCGCGAAACGCGAAATCCGGGTTCGCCATTTTGGTCGCCTCACTCACGACGAGCTTCGTATCGTAGATCCGGGTCAGGCCCTCGAGACGGGCACCGAGGTTGACGGCGTCGCCGACGACCGTGTAGGCGATACGATACCGCGACCCCATGTTGCCGACATTCATGATGCCGGTGTTGATCCCGATCCCGAAGTCGATAGGCGGCCACTGCCGTTCCGCGAACCGGGCATTCACGCTATTCAATGCGCCCAGCATCGCGATGCCGGCGTTCACCGCCCGTACCGGATGGTCGTCTTGCGCCAGCGGCGCTCCCCAGAACGCCATGATCGCATCGCCCATGTATTTGTCGATGGTCGCGCCGTGGCGGTGCAGAATATCCGACATTTCGGTGAAATAGAGGTTGAGCATCTGGGCCAGTTGGCGCGGGTCGAGTTGCTCCGAGATGGTGGAGAAATCCCGAATGTCGCAGAACAGCACGGTCAATTCCCGCGCCTCGCCGTCCAGCGAATACGTCTGCGGTTTGCGGCTGATCGCGCTGACGACCTCCGGCGGTACGTATTGCCCGAATACCGCTATCAGTTTCTGCTTATCGTGGGTCTCAACGAAGTAGGTGATGAGCACATTGACCGAAAACAACACCAGTATCGTCAGCAAGGTGTATTCCATCGGGATCAGGGCGCTCACCCCGGGATTTGCATACTCGACATAGAACGGCGGGAGCATCAGCGCGAAAGTCGCAACCGAGGCCTTGACCGGGTTGAGCATCGGCAGCAGGACCGAAAGGACGATACCGACGCAAACGAATGTAAGGAAATCGGATCCCAACAAAGGCGGGGGCAGGAGTCCGGCGCCGAAGATGTCGCCGAGCAGGTCGGAGCGCAACTGGGGCGTTCGCCCGCCGCCGAGCGGGATCTCGAGTACGCCGATCGCGTTCAACAGGAACGCTACGAAAACAACGAGGACCAACACCGTGTGGGCTCGCAGCCGACCGTGTCCTTGAGCGAACGTCATTTCTTTACCGGGACTCGTCGACGGACCGGGCTACCGGGAGCGGCATCACGAGCCGGCCGGGTGTGGCGCGCCGAGCTGCTTTCGTTTTCCCCGTGCCGGGCGATGTCGATAATTCAACAGTTTCGGCCGATCGTGTTGAAAAATCGTCATATTTGTTCATTTGGTGACAGCGCGGCTGCATTCGAAATTCGATAAGTTTCGAAAATACAGTAAGTTATAGTTTTGGCATGAAAAGTGCTGCTACGTTTAAACAACGTGAATGCCCCTAGGATAAATGCTATGCCCAATTTACAAAAACAACGCGGTTTCACACTGGTCGAAATCGCTATCGTACTCGTCATTATCGGCCTATTGCTCGGCGGAATCCTCAAAGGCCAGGAATTGATCACGAGCGCCAGGGTCCGCAACATCGCTGATCAGAACTCCGGCGTGCAGGCCGCATATTACGGCTTTATCGACCGCTACCGCCAGGTTCCGGGCGACTGGAACTCGACCAACGCGGCGCAGGCCATTCCAAACGTTACCACCGGCGGAGATGACAGTGGTCGCCTCGACGACCCCGGTACTGGCGATTGGACTGAAGCTCTGGCGCTGTGGGAGCAGATGTCCAAGTCCGGTTTCATCCAGGGCAACTATACCGGTGGCACCACCGCGCCGTCCGCGGCCGACACCGACAAAGCGCCGCGTAACGCGTTTAACGGCTTTTTGATCCTGTATCGGACCGACGATTACGATGATGCCGGCACGCCGGCCGAGCGGCTCAATCTGGTTCTCGGCGCCGGGATCCCGGTAAACGTATTGCGGGAACTCGACCTCAAAGTCGACGATGGCTTTCCGCAGACCGGCGTGCTGCGCCACGGCGTGACCTCTGGCTCGACCATGGGAACACTCGCCGAATCCACCGCGACCTGTGTCGACGCCACGCCGACCCCGGACATCTGGAACATCGCCGGCAACGAGCAACTATGTAACGCCGTTTATCTCTATTGATCGACGGATAGAAAAGGGGCCAGGTTTATTTTTCTTTAAGAAGAATAAACCTGGCCCCTTTTCTCTTTTCCAGGCATGTCTACCCCGTTGTTCTTTTCGCAGGTAAGCAAAAGCTACGGCAAGCGCGCCGTGCTGCACGGCCTCGACCTGCAGATCGAGGCCGGCGAAACGGTCGGTCTCATTGGCATCAACGGGGCCGGAAAATCAACGTTGCTGAAGGCCATGCTCGACCTGATTGCCATCGACGGCGGCCGTATCGAGCTTTTCGGCGTGCCGCACCGCCAACCATCGGCGCGCGCACACGCGGCCTATCTCGCCGAGCACTTCGTGCCGCCGCACTATGCCACCGGCGGGGACGTGTTGCGTTTCGTCTCCCGACTTCACGGGGTCGAACCGGACCCGGTCGTGATCGGCGAAGAATGTGCGAACCTCGAACTCGACACAGACGCTCTGTCCCGCCCCGCGCGCGAGTATTCGAAGGGTATGACCCAGAAACTCGGGCTCATCGGGTGCCTCCTACCGCGACGTCCGCTGCTCATCCTCGACGAACCGATGAGCGGTCTGGACCCGAAAGCACGCGCGCTGTTCAAGGCTCGCCTGACCACGCTGAAAGACGACGGCGTCACGACATTTTTCAGCACCCATTTGCTCGACGACGTTGCCGCCCTGTGCGACCGGGTCGCGATTCTCGACGCCGGGCGGATCCGCTTCCACGGTACCCGCGCCGATTTCAGCGCCGCCTACGACGGCGCGACGCTAGAAGAGTCATTTCTCGCCTGTATCGGGGCTGCCGCGCGACCGTAAAGTAATTCGGCGCCCGGCCGCTAAGGTCATACAGATAAACAATGCGGTTGAAGCCGCAAAGCAGCCACCGCTGCGTCGGGCGAAATGATAGAACTCCATCAAGAACTTGCACGTGCGATCGTCGACGGCTTGCCGGTCGGGATCGCGCTGGTCGACACGAAAGGTTGTGTCGTTTGGGGCAACGGCGCTTTGGGCGAATTGCTTCAGCGCGATGAGGGCGACATTATTGGCCGCGACGCGGAGTCGTTGCCGCTGCCTTTGCCGGACCCCCAGACGAGTAGACCCGAATCTACCCGGATCCTGGAGAAGGGCAGCCTGATTGGTGTCTCACGGGAGTTAAAATCGGCAACATTCAACGGCCAGACTTTGCTCGTGGTCGATCGGAAGAATGCGATCGACTGGTTTTTCGAGGCCCTTGCAGTGGGCGGATTCGACGCCTCGGCGGGTTCGAGGTTTTTGTCCCGTAACGCCGTGAGCAACCGTGTGCAGCTCGAGGTTTCGCGGTCGCGCCGCTACGCGAACCCACTTTCGTGCATGGTGATCCGGGTAGACTTCGGCACTGCGGATACCGACGAGCACCGCCGCGCCGTCCGCGACTTGATCGCCGGGACCCTGACAGAACAATTGCGTTGGGTTGACGTTCTCGGTCAGTGGTCAGACCGGACGCTCGTGGTCATTCTTCCCGAAACAACGGACGCGGCGGCGCTGCGGTTGGCCGAAAAGGTCACGGCCGCGCTGATCCCGAATCTAGCGCGCGAAATGCCTGCGGCGAGTGTCAGCACCGGCGTTAGCAGTTGGCGCAAGGGCGATGACGCCGAGCGCCTGATCCGCCGCGCGGATACCGTCGCGCGCGGCGAAATCGAAAAGGAGGCGGCGACGGCTAATCTCTAGGTCGCGCACCAGATTCAATGATTTCGAAATCGTGAGTAATGTCCGCGGTCTTCCCGATCATGATCGAAGCCGAGCAATATTTTTCCGCTGAGAGCGTAACCGCCCGCTCGACTTGGTTGCGCTTGAGCTCATGACCCGTGATAACAAAATGGACATGGATGCGGGTAAAGACCTGTGGGATCTCCTCGGCGCGCTCGGCCTCGAGTTCGGTGCGGCAATCGCTGACGTCCTGGCGGGATTTCTTCAGGATCGAGACGACATCGAAGCTCGCGCAGGCACCCAGTCCCATCAGCACCAGCTCCATCGGTCGCACGCCGCCGTTGTTGCCGCCGGCAGCCGGCGGTCCGTCGATCACGATGCTGTGGCCGCTGCCGGATTGGCCGATAAACATGACGTTGTCGACCCATTTAATGTTTGCGTGCATACGCTAACCTGTTCTCCCTATTCGTTCGCGCCCGGGGAGTTTTTGGTGGGTGCGGCTAAATTGAACAAAATTCGGATCTTACGGGCTTTTCCTATAAGATAATCGAGGAAACGACAAATTTGGTAGACTCCAGAGCGAATAACGACCAAGAATCGGAGATACCTCAAGAGGGTAGTTGTTATGAACACCGCACAGTCCTTGCACACGACCGACGACGATGCGATCCAGCGGTTCCTTGAACATTGCCACCGGAAGCAATATCCGTCGAAGAGTACCATCATTCGACAAGGCGATCCTTCACACGAATTGTTCTACATCATCAAAGGGTCGGTCACGGTGACGCTGGAAGACGAAGAGGGTCGTGAGCTGGTGTTGGCTTATCTGAACCCCGGCGATTTCTTCGGCGAGATCGGCCTGTTCAACGAGCACGTCAATCGCAGCGCGCTGGTGCGCAGCAAGACGCCTTGCGAAGTCGCCCAGATCAGTTACGACAAGCTCAAGAGCATGTCGACGATATTTCCGGACCTGCTGTTCGCCATTTCCTCACAGCTGGCCAACCGCCTGCGCAAGATGAACCGCAAGATCGGCGATCTGGCCTTCATGGATGTCTCCGGCCGTGTCGCCCGATCCTTGCTCGACCTGTGCAAAGAGCCGGACGCAATGACGCATCCCGACGGCATGCAGATCCGGATCACACGCCAGGAACTCGGGCGCATCGTCGGCTGCTCGCGCGAAATGGTCGGACGAGTCTTGAAGACCCTGGAAGAGCAGCACCTGATCAGCGTCAGCGGTAAGACCATCGTCGTATTCGGGGTCCGCTAGACAACCGATCTCTGGCCACCGCCGCACTCAACCCGAGGCGCTGGTCTACTTGGCATCGCATAGATGTCCCACTGTTGCGGAACACGCCTTGGAATGAAAAGCTCGTAAGCTCAGACACCAATTTAAAAGCGGAATTGAATCTTACTGATGAGACGCCTTTACTGGTGTACACTGGGTCTGCTACAACAAATCGGGGCCTAGAATTAGTGATGCATGGCCTCGTTGAACTAAGCGAGTTTCACCTCGTCACTGTCGGGCCTTGGGCCGCCGCAACACAAAAGATCATTAACGAGCTGGCTGATCAACTTGGCGTGTTAGATCGATTTCATGCGCATCCAAAGGTATCTCCAGAAGTACTCATCGATTTTATTTCAAGCGCCGACATCGCAGTCATTCCGATCCAAGATGCATGTCTAAGTTATCGCTACTGTTTGCCTAACAAACTTTTTGAGGCTGCCTTTGCGGGATTACCTATTGTTGCTTCCGATTTGCCTGATTTGCGCCAAGTAATTCAAGAACACAACATCGGACTGGTATTTCCCCCAGAAGACGTCGGTGCATTCGTTACTGCGGTGAATGACGTCTACGAGCGGCGAGATACTTATTATCGAGACGGCAAAATGCACAAGCTCCGAAGAGAGTGGGGGTTTGAAAAAGAAGTTGAAGTGCTACTCGATAGTTACCGAGATTTGACTGATCTCCAACGCTCTCACGATTCACTGAGCACCACTTGGACTCCGTCCGGTAAGGCACCGTATGAAGACGACAACCACGAGACGGGAACCGATTGGCTGTTTGGGGCCGCCCTCGATGATCGATGGTCGGCAACCGGTGGAGCCTTGAGTCTGTACTCGCTCACGGGTGCAAATTCCGACGACATATTGCGCGCCGAAGATTTCCTGATGAGCGCAACCTACAGAAACGGACAAGAGGTTGCAGTTAACCGATCGGCGCCGTCCGCGTTAGCGATCAACAATAACGGACCGAAGACGTGGTCGATCCACACCGATGAGATTTATGACGGGAACGACTTTATTCGTTTTACGTTGGATGTCTCGGAAACGGCGCTGGCGACTTGGAACGAAATCGGCCTTCATTGGGGGCTAACCTGCGCCAACGATGTCATCGAAGGGGTGATGCATGCTGGCCCGGGCGGCGGCACCGTTTCGGAGCCCGCCACCGCGACTTTATTGTTGCTTGGATGCTCGGCGCTGATTGGTCGCCGCCGGAAGCGCCGTACGACATCTGGTTCAACGCAACCCTAACCCGACGATATCGTCAATCGGCGCGGCCCGCACGTCGCTCCCGGATCCTCGGGTGACGGCGCTCCGCTATTGCTGAGAAACGAACTGCTGTTACTGGCACGCGCTTCGCCCGGTATGCGGCCAAACAAGTCCGTCCCCTTTGGCCTTGAACTTCGAACCCACCTGCCGTACTTTCATCGACGGGCTCCGCAAACATCGAGTACCCCCCACAGGCTTTTGAAAGATCCTGTTAATGATTGCCGGGCTCAATAATCGGAGTTAGTAGAAAAGGAGAAGGACGTGGCAGCCGATCTGGTGATCACCAACGGTAAAGTCATCACTGTAGACAAGGACTTCAGTATCAAGCAGGCGGTGGCTGTGAAGGACGGCGAAATTGTGTCGGTTGGCACAAACGATGAGGTTAAGTCGCTAATTGATTCCGACACCCGGGTTTTAGATCTCAAGGGGAAACCCATCCTACCGGGCATCAACGATACACACCTGCATGCGCCTTTGTTCGGGGCAACCAGACCGCCTCTAGCCATCGATTTAACCTTCCCGGCCGTGAAGTCGATCCCCGATATGGTCGAAGCCCTCCGCAAAAAGGCGCTTAAGATGCCTGCTGGCGAGTGGATACGCGGCTTCGGTTGGGACCAAGGTTCCCTTGAAGAATGCAAAACCGACCCCTCTGTACTACCGCGAAAATGGGACCTGGACGCGGTCTCCCCGGACAACCCGGTCGCTTTTACGGACTTTTCCTGCCACACGCTGTTGGCCAACAGCAAAGCTCTCGAGATAGCCGGAATTACGAACGAAACGCCCGACCCTCAGTCAGGCGAGATGGAACGGGACGATAGTGGTGAACCGACGGGTATCTTCAAGGAAATGGGTGCGCAGGAACTGGTGTCGGCGCACGTGCCACCCCTGACCAGGGACGAGAAGAAGACTGCCCTGCTCACAGCTCTGAGTCACATCAATGCCGACGGCGTAACGAGCTATACGGATCCGGCTATCGGTCCCGGAGGCGACAGCTATTTGTACGGGGTGATGGGCGGCGAATTCGTTCACATTTACAAGGAGTTATTGGGTGAAGGAAGACTGACCGCGAGAGCAAACGTTTTACTTCTCTATGGGGATTACGGCGCACTGACGTTAGAAGATATCAAGAAAAACATGGATACATTCGAAGTGCCCACCGATGTAGACAAGACACGGCTCAATTTCCCGGGAGCAAAGTTGTTTGCCGACGGCATACCGTTGACCTACACCTCCTGGATGAACGAGGACTACGTCAGCGGTGATTTCGGCCACGGGACATCCGTTATTCCCGGTGAAACGGATCAGGAACAACGCGACAACCTTATTGAAATGATAAGATTTGTTCATTCCCAAGGAATGCAGATCGGACTCCACGCTACCGGCGACCGCGCGATCGACGCAGCTGTTGACGGCTTTGTTCTAGCTTGCGAGGAGAATCCGGGCGGCGATCCGCGCCACTACATCATCCATGGTGACTTTATAAGCCGCGAAAAAGCACAAGCGCTTGCCAGACATAATTGCGGCATCGCCATGCAGCCCTCCATCTGCACGATGATTGCCGATTTTGAGGCGACGGTGGTGGGTGAGGAGCGCGCAGCCTACGAGTGGCCCACGCGAACGGTCCTTGACGCTGGGGTTAACATGACGAGCAGTTCTGATGCTCCGGTAACATACCCCAACTGGAGGAAGGGCGTACAGGCGGCTGTTTTAAGGGAAGGATCGGTTTCCGGGAAAGTGAGTGGCCCGCAAGAGTGCATCACCGTCGAAGAAGCGATCCGTAGTTACACCATCAACGGCGCCTGGCAGGATCGAATGGAAGATCGGAAGGGTTCCATTGAAGTCGGTAAATTCGCCGACTTCTGCATCATCGGAGAGGATATTCTTGCTGTCGACCCGCACAAAATCGGTGAAATCCCAGTGCTCATGACCATCGTCGGCGGCAAGATCGTCTTCGACCAAAGCGCCGGAGTTCTCGACTGATCTGCATTCGATGAAATCGATCGCTAAACACGTCAACTTTCGAAACGGCGCCGCGTTTGCTCTCCGCAGGTGACTGACCGACCAGGGCAAGGCGGCTTTGCCTCGTCTTAGTAGACTTTTGCGGAACTACTGAGGCTTTCGCAATTCGTGAACACTTGACCCTAACCATTACGGAGAATCAAAGATGATAGATCATCCGGAGATCGTCGATTACGCGAAGAAGGCATTCGGCAAGTTCGGGGATGTATTACCCGATACCATGTCTGCGTTTGGCAAGCTGCAGCAAACGACTTTTCGGGACGGGGCGCTCGACATCAAGACCAAAGAACTGATCGCCCTCGGAATTTCTGTCGCCCAAGGCTGCGACGGTTGCATGGCCTGGCACAGTGCCGCGCTGAATGATCTCGGGGTTTCCCGAGAAGAGGCGGCCGAAGCCCTTGGCGTCGCGGTCGAGATGGGCGGCGGCGTCGCTCTCTACAGTGCCGCCAAGGCGATGGATGGTTACGACCAGTTTCTCAGCGCTAGAAGCGGCGGTAAGGATACCGTCGGTTGACTTTGCCGCGTTGGGCGGGCAAACCGACATCTCGGAAAACAGAAGACGTCACTTGCATATGCAATTTTCCCGAAAAGCCGCGTAGGTGGATCACCGTCCCTCGGCCATGAGCGAAGAACAACTGCCACCGGAAGTCGTCGAAGCACTCGGTCGAAATGAGAAGATCCAGGCGATAAAGCGGCTGCGGGAACTCCGTGGACTCGGCTTAAAGGACGCCAAAGAGTTGGTCGATGCTTTCCTCAAGAAGGGCGAAGACCGGGCTGCACGTCCGCGCCACCACACCGCGGGCGACCAACACGGAAACAGTGAGCTGCCTGCGGAAGTCGTCGAAGCGTTGGCCAGCAACCAAAATATCGAGGCCATCAAACGACTGCGCTCAGCCCGCGGGATCGGTCTCAAGGAGGCCAAGGATCTCGTTGACGAATTCGTTTCCGAGACCCGGAAAGAAGCAACGACGCGCCGTCCCGTCGCGCCCGCCGCCCGAGCGGAAAACGTCGGGCCGGTGCTGTGTCTGGTAAACGATCGAGGCTAACTGAGCGCGAGCCGCGGCAGCGGCGTGAAAATTCGGGCTCTCGAAAATTGCCGAAGGCAGCGAAATCCGGGCGCAGCCAAAAGAAAACATCTGCTAATCCGTTCGCCGCCGAGCCCTCACGGGGGATCGCTCGCATTTTCCTAATGGTTATAGCCATCGGCTCCGTGCTGGTCATGGCTTATTGGGGATACTGGCTCCTGCTTTTGCTGAGCCGCTAAATAGTTGATCCGGAATATCGATCAGTTCGGAATAAGGACCCCGGATCGAATCCGGGGTGACGGTAGGGCGGACTTTGTTTGACTGGACCCCGGATCGAGTCCGGGGTGACGGTAGCGCGGACCTACCAACAGCGTGAAGCACTTTTCGGATCGATTATTTAGGCTTCGAACTCGAAGATCCGGAAGATGCGAGCGTATTGACGGAATCAGTCCAAGTTTGCGTGCTCATAAAGCTGTGGAACAAACCGTTCGGTCTCACCGCTTTCCTCGATGTTGTGCAAGATCCAAGCGTTGAGTAAGTCATCGGTAAAAGCAAATCGACGTGCGAGCCAAGTTAGAATAGGGCCGATGATCGGGACGGGCGAGTCGATAATCACCTCGGTACGGAACCGAAGACCGCCCTCGGAAGGATCCCAAACGTGGAGCACTTGGCCGACCGGTGCAACACCGCCGGCAAGCAGATCGAAGTTGAAAGCGCCGTCATCGAAACGAGACACGCGCGCCTTCGCGCGCACCGGGTAACGCCCCCCGATATCCTCATCGATGGCGATGACGCTACCCTCCCCTATCCGTCCATCACTTCCCAGTACCTTTTTCGCCCAACTTACTTTGATGTGATCGAATGGATGCCAGTATCGGTAGGCGCGGACTTCAGGCCCGGTGAAGTCCGTACCGTTGAATGTCGTGAACGAATCGACGTGCTCGAACCACCAACGCATAATCGCGGGCGTTACGCCCGGCATCGGGGCGTGGTCTATCCACGCCCGCAAGCCACCCGCTCCGATCGCTTCAAGCGCCCAGCTTGCACTGTCCAGGGTTTTCATCGGACCAAAGAAACCGAGTTTCAACGACTGTGTCATAACCTGCTCCCCATCAAGCAACCGAAAGATCGAAATCCTATGTCGCCCGGCGCGCGATGACCAGCGACGCTGGGACCAGACCTTCTGTTTCGCCGGCGACGACCGTGCAGGTTCGCATATCGCGTATTACGGCTCGGCGATCGGCGTTTATTCGCCGCCCCGAAACGAACTAGCGACTCACTGACAGATTCGTGCTTAAGCTGCGGTAGAAAGCAGCTTGAATTTCCCGTTGCCTCGGCCGACAATCTTCTGATGCCGCTCGGTGAGGTCGTTCGTCAGACTCCGGGCAGATTACGGCGACTTTCGGCAGGTAACGCAGGGGCGAAAGATGGCTTTTCGTTTTCTCGATCGTCTCAAAGGCGACGCGGTGGTCCTCAGGGAAGCCGCGCGCGCACTCCGGATGGTTACGCCGATCGCGAAGAACCCGGACCGCGTATTTCCCGATATCGTCGAAGAATTGGCGCAAGAATTCGGCGACGCGCCGGCGCTTATCGGAAAAACTGAGCAATTGAGCTATAGAGCGCTCGACGAGCGGTCGAATCGCTACGCCCGGTGGGCGCTCCGCCAAGATGTGTCGGTGGGAGACGCGGTGTGCCTGCTGATGCCCAACAGGCCGGAATTCATGGCTGTGTGGATCGGCATTACGCGCGCCGGCGGCGTCGTTGCGCTACTCAACACCAATCTTGTCGGGCCATCGCTCGCTCATTGCATCGACATCGTTGCGCCGAAGCACATTATCGTTGCTGCCGGATTGCTCGCTGCTTTCAAAACGGCAGAGCCACTACTCGCGTCGACCCCAAAGGTCTGGGTACACGGCGAGACTGGAGACGAATTTCCGCGGATCGATCGCGAAATCGACCAACTGCCGGGCGATGCGCTCGCGCCAACCGACCGCCGGCCGCTGACGATCGAGGATCGCGCGCTCTACCTCTACACGTCGGGCACCAGCGGTCTGCCCAAGGCGGCGAACGTCAACCACTATCGCGTGCTGTCGATCATCCTCGGCGCTGCCGCGCTGATGAATACGCAACGATCCGACCGCATGTACGACTGCCTGCCGATGTATCACGTCGCGGGCGGGCTGAGCGCCGCCGGGGCCGTCCTGATCAACGGCGGTGCGGTGATCATTCGGGAAAGATTCTCTGCAAGCGAGTTCTGGGAAGATATCGTTCGCTTCGACTGCACGCTGTTCCAGTATATCGGCGAGCTTTGTCGCTATCTGGTTAACTCGCCGCCGCACCCGCGCGAGACCGGACATCGTCTGCGACTAGCGTTCGGCAATGGTCTGCGATCGGACGTGTGGGAAGACCTGCAAAGCCGCTTCCGCATTCCCCGGATCCTGGAATTCTACACCGCGACCGAAGGCAACGTGAGCCTGATCAATTTTGAGGGAAAGCCCGGCGCGGTCGGCCGCATCCCCTGGTTTCTGTCCCACCGTTTCCCCACGACCATCGTTCGCTTCGAGATCGAGACAGAGCAAGTTTTTCGCAATGACGAGGGCTTTTGCGTTCCGTGCGCGACCAACGAGACCGGCGAGGCGATCGGCAAGATCGTCAATGACGCCTGTAGACCGACGAGCCGCTTCGAGGGCTACGCCAACAAAGCCGACGACGAGAAAAAGATTTTGCGCGACGTCTTCGAGAAGGGCGATCGGTGGTTCCGCACCGGTGATCTGATGCGCAAGGACGAGAACGGCCATTTCTATTTCGTCGACCGGGTCGGCGATACTTTTCGTTGGAAAGGCGAGAACGTGTCGACCGCCGAGGTCGCCGTGGCGATGACGGCTTTTCCGGGCATCCTGGAGGCGAATGTCTACGGGGTGCAGGTTCCCGGTTCGGACGGCAGAGCTGGAATGGCCGCGATCGTCTGCGACGGCCCGATCGAGCTTGGGGACCTCCATGAACATCTAGTCAAACAGTTGCCCGAGTACGCGCGCCCGCTTTTTCTACGCGTCGGCGATGAGTTTGAGGTGACCGCGACTTTCAAACAGAAGAAAGCCGACCTAGTGCGCCAGGGCTTCGACCCCAGCGAGACGACCGACACACTTTACTTCAACGACCCGGAACGGGGGGCCTTCGTGGAACTGGACCAGGCGCTCCACGACCGTATTGTTGCTTGACGCGCGACTCTCAGTCCTCGTCTCATCGGCAGGTCAGGTGGTTTGTATCGACTTGCGTTTGACGCTCGACTCCTAGTTGGCGCTTTCGTTCACTGTCGGTTGCACGGTGCAGGAACAGGATTTGGCGGTGTAGCTGAGCCGTTTGGACCGGTATCGGAAGTCTTCGAGAATACGGACATTTTCTGCCCGGGGCGGCCCCGCGTGCGACCAGATCAACCTGCGCGACTCTAAATAACGGAGCAGAAATACTGAGCAGTTAAATTGAACTCGGATGGTCCCTATTGATCAGATCAGTTGTAAAGGCTGAACAATCAACAAGGAGTATTC